>JBGMRN010000157.1:0-3849 GCA_048061535.1 Thermoanaerobaculales bacterium | reverse complement strand
GCCTGGGCGCTGCGGAAGAACCGTCCTGCACCCACGAGCTTGGGTATGAACCGTTCGGGGGTCTCATCCTGGTACCGGTGGAGGTGGGTTCGTCGCCACCGTTGAATTTCGTGCTCGACTCGGGCGCCACGCAGTCTGCGATCACCGACCCCTTCCTCGCCGAAGCCCTCGGCCTCGAGGTGCGTGATGTGGGCGTCGCCAGGGGCATGGGATCCGGAAGGACTCCGGTGCACATCACCCAGGAGGTTTCGATCCGCGCCCTCGGTTTCGAGCTTCTTCGTGCGCCCCTGGTGGTGCACGACATCGCAGCCCGGCTCACGGCGATGGCGGGCCGAGAGATCCACGGGTTTCTCGGCGCCGATCTTTTTGAGCGCTACGTGGTCGAGATCGATTCGGCCAGGCGGCGTCTCCTGCTCCACGATCCTCGGTCCTTCTCCTACCGGGGGCGGGGTGAGGAGTTACCGCTCGAGATCGTGGACCGCCGGCCGGTGGTGACGGGGCGCGTGGTGGTGGAGGCGGGGAAGAAGCCGGTTCCGGTCCGATTGGTGGTGGACACCGGCTCGAGCCGTCAGCTGACCTTGATCATAGGGTCGCGGCGGCAGCTCAAGCCACCGGTCGAGCGCAAGCTCGGCGGGAGCGTCGGCGTGGTCGGTGACACCCTGGTGGTGGTCGGGCGGGTGGCGCGACTCGAGATCGGGTCGATGGCGGCAGAGGCTGTCGAGACCGCCTGGGTCGAGCCCTTTCGGATTCCGGCGGTGGGCAACATTCCGAAGGTCAACGGTATCCTCGGCACCCCCCTCCTCTTGCGCTATCGGGTCTTTTTCGACTACCCTCACGGACGGTTGATCCTCGAGACGCTATCCGGAAACCCGGACACGGCGAACGAATTGCCGGATTGAGGGGGTCGAATGACTGTACATTGTGGCGTGACAACGCGCCCAGAGCTGGCAGGAGGATTGCATCACTGGATAACGGACAATTTTTGCCCCCGAGGGGGCGCGCAAATATCACCTGAAAGGAGAGGAGGGATCGGTTCGATGAGAGGCCCGCGTTTCGGCAGGGCCTGCGATTCGTTGATCGAATTTCAAGGAGGAAAGATGATGAGGATTTCTGGAAAGTTTATGATTGCGTTCCTGGCCTGCACCCTGGCCGTCGGCGTCGTGATGGCGCAGACGACCCGTGGTGACATCCAGGGGCGCGTGGTTGACGATGCCGGCGTGGCGCTGCCCGGTGTTACAGTTTCGATCGACTCCGATGCCCTGATCGGAACCCAGAGCACCGTCACCGACACCAACGGCCTTTACAAGTTCCTGGTTCTGCCTCCGGGCTCGTACACGGCGACCTACAGTCTCTCCAGCTTCCAGACCCGGGAGCAGGCGGACATCGCGGTCCGCATCGGTTCGACGACCCGGGTGGACGTGATCATGACCTCGGCGTTCACCGACGAGGTGGTCGTGACCTCCGAGTCGCCGCTGGTCGACACCACCAGTACAGGCATCGGCATCGACCTGTCGTCGGACTTCTACCTGGAACTGCCGATCCGACGTGACTACACCTCGGTTGCTCAGGTGTCCCCGGGCGCCCAGATGGATGCTTCCGGCCAGACCTTCTACGGCTCCTCCGGCGCCGAGAACGCCTACTACATCGACGGCGCCAACACCACCAGCGTCGAGATGGGACAGCAGGGCACCCGGCTCAACTTCGAGTTCATCGACGAGGTGCAGGTCAAGACCGGCTCCTACTCGGCCGAGTACGGCCGCGCCACCGGTTCGGTGATCAACGTGATCACCAAGTCCGGCGGCAACGAGTTCCACGGCGACGTTTTCGGTTACTACGACACCGACAGTCTGCAATCGAGCCTCAAGGGAGCAGCCATCGAAGGCGCTGAGTCGGGCAGCCGCCAGCGCGTCGACTACGTCCGCTCGGACTACGGCGCCGATCTCGGCGGCTATGTCGCCAAGGACAAGCTGTGGTTCTTCGCGGCCTACAACCGCGTTGACAACGAGGACCGAAACAAGGTCCTCCAGGCGATCGACGTCGATGGCGCGCCGATGAAGGACGACATCCTACCCGACACCACTACCCGTGACCTGTGGGCGGCCAAGCTGACCTGGCGTATCGGCGCCAACCACTCGCTGTCCGGCTCGGCCTTCGGTGACCCGGGCGAAAACTCCGGCGCGCTCGGCTCGCTTGCCTCGACCCCACTCCACTACCTGCAAACGCGCTCGACCGGCGGCACCAACTACTCCTTCAACTACGATGGCATCTTCGGCCAGAACGTGGTGATCAGCGCCCGTGTCGCGTATCACGACGAGGCGGATTCGATCTCCGGTGCTGGCGACTCGGTCGTCGGCTACATTGACCTCACCGACCCGACCGGTACCGGGGCCACGGTCTGGGGCTGGTCCGCCGGCGGCGGCAGCAACGACCGGGAAGCGGGCATCGGTTTCTTCCAGGACCAGGAATTTACGCGCGACCAGTACAATGCCGATCTCTCATGGTTCGTCGGCAACCTCGCCGGCTCGCACGAGTTCAAGGTCGGTTACGAGTTCGAGGACATCGGCGGCGCCAACGGCAACTATAACAGCGGCGGCCAGCGCATCTACCGCTTCAATTGCGTCGATTCGGCCACCCGCGACTGCGGTGGTGGCGACTACTACTACCGCCATCGGTTCTTCGTGACGGAAGGCACCCGTGACAACGTCGACCCGGAGGATCTGATCGCGAGCGATGTTCTCTCGCCGCTCGTCACCGGCATCAAGACCAAGAACCGGGCCATCTACCTCCAGGACACCTGGCAGGTGGCCAACAACCTGTCGCTCGCCCTCGGCGTGCGCTTCGGCCAGCAGCAGCTCTTCAACGCCGACGGTGGCATCTCTGCCGACATCGACGACAACGTCGCGCCGCGTCTCGGCTTCGTGTGGGACTTCCTGGGCAACGGCAAGTCCAAGATCTACGCCCACTGGGGCAAGTTCTACGAGACCATCCCGATGGACATCGTGATCCGCTCCTTCGGCGGCGAGATCTCGATCTTCAGCTACAACCTCTCGGACGATCCCAACGACGTCGCGAACGATCCGACGGTCCGTAATTCGCGGTTCCTCGGCGGCGGTATCTCGCGCGTCGACCCGAATACCAAGGGCCAGTATCTCGAGGAGATCGTGCTCGGCGTCGACTACGAGTTCGCGTCCGACTGGGCGGCCGGCTTCAAGTACATCAACCGCGACCTCAAGTCGGTCATCGAGGACTCGCTGGCCGCCGACGGCGACTACTTCATCGGCAATCCGGGCGAGGGTCTCATGACGGGCACCTTCGACATGGGCTATGCCTTCGGTTACAACGACGTTCTCCACCCGCTCGACAAACCGACGCGCAAGTTCACGGGCTACGAGTTCACCGTTCAGAAGCGCTTTTCCAACAACTTCCAGTTCATCACCTCGCTCCTGTTCTCGGATCTCACGGGTAACTACGACGGTCTCTTCCAGAGCTCGACCGGCCAGCTCGACCCGAACCTGAACTCGGCCTTCGACTACGCCGACTTCCAGGTCAACAACGACGGCCAGCTGTCCAACGACGTTCCGGTTCAGTTCAAGATCGACGGCAACTACCGCTTCGACTTCGGGCTCTCGACCGGTCTGTCTGCCTTCTACACCGACGGCACGCCGATCACCGCCATGGGGTACTCGGTGGGCTACAACAACTGGGAGTACTACCTCTCCACCCGCGGCGCATTCGGCCGCACCGACGCCTACTGGGAGGCCGACCTCCACTTCGGTTACCCGCTCAAGCTCGGCTCCAGCATGGAGCTCAACCTCCTGTTGGACATCTTCAACGTCTTCAACAACCAGA
>JBGMRN010000156.1:5631-7963 GCA_048061535.1 Thermoanaerobaculales bacterium | reverse complement strand
CTGTGCTTTCTTCTGAGAGCGCGGCGACAGAGGGCTGCGTTCCCCACCAGCAGCGCCATTTCAGGGCTCTGGAACGCGCGATGACTGGGCGCACTCGTATACCCGCGGGTGCGGTACATCGCCACCCAAAATAGCAAACTGGTGAAGTGCGGCCTACTCCAGAACCGTGGCCCTCCCCGGGGCTGCCCCGGCTGTCGATGGCTGATTGATCAGGGGCTCGATGGTGGCGGCCTCGGTCAGGGTCTTGAGGAGGTCGGCGATCGTCTGTCCGGTTTTTTGTTGCACCAGCATTTTTCGAACGCGGGGCTCCGCTTCCTCGAGTGATTGGGTCGCCGCGGGCCGCAACTCCTCGACCTTGATGACGTGGAAACCGAAGGAGGTTCTGACGACCTCGGAGACCTCGCCCGGTTTGAGGGCGAAGGCAGCATCAGAAATAGGCTTGAGCATTTTGTCCCGCTCGAAGAACCCAAGGTCGCCGCCCTTGGGGGCGCTGGGGCCCTCGGACAATTGCCCGGCCAGGGTCGCGAAGTCCTCCCCGGCCAGCGCTCGCTTTCGCGCCTGCTCCGCCTTGGCTTGCGCGGTGGCGACGGTTGCTGCGTCGGCGCCCTCCGCTGCTGCGAACAGAATGTGACGCGCGTGCACTTGCTCCCCGGTCTGGAAAAGATCGGGGTGCTCGGCGTAGAACGTGGCGATTTCTTCGTCGCTGACCTGGATGGTCGGGCTGATCTGCTTGGCAATGAACGTGCGCACCAGGATCATCTCGCGTACCATCGCGATCAAATCCTCGTAGCTGGAGCCGACTCCTTCGAGGTTGGTCGCCAGCGCTTCACGTCCTCCGGATTGCTGTTCGGCGGCCTGCACCATCTGGGCGACCCGCAGCTCATCGGGCTTGAGACCGAATCGACGCGCCTCCTGGGCAAGGAGCTTCTGTTCGACGACCCGCTGCGTGGCGAGCTGAACGAGCTCCTGGTTGTCCGGCGCCTTTTCCCGATCCCCGATTTGACCGGCGATGTTCTGCATCACAAGGCTGATCTCTGCGGCATAGACCGTGTCATCGTTGACTCTGAGAACCGCCGGGTTGAGGTTCGCGGCGGGTGGCACTGCTTCCTGGGCGGCCGAACTCGCCGCCAGGGAGACGATGCAAATCGTCAGAATGCAACGGGTAAATGTGTTCATGGTCGATTTCTCCGTGTGGATTTGGGGTGCTCGCCCCGCGAACGAGGGCGCAGCATATCATCACCCGCGCCGGTCCTTCTGCTCGATACAGGCCAGGTAGGCGCCGCGGGCGCCTCGAGTTACAACCTGGCAGCGGAGCCCGGCCTCCTCGGCGAATCTCGCCAGGGTCCGCGGATCGACGAAGAGCCAGGGATAAGGATCGCCCACGAGGCCGTCGAAAGTGAGCTGAAACTCGACCTCGCCGGGGTAGCTTTCGCCGGCGCCCGACCGGTTGAGGATCTCCATCTGCTTCGGTCCCATGACGACTCCAAGATCGGCCGAATCACAAACGATGCGGCCGTCACCAGTCAGGATCTCTGCGGCATCCTCGAGAAAACGGGCGAGACCCGCGAGATCACCCACGAGGCCGATGCCGTGCATCAGTAGAAGAATGGTGTCGAATTTCTCGTCGCGGACCGTTTCCAGATCACCGCAGCGGGCATCCTTCACCCCCCGGTCACGCATGACCTCTACAGCCTCCGCCGCCACATCGAGGGCGGTGACTGTGTGACCCCGGCGCTGCAGCTCGAGGGCGTGGCGGCCGGCGCCGGCGCCGAGATCGAGCGTGCGGTCGCGACACAACGACAGCGCTCGCAGCTCGAGCTCGGGGAGCTCCTGGTTTTCTGGCCGGTAGAATTCCATGACCGGGGTCGCCTCGGCCTCCCAGAGATCGGAGTGGACGATGAGCTCAGCGCTCGTTGCCCCCCGGTGGTAGTCGCGGAGCGCACGCCCGAGGGGGCGCCATCTTGTCGGGTTCGTCCCGATCACCGCTGCGGCCGGGGCTCGGAATCCAAACCGCGCATCTCACCAGAACCCGTCGCCAGGGGCGGATCCGGCGCAGCCATCACTCTCAGAATCGGGAGGAGGCCGACGCTGTCGTCCCAATAAGGGGTGCGCCGGTACCACCAAAGGTACCGTGCCGTGCGGTCGGCGGCGAAGACCTCGTTCTCGAGGGCCCGCTGCCACTCGATTCGGATCTCGTCCTTGGTGAGCATCTCGCGGGCCAGTTTTTCGAGCACGTCGAGGCCGATGAACATCTTCCGTTCGAAGACCGATGAGATCGCGCCCCAGCGGAGCAGCGAGTCGGGCGCCTCGGGCTCGAAGAGTTGCACCGCCA
>JBGMRN010000156.1:0-5531 GCA_048061535.1 Thermoanaerobaculales bacterium | reverse complement strand
GCGCCCCAGCGGAGCAGCGAGTCGGGCGCCTCGGGCTCGAAGAGTTGCACCGCCATGAAGTCCCGATTGGCGAGGACCCGGTCGCGGAACGGTTTGTGGGCGTGCATTTCGATCAGGATCGACACCCGGTTGCGGAGCGGAAAGTAGTTCGACGAGTAGCGTGGTTCGAACATGTCCCATTCCATGCCGCGGGAGGGGTCGGCGCCGTCGACGAGCGAGACATAGGGTCCGGATGGGTGACCGGCAGCCTCGGTCCTCTCGATCACCGGTGGCAGGTGTCCTTTGACCCAAGCGTCAATCGCGGGAGGAAGCAGGGGCGCCTCAGGGACCAGCCAGGTCAGGACCCAGACGTGGTCCGAGCCGTTGGTGACGTGATTGTCGACGTGCAAGTGGGGGCGCCATCTCGAAACCAGCCGGGCCATTGCCCGGCCCTCGGGGCTCGCAACCCGGAGAAAGTCGCGGTTCAAGTTGATGCCGCTCGCCGTCGTTCGGTAGCCCGTGCCCTCGACCGGACCATTCTGGTTCGGCCGGTTGAAGACTGACACCCGTTCGTGGCCGTCGGCGTTGTAGATCGGTGCGAAGAGCAACGTCGCCGCCTCGGCGAGATCGGGCCGCCGGCCGAGGGCGATATCCCGGAGAATCATCAGCGAGGCGACTTTGCCGTCGACCTCACCGGCGTGGATACAGCTTTGAAAGAGCAACACCGGCTTCCCGACCGCGGCCGCGGCTTCGGGAGTGAATGCCCCTTCCGACGACACAATCACCAGCGGCAGCGGACGCCCCTGGCCGGAACGTCCGAAATCGGTGACCCGAATCAGGTGCGGCGCCCGGGCCTGGACCTGGCGCAGAAAAGCGATGGTCTCGTCATAGCTCGACGTGGCCCGGAAACCCGAGCGCTCGGCGACCGTCTGCCAGTGGTTCGGGATCTCGTCATCGGCTGGAAGAAAGGGCGATACGAGCAGGATGATCGCGAGCACGGCAAGTCGTTTCATGGGACGTACTGTAGCCGAACCGGCTCGGTGATCGATGTTCAGAAGCGCACGTCCGAGTTCAACGCGACCTTCTGTCGTCGCGCTCCCCGAGAGAGCCCCCTCTCACAATCTTGGGACCCTCCGCGCCAGGTCACCGCAGCGCCCAGGCCCCCAAGATTGTGAGAGGCACGTCCGGTCAGCGCGCCCAGGCGCGGGCAACAGGCATAAACCGCTCGACAGACCCGCACGCTGATCAATCCGCAATCCGAAATCTCGTTCACCTCCGAACGAGCGTCTCCAGGCTCGGAGGGCCGGGCCCCCGCTGTGGATTTCCGAGGGGTGGAAGTGAATACCCGGGCCCCTGGGTTATTGCCGGCGCGATAATGCGGAGTCGGTCGCGTGTCCCGCGTGGAGCACAAACCTCTGATGGTCGATCTCTCGTGCGTTCGATCGCGAGGGCTTTGTCCTCGCTTCGTTTTCGGTCACGCGCCCTTCATCGGGTGACACCGGGGGAAAGGCTGGACATGGCGTCGTCGGTGCGCTGCTCGGCCTCCCCGCTCTCACACTTCAACGGACCGCGGGTTCTTAAAACCCACGCGATTCCAGGCCGCGACGCATCGTTCAAAAGACGAACTGCATCCGCAGGTGGATCGTGTTAGCGTCAACTCCGGCAACGCCGAACACGTTTTCTCCGAAGATATAGTTAAACTGGGCCTTAACCTTGTGGCGGTTGAAGAAGTAGTTGAAACCGATCAGGGTGGCTTGCCACGGTTGTTCATATCCGTCGGCGTCCATCTGCTCCCAGGAGCCAACGATCTCAAACCTGTTACCGGACAACATGTAGCCGCCCTCCAGGCTAATCTTCTTGAGCTCGGTCTCCCCGTCCACGTATATTCCACCGGAGAATGCAGGGTCGACGGTTTCGCCAGACACGATCTGATACTCGGCATCTACCGAGATGCCCTTGCCACGCAGGCCGACACCGATCTCGATGCCGATTGCACTGTCGAGGTCGGCTTTGGATCTGGAGTTCGAAACTCCGTCGTCGGTGTACAGGTTTCTGTCGCCGTCGTTGGACCAGGTGAAGGCGCCGAGACCGAATCGCAGCTTGATTTCGTCGGAACGAAAGTCACCCTGGTCGAACTTTACATGACCCATCGGATGAAGGTCCAAACGTGCCGACGCGATCCAGCCCTGGTTCCAGTCGAACTGACGGTTGGCCGGCGAGTCGAAGTCCATCCGTCTGACGCCAGGATCGTGCGACTCGGAGCCGGCGATCGCGATCCAGGTGAGCTTCTTGCCCATCGAGTTGCCGTCCAGACGCAGGCCGAGCTGGCGGTCCGGTACACCGAAGTTGTGGGCGCCGACGAAGTTGCGCTCGACCCCCTGCTGTCTTTTTGACGAGCTCATAAACTCGCGTGAGAAGGGCGTTTTGGAGTTGCCGATCGTCAGCTTGATGTTGTCCCAACCCTTATACTGGATGTAGGCGTCCCTAACGGCCACCTCGTCCGCGTCGAGAGACTTGCCGAAGTCAAACTGGATCTTGCCCCACCAGTCCTTGGATACCGTGCCCGCGATGTAAGGACGGAGGCGGCGGAAAAAGAGCTCATCAACACTCTCGGCACCATCTGGGTCGATCTGGGTGTACTGCAGCTGAATGCGAGCCCCGATCTCAATCTTCTTGTCGCCCTTTTCGTAGATGATCTCTCCTGCGCCCGCCGCGGAGGCGGAGAGCAGAACCAACCCGAACACCACTGCTGCTCGTTCTATCTTTTTCATGAGTTCACCTTTCGCATCCCCTCGAGATGCCCAGCCTTCCAGGAATGCTGAGAATGGCCTTCGTGGCACCGACTATTCCTGACTATGGACTATTCCTTGTAGCGCTGATTCTTGAGAACATCGGTGGCTCCTCCTTTGAGAAAAAAGTAGTTCTGATAACCATTTGCAGCGAGGTAGTATTCGAGCCATCTGACCTGTTTCCCAACCTGGTCGAAGATCAACAAGGTCTTGTCCTTATGTTCCATTCTCACAACGAAAGTGCTGATAAAACTGTCCATCGGTATGACCGATGCATCCTCCAGTCCGGGAAGGCTGCCACTGCTCTGGATGCGATCGCGCACGTCAACGACGATTGTATTTGGACCGGTGGCCTTTGATTTGAACTCGCTAAAAGGAAGGCATTTTTTCTTGAACTCGCTCTTTGAAATCAGTTGCTTTTCTGGATCCTTAATGATCTCCTTGAGAAGGAGGGTTCTCTCAGGGAAAACGCGCGCCCACTCCATAATTCCTGCGTCGTACGCATAACAGTTCTTGTATCCTGCTTTGGTGATAGTGTTTGCAGCCTCGTATGATTTGAGACATGTCACACCATTGCAGTAAAAAACAACTTCTTTCCCGGGATTATCTTGAAATAGTGAGGCCACTTTCTCGACAAATTGTGGACTCGACAAGCGAATGTTGATCGCGTCAACCGCGTGAATTACAATGAATTCGATCTTGGATCTCACATCGACAAGGACGACCTCGTCAGCGTCGAGCTTCGTGGCAAGCTCCAGAGTGTCAATGGGAGTGACTCCAGGGTAGTCGACGCGGTGAGGGAATTCCGTTGACTGTACCATAGAGGATGCCAGGGTTAATAGGAAGAAGATAACAACGAACAAGTGGAGAGATTTCTGCTTCATGATCTGTCCTTTCTGCTTCGCCAATATTGGCGAAAACATGTGCCGAAAGCCCCCGGAAGCGAGAATGCGACTCCGGTCCAGACGATCCGGAACTTTGACTCCATCGCACGCGAACCCCGATACCAGTCTCATTGGTGGGACTCCTCGAGCCATGCGTCCATGTCCCTGAAGATGTCGCGGTTTAAGCCGTTGGTGGGGACAAAGCACCTGGCTTGAATCTCCTCGCCCGTCAGGAGCGCGTCCATATCGGCGAAGGTGTCGCTCGCGCCTGCCACGAGGCCCTCGACGAATCTCTTCTTTCGCTCTACAGCATCGGTGAGGTTGCTCCTTCCAGCTGTCAGGCTTGCCATGGGGCTCAATAAATTCTTGGCGGTTATTGAAGTGATGTCCATCATCGCCTCCGTCTGGTTCCCGCGTTCGGCTTGCCCCGCTTTTTATGGCCAACTCGTGAGTTCTTGCTCTCACGTCCTGGATCAACTCCGAGCAAAAACCACGCCAACTTTGCGGGGGCGGGTTTCACAGTCTTTTTTGCAAAAGTCTGGTCGCTGTGTCTCGAACTGAGACATGAAGCTCCCGAACCGAGACTCCGCGGTCGCGCCGAGGCATGCAGAGTTGCCGACTGCCGGTTCCTCCACTCTTGCCAACGCCGCAGACCAGCAGTGGTGTTTGAGGACCCTTGACGCTTATAGATTCGCTGTTTTCCCGAAAAAACCGCTCGTTTCCGCATCGAGAACTGCGCTATCCCCTCCGGAGTTTCCGGATGGGAACGGGCTAGGTTGCGCATTGGACCAGCCTGGCGGCAATCCCGTCGACCGACAGTACCTCGCAGGCGGCCTCCAGCTCGACCGCAACTTTTGGCATGCCGTAAACCACTGACGATGCCTCATCTTGGGCGATCGTCCAGCCGCCGGCACGGCGAATGCGCTGCAGGCCGCGGGCGCCGTCGCTGCCCATGCCGCTCATCAAGACGGCGATCGCTCCCTCTGCGGCGCCACCGTCGGCGATGGAGTCGAAGAGGGCGTCAACCGCCGGCCGGTGGCCGCCGAGAGGCGGCCCGACGGTCAGAGCCATACGCTCGCCCCTGAATTCCAGATGATGGTCATCGGGAGCCACGTAGATCACACCGGGCCGCGGTCTGACCCGGTCCTCGGCTACGACGACCTCAAGCCCTGAAGCATGGCCCAGCCACTTGACCATACCGGCAGTGAAGCCGGCGATCGTATGCTGGACCAGGAGGATCGGCCATGGCGAACCACCGTTGAGCGCTGCCAGCACCCGCAGGACTGCAGCCGGCCCCCCGGTGGAGGCGCCGATGCACACAACGGAGACCTCGCCGATAGACGTTCCGTCTCCGATGGCCGTCCTGAGCTCTGTCCTGGGGGGTCTGGTGCGGCGTTGGTGGCGGGTGACCACCGGCACGCCAGCCAGTAGTCGTACCTTGCGCCGCAGGCGGCCTACCGCGGCTTCGTCAGCGAGTTCGAGGGCCGAGGGCTTGCGAATAAGATCGAGCGCGCCGGCTTCGAGCGCCTTGAAGTTGAGGTCGCAGTCGCGGCCCACCAGGTCCGAGATGATCAGCACCGGCCTGGGGAATGAGCGCATCAGGGCGCGTGTAGCCTCGATGCCGTCCATCTTGGCCATCATGATGTCCATCAGCACAATGTCCGGCTCGGCGTCGTGGATCCTCTCCAACGCCTGGTGGCCGTCGATCGCTTCACCGACGACTCGCGCTCGGCCGTCGCCCTCCACGGCCTGTCGCAGCGCCATCCTGCTGACCGCCGAGTCGTCGACGATGAACACGCGGGTCTGCTTCATGTCTTCTTCTCCCTGCCCCTCACAGCAGCCGCGAGACGGTGCGCAGCAACTCTTCCTGGTCGAACTC
>JBGMRN010000155.1:2070-7981 GCA_048061535.1 Thermoanaerobaculales bacterium | reverse complement strand
CCCGATGTGACGAGGTCCTCGTCGTCACATCGGCGTGCCTGGCATCCTCTCGGGCAGCGCAACGATAGAAAAACCCCTCGAGGTCGGCAGCCCGTCGTCGAAATGCGAGCCGGCCCGGAGTATCTCGGGGCCCGTTCGGGTTACACTAAAAGCGTCGGCGTTCGGCGGCGCGGACACGGGAAAATCTAGCGGAGCTTTGATGACCATCAACAGACAGAATTTCAATCCCTGGGCTATCGCCATCATCGTCCTTCTCAGCGGGGCAACCGCAGGCGCCCTTATTGGTGAACGCTCGGTCCCCGAGGAGGAAACCGAACTGGTGCTACGGGCATCACGCGTCGTCAGCATCCTGCTCGAGTGGCTGCCCGAGGAAAAGGACCCTGCGGATATCGTCTACGATGGCATCGCCGGCATGCTCGAGGTTCTTGATCCGCACTCGAACTACCTCGACCCCCGGTCGTTCCAGAAGATGCGCTCGCGGCAGGAGGGCTCGTTCTTCGGCGTCGGAATCATTATTTCCCGTCGTAACGGCAAGGTCACGGTGATCGCCCCCATGGCGGGCACGCCCGCCGCGGCCAAGGGGCTGCGGGCGGGTGACGTCATCTCGGCCGTCGAGGGCACCCTCACCGAGGATCTTTCCCTCGACGATGTTGTCGATCTCGTGCGCGGACCCGAAGGATCAGACGTACTCCTGACCATCAACCGTCCCGGGCTCAAGGAGTCGTTCGACGTCGAAATCACGCGCACACGAATTCCGCAGAATACTGTACGCTTCGCCTTCATCGTCCGACCGGGCGTTGGCTATATCCGCCTCTCGGAATTTTCCAGCAGCAGTGTGCGCGAGGTCCATGAGGCTCTCGACCGGCTCGAGGCGCAGGGCATGGAGAGCTTGGTATTCGACCTGAGAAACAACCCCGGGGGCTCGCTGGACGCCGCCATCGGTGTGTCGGACGCCTTTCTTCGCAAGGGAGACTTGATCGTCACCACCGGAGGTCGAACCCCCGAGAGCCACTCGACCCTGACGGCGCCGGGACGCT
This sequence comes from Thermoanaerobaculales bacterium, assembly GCA_048061535.1. Lineage (GTDB taxonomy): Bacteria > Acidobacteriota > Thermoanaerobaculia > Thermoanaerobaculales > Sulfomarinibacteraceae > Sulfomarinibacter. The sequence goes on along the minus strand of JBGMRN010000155.1, from coordinate 6,944 downwards.
CCAACTCATTTGAAGGGCCGCTGGTGATTCTGGTCAACGAGGGTTCCGCCTCGGCATCGGAGATTGTCGCGGGGGCGGTTCAAGACCACGACCGCGGGCTCGTGCTCGGGGAAGTCACCTGGGGCAAGGGTCTCGTTCAAACCGTCTTCACCGTGCGCGACACGGGTCTCGCGCTGACCACCGCCCGCTACTACACGCCGTCGGGTCGCAGCATCCAACGCGACTACGGGTCCTTCATCGACTACATCACGCACCGCAACGGCGCCACTGAGGAAAACGATGGAGGCCCGATCTTCGACACCGACGCCGGTCGCACCGTGCTTGGAGGCGGCGGCATCACACCCGACGTAAGCTTGAAAAGCCGCACGCTCTCTGAGAACCTCGCGCGCCTCTACGGAAGCTCCTCCTTCTTCCGGTTCGCCGTCGAGCTGCTCAAGGACATCCCCGAGGACGAGCAAGCCGCAATGGCGCGCGCATTTTCCGCGAATGAGCAGGTCCTCGGTGAGTTCTGGACCTGGATCTCTGATGAGGACATCCTCGATCCCTCGAACGTCGAAGAGCTGCGCCGGAACTCTCAGGACATCTCGGACATCAAGCTGGGACTTCGGGTCGAGCTGCTCAACGCCACCGTCGGACTGGAGGAAGGCTACCGGGCGGCGCTCGAGAACGATGACCAGTTCCTCGCCGCCCTCGACCACCTGGCCGACGCCGCGGACTTCTGGGAGACCTGGCAGACGGCAAACGGCGGCTGACCCAGGATTCGGAATTCGGAATTCGGAATTCGGAATTTTCGGCGCGCGGGTCGGTCGAGTCGGTCAAGCCTTCTGCCCGCGCTTGGGCGCGATGACCGCACGTCAAGCAGATTCCGAATTCACTCCGGGCTGTCTTCCCAGATGAGGGTGACCGGCCCGGAGTTCACGAGCTCGACCTCCATCTTCGCCCCGAAGACACCGGTTTCCACCCGTACCCCTTCCGCCCGCAGGAGCTCGACGAAAACGTCGAACAGTGGTTGCGCGGCGGCGCCCTCCATCGCCCGGTCGAAGCTCGGCCTCCGTCCCTTGCGGATGGAGCCCGCGAGAGTGAACTGTGAGATCGCGAGGACCGCTCCTCCAACCTCGCCCAGCCCGAGGTTCATTCGCCCAGCACCATCCTCGAAGACGCGCAGGGTAGCCAGCTTGCGGGCCGCGCGCTCAAGCTGCGCTCTTCCATCTCCGCGTTCGAGTCCGACCAGGGCGAGCATGCCGAGCCCGATGCGGGCAACCGATTCGCCCGCCACCCGGACCTCGGCCCGAGACACCCGCTGGATTACCATTTTCATTGTTGGTCGGACTTCCCTTTGAATGTTGCCAGCAGCATGCGCAGCTCTTGGCCACCGAGAAGGGTCACCAACCCCAGGTAGACCACCCCGGCGGGTAGCAGCACCGAAACCAGGCGCAGGGCGCCGTCGAGCGATGTGTGGTCGATGGCCGCAAGCCATGGGCGTACCTGGAGCAGTCCCGCGGCGAGCATCGCTGTCGCGATCAGCTGCCGGGCCACGGCGACGAGAGGTCCAATCATCGGGACGCCGGAAAAGCCGTACAAATGTACGTAGAGGCCGGTGAGAAACACCGCGAAACAGGCCATGGCGATGGTGTTGGCCCAACCCAGGCCGACAGTGCCGAACGGTCCTACCAGGAGCGCGCACGCGGCGGTGAAGATGACCAGCGCCACCAAGCTCCCCCACATCGGCGTGCGGGTGTTTTTGTGGGCGAAAAACGCGCTCGCCATCACCTTCACGTGTCCGGTCCCGACCAACGAAAACGCATATGCGGAAAGCGTCACAGCGGTGGTGGCGACATCGCCGGCGTTGAACCGCCCGCCGCCGAAGAGCAGGCCGACGATCGGGCGGGAAAGGGTCGCCATCACTGCAGCCGCCGGAAGGGTTACGAAGCTGACAAGGGTAATGGTTCCAAGCAAGGTGCGGGGCGCCCGTTCGGGCGATTCGTGGAGCTCGCGGGAGAGCAGTGGCAACAGCACAGTCGTCAGTTGCACCACGATCGCCCCGAACACCAGCTCGGTAATCCGATAGGCGCCATAGGTATAGCTCACCCCGGAGTCGATGAAGGAGGCGAATCGGTTGGAGATGAGCTGATTGAGCTGGTTGATGCCAAGCACCGGAATCCCCGGCAGCATCAGCAACAGGACGCCACGAACATGCGCACTCGTCAGGCCACTCCACAGGGGCCGAAGGGAGAAACCGAGCCGTCGCACGGCGGGCGCCTGCACGGCGAACTGCATGAGCCCACCCGCCAAGACCGCCGCCGACAGCGCCGGTGCGGGGTTTTCGAGGCGGGGTAACACGAGCCACGCGACCCCGGCGATGGTGAGGTTGTAGAACATGGGGGTGGAGGCGGAGAGCAGAAACCTCTCATGGCTGTTCAACACCGCTTGGAGGAGGGCGGCAAGGGAAATCAGAAGGAGATAGGGAAACATCAGCCGGTTCATGAGAATCGTCGTCTCAAGCTTGCCCGGCGTGCTCGCGAAGCCCTCGGCGTAAAGTCGCACCAACCACGGGGAGAAAAGAATGCCGGCTGCAACCACCACGCCCACAACCAGCAGCAGCACCGCCAGCAGGCCGCGAAAGAGTTCCAACGCCTCGCGCCTGTCGCCATCCTTCCCGGTCATCTGGGCCAGCGTGGGCACGAAAGCGGCGTGGAGAGTGCCTTCGGCGAAGAGCCCGCGGAAGGCATTTGGAATGCGATTGGCGGTCCGGTACATGTCGTAGAAATGCCCGGCGCCGATCACCGAAAACAGGGCCTTGTCGCGCAAGTACCCGGTGATCCGGCAGATCAGGGTCACGACAGCCATCCGCGACGCGTGGCGCATGATGCGCTGCTCTTGGCTCACAGAGGAACGGTATCACCATCGGACGGAGAGGCGATGGTCCTGTCATGGCAATCGTGTGGCGATTCGGCGCCTGGGGCGGACGCGAAAAAGAATTAGGAATTCGGAATTCCGAATTTCGAATTCCCAATTTATGTTAAGCTCCCCCCATCCTGTCCACCGCAGGGAGGAATCACCCATGGGAATCAACAAGGTAATCCTGGTCGGCAACGTCGGCCGTGATGTGGACTTTCGCGCTCTGCCCAGTGGAACGCATCTCGCGAAATTCTCACTGGCGACAACCGATCGCCGCTCCAAGGACGAGAACGGCAACCCCCGCACTGAATGGCACAACATCGTCGCGTGGGGCAAGCTGGCCGAGATCTGTGATCAATATGTCACCAAGGGCAAGCTGCTGTACATCGAGGGTCAGATCCGTACTCGAAGTTACGAGCAGGACGGACAGAAGAAGTACTTCACCGAAATCCACGCGGAGAGAATGGAGATGCTGGGAGGCCGCGGCGAGACCGGCGGTGGCGCACCCCACGAGGATCACGGCAAAGTCGGCCAGGCATTCCCGGATGACGCCGACGACGTTCCATTCTGATCCGGCGGAAGCACCAGTTCTTCTACAACCTTCGCGGAGGGCTCTTGTGGCGGAGCCTGGGTGCTAACCCTTGACAGCGGTTGGGCTTCCGGTTATGGTCTCAATTCCCGCGTCCGGGAAAGGAGGAGTGGATGATCAAGTCGGATCTGGTCGAACGTGTGATGCTGGCCACCGGCCTTTCCAAGCCGAAGGCGAGCGAGGCAGTGAATGCGCTCTTCAATGGCATGAAGAACGCCCTGCTGCGCGGCGACCGCATCGAGCTTCGCGGCTTCGGGGTTTTCCAGGTCAAGGATCGAAAGCGCGGTATCGGCCGCAACCCCAAGACCGGCCTCGAGGTCGAGATTCCTCCAGGCAAGACCATCCGCTTCAAACCGGGTAAGGCGCTGCGTGACATGAGCTGAGAGTGCGCCCGCCTGAATCGTATGAACCCATTGGCCCCGACGGGCTTCCCGTCGGGGCTTTCCCCTCCCCCGGGGAAGGATACCGGCCGCGTTGGTGGCTGCACTGGTTGCTCTTCGCGCTCACCTTCGCCAGCACCACGGTGATTGGCGGACTGGTATGGGGCGGCTTGCCGGAGGAGATGGCCGACCTCAGCCTTTCGGAGATCCTCGTCGATCCCAGGCTACTCGCCGCCGGCCTCGAGTTTTCCATCCCCCTCCTGACCATACTCTTCTGCCACGAGATGGGCCACTACCTCGCCGCCAGACGCCACGGCCTCACCGTCACCCCTCCCTTCTTCATCCCGTTTCCGGTGCCCTTCCTCGGCATTGGAACGCTCGGGGCGGTGATCCGCGTCAAGGATCCGATCGCCAACAAAAAACAGCTTCTCGATATTGGCGCCGCGGGGCCGATCGCCGGTTTCGTCGCCCTCCTGCCATTTCTCGCCTTCGGGATCGCCGCCTCGAGGGTTGGAGCACCTCCCGTCGGAAGCAGCTACCTGGAATTTGCCGAACCATTGATCTACCGCCTGGTCCAGACCGTCACCCGGCCGGGGCTCGGGGACGATGTCACCCTGTGGCTCCATCCCACGGGGGTCGCCGCCTGGTTCGGCATCCTGATCACCCTCCTCAACCTGTTGCCATTCGCACAACTCGACGGCGGGCACATCTTCTACGCCCTTTTCGGCCGATGGCACCGGAAGCTGGCCTGGCCGATGCTCGGCTTGCTCGCCCTCCTCGGATTCCTCTGGCCCGGCTGGTGGCTGTGGGTGGTCATCGCCGTGGTCTTGAAACCACAACACCCCCGAATCTGGGATGAAGACCGGGCGCTCGATCCGCGCCGCCGGCTCATCGGTTGGATCGCGGTGGCCATCTTCGTCCTCTGCTTCATGGCCGAACCGATCAGATTCGTTCTCTGAGACAGAGAACGAGACCGATGGAATTCCCAATTCCCAATTCCGAATTCC
>JBGMRN010000155.1:0-1970 GCA_048061535.1 Thermoanaerobaculales bacterium | reverse complement strand
AATTCCGAATTCCACAAATGGTAACCTCTTCCGCATGGAAACGGTGACCCGGATTCTCGCCACGACTAGCGAGATCAGCCTCAAGGGCGGCAACCGGCGCTGGTTCGAACGCACTCTCACCAGGAACGTTCGCGCGGCGTTGGCAGACCTCCCGGTGGCGACGGTGAGCCGGCCGGCATGGCGGGTACTGGTGACGTTCTCCGAATCTGTGGCCTTCGTCGAAGCGGCCCGCCGCCTCGGGACAGTGTTCGGCATCGGGGCCTTCATGCCCGTGGAGCACGCGGGCGTGACGTACTCCGATCTCGAGACCCACCTCGGCCCCCGACTCGGAGATCTTCGGGCAAAGACCTTCGCTGTTCGTTGCATCCGTTCGAACAAGCGTTTCCCGATGACCTCGCCGGAGATCGAGCGCTCCCTTGGCGCTTTCGTTGCGGAGCGGACCGGATGGAAGGTGAATCTCGGCGAACCCGAGCTGACGGTGCATGTGCTGGTCGATGATCGGGGCCTGTACACATGGACCCGAAAGATCGCCGGCCCAGGGGGGTTGCCGGTGGGTGTCGGCGGCCGCGCGGCCTGCCTGTTGTCGGGTGGAATCGACTCGCCGGTCGCCGCTTACATGATGATGAAACGGGGAATGTCCCTCGACTTTGTCCACTTCCACTCGGTGCCGCGCACTGACCCGGCCAGCCTCGAGAAAGTCGAGGACCTGGTACGGGTGCTGGCGCGCTTCCAGGGGCCTGCCCGGCTCGCCATGGTGCCGCTGCTGCCGATCCAGGAAGAGATCGCAGCTCAGTGCCCAGCCGAGCTCCGGGTCCTGCTGTACCGGCGATTCATGCTCCGGTTGGCTGGTCGGATGGCTCAGGCATTCCGCTCAGATGCCCTGATCACCGGTGAATCGCTCGGCCAGGTGGCCTCGCAGACCATCGAGAATCTACGAGCCGTGGAATCGGTCGCGTCCACCCCGGTCCTCCGTCCGCTGATCGGGCTCGACAAGCAGGAGATCATCACCCTGGCGCGCCGCCTTGGAAGCTACGAGATCTCGATCCGTCCTCATTTCGACTGTTGCTCGTTCCTCCTTCCCGACAATCCTGCCACCCACTCGACCGCCCTCAAGCTCGACGAGGCGGAAGCGGCCCTCGACATCGACAAGCTGGTGGCGACCGCGGAGGCGTCGATCGACGTGCACCGGATCACCGATGCGGCGCCTTGGGGGGAAATCCCCCTTCCCGAGGGAGTCTGCGCATGAGGGGCGGCGAGCGCCGCAGTCGCCGCGAGTTCCTCACCGGGTGGTTCGGTAGGCTTCGGGACGCTTCGGAGGCCACCGCAAAGGTCACCCAACCGGACCCCGAGAAGCTCCTCCGACCACCGGGAGCGCTGGTGCCGGATGAGGAGTTTCTCGCCGCATGCACCGGCTGCGGAGATTGTATCCCCGTCTGCCCGCAATCCTCGATCATTTCGCTCGGGCGCGACGACGGGCGGATGGTGCCGGTGATCAATCCATCGGTCATCCCCTGCTACCTGTGCACCGAGCTGCCGTGTATCGCTGCCTGTGACGAGGGCGCCCTCGTCGACCCCGGAGGCCCGGAGCGGGTCCGGCTGGGAATCGCCAAGGTCGATCCCCGCCTCTGCATCACCTTCAGGGGCGAGACCTGCCGGAGCTGTTATGCGGCCTGTCCCTACCCCGACCAGGCGATCATGATCATCGGCGGACGGCCGCTGGTCGGCAGCGGCGCCTGCACCGGCTGCGGCCTGTGCGAGAAAGCATGTCCCGAGTACCCCAAGGCGATCTTCGTGGTACCCGAACGGAGGCTCGTACCGGGACTACGGATCCCCCGGAACGAGCACGAAACAGGTTAACGGGACGTGCCAGGCTTCAGCCTGGCAATCCACAGGAAGCGCGATTGCAGAATGTCGCCCTAACCCGCACTTCTCACCATTTTTCTACTGCGGGGCACAATGCGCTGTGCGTG
>JBGMRN010000154.1:1882-8047 GCA_048061535.1 Thermoanaerobaculales bacterium | reverse complement strand
GTGAATGCACCTCGCAAATTGCTTCAAACACAGCAGGGATGTTGGAAATCCGGCACGCGGAACGCCGGTTGAATACGGCCTTGTTCCCGTTCAAAAACGGCGCGTTTTCGCAATCTCTGCGTAAAACTGCGAATTTCCGTGTGCGACGTACAGGAGTAGATCTCCGCGGAAATACTTGTTTTACTTGACCTTACAGCAGAATCGCTCGTTTCTGCATCGAGAAATGCACTGTCCCTTCCAGAGTAATAGGAACCGGCGAGTGGCCTCATCTATACTGCGAAGGGTGAGCAATTGTGCAGATGAAGTCGAGGAGGCTCTCCGTCTGATCGTGGAGCTCGTCGCCAGCACTGCCGACCCCGCCTTTGCAGTCGGAGTTCAGGGAGAGGTCATCGCGTGGAATCAGGCGGTGGAAGGGTTGTTGCGCCGACCTGCCGGCGACGCCCTGGGCAGGCCCTGCCACGAGATTATTTGCGGTCGGGACATGTTCGGTAACCGTTACTGCGATCAGCACTGCGCCCTGCACAACATGGCGGCCAGAAACGAGCCGGTGCGCTCCTTCGAGATGCTGGCTGAATGTCCAGACGGAGAAAAAATCCGGGTCCGGCTCCACGCCCTGCGGGTTGGGGTCGGCGCCGGCCACGCGCTGGTCCATGTTCTTCATTCCACGACCGAGCTGCCGGAAAGGTCCGAAAACCAAGCCCCGCTCACAGCCGATCCCACGTCCTCGCCGCCGACAGAGCATCTGACTCCCAGAGAGTTGGAGGTGCTGCGTCTGCTGGCAGCGGGTTCGAGCACCGAGGACCTCGCCGAGACACTCTTCATCAGCATCGCCACCGTGCGCACCCACGTCCAGAGAATCATCAACAAAATGGGCGCCCACTCCAAGCTCGAGGCGGTCGCCTCGGCCTACCGACTCGGAATCATCTGAGGGCACGCGGCTGACGGTCGAGCGATATTTCATACATTTGGCGGAGACAATCTCCCCAATTTGACTGATGCGCTCAACTTCCGCCCGATGGCATTCTCTGAGATAGGGAAAATGGGAGGACACAAAATGGGGTGCTCACCACGTACATTCGTCATGATCGGGGTCCTCGCCCTGTTGATTGGCGCACCCGCCGGCGCGCAGACCGGAGAGGCTGATTCCGACAACGCGTTTCTCTTGACGGGCTTCGGCTACAGCACATTCACTTCCGGAAATGACGGTGGCGATGGGAGCTTCAGTCTCGGCTTCACGCCAATCTTCCTCTACAAGGTCTCCGACAAGTTTCTCTTCGAGGCCGAGCTCGAATTCGAGTACGAGGACCAGACCACCGAGGTCGGACTCGAGTACGCCCAGATCGACTGGCTGATCGGAGACAACGCCATGCTCGTGATGGGGAAATTCCTGACTCCGTTCGGCCAGTTTATCGAACGCCATCACCCGGCGTGGATCAACAAGGCGCCCACCAAGCCGTTAATCTATCGACACGCTCAGAGCCTGGTGCCCTTCTCTCAAGTGGGCGCGCAGCTCAGAGGTGGCATTGGTGTCGGGAATTCCGGCCGCTTCACGTACTCGCTGATGGTTTCCAATGGTTTCGCGGCCACCGAACACGGTGGCGACGGGGAGGAAGGCGAACCGGGCGAGGGCGACCACGCCGACCCAGTGTTCCTGACCGCCGCCAGCAGCAGCAACGGCGACCTTGCCTACGGTGGCCGGGTCTCGTTGATTCCCCTCAAGGGACTGGAGTTCGGGGCCTCGTATCTCGACAGCACCTATGACCAAGCAACAAGCCTGGACGCCACCATGATCGGTCTCGACTTCAGCTATCACCACGAAATGTTCGACGTGCTCGCAGAGTGGGTGGACACCAAAACCCAGCTCGAACCGATCGAGGGCGAGGCGCTTCCCGACCAGCAGGTGGACGGCTGGTACCTCCAGCCCTCGCTCCGGCTCGCGTTGATCCCGGCATATTTCCTGAATCCGGTGGAAGCGTTGGTGCGGATCGGTGAGGTCGACTACGGATATCGCAGCGTCAGCGAGCTGACGGTCGGTTTCAACTACTACCTCAACGCATCGACCATCATTCGCCTGGCGTGGGAGCAACTCGACCCGTCCGACGGCCCGAAAGACGACGCCGCAACGCTCATGTTCGCCATCGGATTCTGAGGCGAGGAACAAGGAGATGATTGAAATGAAAAGGATCAAGACCTCGAGAATCGCCTCCGCTATGGTGGGCGCCATCACCCTCACAGCAGCGATCTGGGCCACCGCCGGCACCGCCAAGACCCTGGACGGCGCCAAGGTCTACGCCGCCAACTGTGGCAACTGCCACTCCCAGCGCTACCCGAGCGAGCGCACCGACAAAGAGTGGTCGGTGATCGTGATGCATATGCAGGTGCGTGCCAGGTTAACCGGCGACGAGGCACGGGCCGTGCTGCGCTATCTGCAGGCCAACAACAAGGACGGCCGGAAAAACCAAGCTGGACAATCGAGCAAATAGGGCCGACCGCCCGTTTTCGAGTGAGTGAACAACAAGGAGAATGTATGATGAGCGTCATGAAATCGGCCGTTCCCACATCCCGCCAAGGAGCCGTGCTGCTTGTTCTTGGCGCGGTTCTCGGCGCTGCGGTGCTGGTCCGGGCTCAGTCGCCCTCCGACGAGAAGACCCTTGCGCAATTCGACTCCGGACCGGAAACGATCGACGTTTCGAGCTATCCCGCCGACATGCAGGCGGGGTACAAGGTTTTTGCGCAGCGGTGCTCCAAGTGCCACACGCTCTCCCGTCCCATCAGCTCCGACTACGCCACCAAGGATGAGTGGTCTCGCTACGTCAAGCGGATGATGCGCAAGCCCGGCAGTGGGATCAACAAGAAGGACGGGAAGCTGATCTTCGAGTTCCTGGTTTACGACTCCTCGGTGCGCAAGAAGGACCTGCTCGCTGCCAAGCAAGCGGCTCAGGGCGGCGGCGAGTAGCTGAGGCCGAGGGAAAATGGCCCGCGACGCGATAGGCGAGGCGCCGACCGTGCAGGCGACGTATCAGGTGGAGATGGTCGATATCGCTCACCTCGAGCGAGAGGTTCTTTGTCGCCAAGGCTGCCCGGTGCGGACCGATGCAGGCGGATACGTCCACGCCATCGCCGAAGGACGACTCGAGGACGCCTACCGGATCGCCCGTGCGCCGAACCCGTTCGCGTCGATCTGCGGCCGAATCTGCGACGCCCCCTGCGAACAACGCTGCCGGCGCGCTGCAATCGACGAGGCAGTTTCGATCCGGGCGCTCAAACGCTTCGCCTGCGATCGCTTCGGCATCGAGGCTGAAGCCTTCGACCCGGCGCTCCTGCCTCGACTGCAGGGGCCGCCCGAGGCCCGCACCCACCGCGTCGCAGTGATCGGCGCCGGTCCGGCGGGACTTTCATGCGCCCACGACCTCGCCCTCATGGGCTACCCGGTCACGGTCTTCGAAGCCGCCCCGCGTCCCGGCGGCATGTTGACTCTTGGCATCCCGGAGTACAGGCTACCCCGGCGTCTCATCGAGGCCGAGATCGAGGTCATTCTCGGTCTCGGGGTGGAGCTGCGTACGAACAGCCGGTTGGGCGACGATTTTGGTTTGGCGGAGCTTCTCAGCGGGGAGTTCGACGCGGTCTTTGTCGGCGTCGGCGCGCAGTCGAGCCGCCCGCTCGAAATCCCCGGCCGCGAGTTCGAAGGGGTGATCAATGCACTTGATTTTCTCGTCGACCGTCACCTCGGCCGCAAAGTGGAGCTCGGCTCACGAGTGGTGGTGATCGGTGGCGGGAACGTCGCCCTCGACGTCGCCCGTTCGGCGCTCCGGCATCGCGCGCCCGAGGACTCGATGTCCGCCGAGGAACTGCGGGCAGAGCTAACGAAGGCCAGGGAGGCGCTGCAGACGCTCACCAGCCGAGCCGGAGAACGGCCGGAGGAAATGAAGCTGGCCATCGACGCGGCCCGGCAGGCACTTCGCGAAGGCGCTCGCGCCGTGGAGGTGTTCTGCCTCGAGTCCCTCGACGAGATGCCCGCCTCGCACATCGAGATCTCCGAGGCGGGGGAAGAAGGCGTTTTCATCCACACCAGACTGGGACCGCACCGAGTTCTCGGCAAGGGAGGCCACGTAACCGGCATCGAGCTCCAGAAGGTGGACTCCGTGTTCGACGAAGCCGGACGTTTCAACCCGGTGTTCAGCGGTGCGCCGCCGGTCACGGTGGAGGCGGATACCGTAATCCTCGCCATCGGCCAGCAGCCCGATCTGTCGTGGCTCCGGCCTGAGGACAACCTCCAGGTGACGCCGCGGGGGACGCTTCTCACCGACCCGGATACGCTGGTCACCACCAACCCGCGGGTATTCACCGGTGGTGACGTTGCCTTCGGACCTCGCAACGTGATCCGCGCCGTGGCCGAAGGCCGGCGGGCCGCGAGCAGCATCGCCGAGACGCTCGACGGATGGTGTTCCAAGAGCGACCTCGCCGGCTATAAGAGCACCGTAATTCCGGCACAGCTGGTCGCGGAGGTTTACGTGGCGCGTCAGCGACAGAAGCCGCCGAGCTTGCCGCGATCCCAGCGCATCGGAGCCGCCGAGGTCGAGCACGTGATGGCGCCGCTCCAGGCATCTGAACAGGCCTCCCGCTGTCTCGTCTGCCACGTGAGCCCGATCTTCGACAGTGCGACGTGCGTCGCTTGCGGCGGCTGTGTCGACGTCTGTCCGGTCTCCTGTCTCCGGCTGGCTGATGTGGCCTCGATCGGCGGATCCGCCTCTGTGGCCAAGGTGATCGCCGGGCGTTACGGCGGAACAACACCGCCCGCAGGCGCTGCCGCGTCGATTCTCAAGGACGAAACACGGTGCATTCGATGCGGCCTGTGCGCCGTTCGCTGTCCGGTGGGCGCGGTGACGATGGAACAGGTGGAGGCAGTGGCGTCATGATCAATACAAAGGTCGCCTTTGAGAGCGAACGCGAGAGTGGTCAAATGGGCCGGCGGCAAGCCGCCCTTCTGGTGGTTGGCTGGATCGGCAGCTTGGGTTCGGTCGGCGCGTTGTTGGCGGCCGGCCTCCGGGGCTTGGCCCCGAACCTCCTCGACGAGCCCAATCAACGTTTTCGTATCGGCCAACCCGAGGACTATGCCGACGGCAGCATCACCTTCGTCGAAGAGATCCGCGTTTTCGTCCTGCGCAACGGAAACGCCTTCAGAACAATGTCCGCGATCTGTACCCACCTCGGATGCACTGTAAACCGCGTCGGGGGCGGCGAAGGATACCTCTGTCCGTGCCACGGCAGCCGCTTCGACGCGAACGGCTTGGTCATCAAAGGGCCGGCGCCTCGACCACTCCCTTGGCTGGACATGAAACAGACGCGAGATGGCCGTTTGCTGATTGACCGCGGGCGCACGGTGGAGGCATCGAGCTACCTCGTGCTCGAAGGAACTGAGGAGGCCAGCGCATGAATGACCGGTTCGTGGATTGGCTTCGAGCGACTTGGCGTGCTGTCTTTCGGGTCGGCGTTCCGCGTACCGATCTCGGCCGCGCCCAGGCGATGATCTCCAGCTTCTTTCTCCATCTGCACCCGGCCAAGGTGCACCGTGACAGCCTGCGCCCCAACCGTACCTTCGGCCTTGGCTTGATCAGCTTGTACCTCTTTCTGATCCTTGTCGGGACGGGCATCCTGCTGATGTTCTATTACATCCCGTCGGTTGAGCGGGCATACAACAGCATGAAGGACCTTCAGTACGTCGTGTCCGCAGGCGTGATGCTGCGCAACATCCACCGCTGGGCAGCCCACCTGATGGTGGTCGCTGTCATCCTGCACCTGGCCAGGGTCTTTCTGATGGGTGCGTACAAGCCTCCACGAGAGTTGAACTGGACGGTCGGCCTGGCTTTGTTCTTGTTGACCGTGGCCCTCAGCTTTACCGGTTACCTGCTCCCATGGGATCAGTTGGCCTACTGGGCGATCACGGTTGGGACGAGCATTGCGAGCTACGCCCCGTTGATCGGGGAGAAGCTGCGCTTCCTCATGCTCGGAGGTAACCAGGTCGGGCAGCCGGCGCTGATCAGGTTTTACGTGCTCCACGTGGCGTTGCTGCCGGTGGCGGCCACCATGCTGATCGCCGTACACCTTTACCGAGTCCGCCGCGACGGCGGCCTGGCGCGCCCGGAGGAACCCGCGCCCGTCGAGCTG
>JBGMRN010000154.1:0-1782 GCA_048061535.1 Thermoanaerobaculales bacterium | reverse complement strand
ACTCTCTTCCTCACAGCCTTGTTCGTCGCAGCGGTGTTGACTGCCGTCGGCACCTGGTTCCGGGGCCCGAACTGGGCCTGGCAAACGCCGTGGAAGCAGCCAGCAGCGACGTCGGAAAGGGTGGAGTGAATGATGGTTGGGAACTTGGGTCCGGGCACACCGCCCCGGCTGCCCCTCGCAGTTTTCGCCTCGGTCTCGGTCGTTCTCGCCGTGCTCGTCGGCGCCGGCTTCCTCAAGGAGGAACGACGGGAGTGGCAGGCCTACCAGGCGCAGTTTCGGAACTTGGAGATGGCCCGCGCCACCTCGCCCGGTGAGCGGCAGGCGTTGGGGACCATGAGATCCCACCTCGAACAGATCGTGGTGCCCGAGCTCGACGCGGTGGACCGGTGTATAAGCTGTCATCTCGGGGTCGAGGATCCTACTTACGCCGGCGTCGAGCAGCCCTTCGCCTACCACCCCGACCACGACCAACATCCTTTCGAGCGCTTCGGTTGCACGGTCTGCCATGGCGGCCAGGGACGCGCGACGAATGCGGTCGACGCTCACGGTAACGTCGATTTCTGGGATCGGCCCCTGCTGCCGCTCGAGTACATCCAGGCGAGCTGCGGGCGGTGTCACGATGCAGCCGACAACCCGGCCGCGCCCGAGCTGTCGAAAGGCCGGAAGCTCTTTGAAGACAACGGTTGCCTCGGCTGCCACAAGATTAACGGTAGTGGCGGCACCGCCGGGCCCGAGCTCGACCGATCCGACCGCGGCCAACCGCGGCGACCGGAGTGGCTGGAGGCGCACTTCCTCGACCCCTCCGCGGTGGTTCCCGGCTCCGCCATGCCCCGCTACGGATTCACCGAGGAGGAGGCGCACGCCCTCACTCTCTATGTTCTCAGTCTGCGCGAGCCGGAGGTCGGCGGCTACCACGCCTCACGCCGCATCCTCGAAAGCGCGGAGCGGGGTGAACGGCTCTTTTCCGACTCGGGCTGCATCGGCTGTCACAAGATCGGCGGCGAGGGTGGCGATATCGGTCCTGTTCTCGATGACGTCGCCAGCCGCCGCACCGAGAGTTGGATGACCCGGCACTTCCGCGACCCCAAGGCTGTGAGCCCGGGGACAGTGATGCCCCAATTCGGATTCAACACGGCAGAGGCACGCTCGCTCGTGCTTTTCTTGAAGCGCGTTGCAGTCCGACCGGAGCTGGCACGAGAGCGTCTCGAACTCAGCTCGGAACAGCGTGGAGAGGCACTCTATCGCCGATACGGCTGCCGGGGCTGCCATGGAGAGGGAGGCGTCGGCGGCGTGCCCAACCCGAACGCCCAAAGCGGTGAAGAGGTGCCGGCCCTGCGCTACGTCAAGGAGGCCTACACTGCCGCGGAGCTGCGAGAGAAGATCCAACTCGGAGTGACGCAGGTTCCCCGCCTCGACCCTGAGGGGCCACCACCGCCGCTGAGCATGCCCTCTTGGCGTGATCGCCTGACCGACGCCCAGATCGAAGACATCATGGCCTATCTCCTCAGCCTGTACCCGGAGGAAGAGGCGTTAGACTGGTAGGGACCCTGGCCCGCATATCTCACGTTACTTCCCTCTCGCTCAGGAGGCGCCATAACTTGCCGAGACGAGGAAAGAACATGGGGACCCGTCGCTGGTACGCGGCGTACTGCTCAGGGTACTCGGCCAGCACATCGCGTTCCTCGCGATGCGCGAGACGGACGTACATGACGATTACAAACGGCCACAGGACCAGAGTTGCCAAGGTCGGCCACTGAATCATGAATGCGAGAGTGATCACGA
>JBGMRN010000153.1:0-8142 GCA_048061535.1 Thermoanaerobaculales bacterium | reverse complement strand
CTCCGGCGGGCAAACCTCCGGGGCCAGCCGCTTGCGGGCCGCCCACTCGTCCGCCACCGACGTCCCAACCGTCGCCTCATCACCGTCGATCAAGGCCTGCCGGCAACACCGCGCCGCCCCGGCGATCGCCTCCAGAGCATCGGTCGTCTCGGCATCTCCCTCGAGCCGGCGCCGAATCACTTTCCAGTTGACCATCCCGGAATGGTGGGTGATCCCGGTGAAGAACACCGTCAGGTGCTCGCCAACCCACGCGAGGTCGACCGCCATCTGCTCGACCGTCATGCGGCCGGGCTCATGATGGAGGGCCAGCACCCCGCCGCGCACGGCGGCCCAGTGGTCCTGGACACCGGTGGGGGTGCGGAGCACGACCGCCTCGAGATCCCTCCCGAGAGCAACCAGCCGGTCATCGCCCAACTGCCCCACTCCGAACGCCGACACCCCGCGCGCGAGGGCCACGACATAGGCTGAAGAGCCCCCGAGACCAGAACCCAGCGGCGGCTGTGATCGCACCCGAACCCGCACGCCTCCCTCGCGTCGCAGGGCAAAGACCACCGCAGCGCTGAGGTCGCTCGTCGCGTCCGCCGCGGTCAATACCCGCCAGTCGTCCTCCCCCACCGCGTGCCACGCCTCGCCCGCCGGCGCCTCGGAGTCAACCTCCAAGCGAACCATCACCTGGATCGCCGCATTGACCGTCACCGCGCCCCGATGAAGGAGGCCAAGAGGCCAGATATCGAGCGTGCCCCCTGCCAGGTCGACCCGACAGGGCGCCTCCACCCTCACGACCGCGCCCCCACCGGAGGGGGCCGGTTCTCGAGCAGCGAGAGCACGGCGAGCGCGTGGGCGAGGAAGCGTTCCAGACGCTCTTTCTCGAGCGGTTTCACCGCCGGCGACGAGATGCGGAGGGGATTGACCCAGCTGCCGTTGTGGCGAACGCGGAAGTCCAGGTGAGGACCGGTGGACAGTCCCGAGGACCCCACGAAACCGATCACCTGGCCCTGAACGACCCGCACCCCGCTTCGGATGCCGGGACCGTAGCGACTCAGGTGAAGGTAATTGGTTTCATAGCCGTTGGTGTGCCGCACGCGCACCATCCGCCCGGAGCCTCCGTTGCGGCCGGCCAGGGCCACGGTGCCGTCGGCGGTGCAGTGCACCGGAGTGCCGACCGGCGCTCCATAATCCACCCCATAGTGCGGCATCCGCCGCTTGAGCACCGGGTGGTAGCGATTCATGCTGAACCGGGAGGTCACCCGGCTGAATTTGAGCGGGGAGCGCAGGAACTGCTTGCGCAGGGGGTTCCCCTCGAGATCGTAGTAGCCCAGACGCCCTTCGGCATCCGGATAGACGATCGCATCAAGGATCCTACCGTTGTTGACGAACCGAGACGCGAAGATCGTGCCCCATCCGAAAAACTCGCCCTCGACCGTCTGCCGATCCACCACCACAACGAAAAGATCACCCTGACGCAGGTCGCGCAAGAAATCGATGTCCCACTGGTATATCTCGGCCATCCGCACGGCCAGCTCGGGTCCGGCCCCGGCCGCCGCCACCGCCGCGAAGAGTGAGGAATCCACGATGCCCTCAAATCGAACGACCTCACTCTCCACCGGACGCTCGATGCGTTCGACTGCAATCGATTCTCCGTCCGCCGCGAGGCGAATCTCCATCCGCCTGTCGAGGATCACCTCGAGCGTTTCGAGATCACCCGCCGGCGACCGAACCCCATGGAACTCGGTGCCCGGACGCAGACGCCTGGCATCGATCTCACCGACCAACGCGTCACGCCACCGCACCCAGTCCGAACCGGCAAGGCTCCGGCTGACGCTCTCGATCGTGTCGCCGGAACGGACGAGGCTGCGGATGGGAGGGTGGTACGCCGCCAAAGGCTCAACGGAGATCGGCGGCACCGCGGCCGCTCCGGTCCTGTCGCCGGCACAACCAGCTGTGAAGGGTGCCGCCACGAGGATGCAGCCCGCGATCAGGCGCGCCGCCAACACGCCTCGCGACTTTTCGTTCCTCCTCCCAGTCTCCGCCGGATGGGTCGGATTCAACGATCACTCCAGGAGCGCAGGGCCTCGGCGGTCGGCGCCAGCCGTGCCAGGACCTCGCCATCCGCAGTCACCACAACCAGCGAGGGAAGGCGGATCACCCGATATTGTTTCAGCAGGGCGCCGTGGCGATCGTGCAACCAGGCGACCTCCTGCGAATCAAGCGCCGTTTTTGCGTCTACCAGCGGTTCCTGAACGTCCACCACAAAGAGATCCATCTCTACTTCTCGCCCCGCGGCGCTGAGGGCTGCGTGCCGATCGATCACCGAGGCGGCATTTGGCGCCCACGACGCCCACATCAGCAGGACCACCGGGCCGTTCTCTTCGAGAAAACCTCCCCAGCCGACCGGCTGACCCGTCCCACCGTCCACGAGCGTCGGTTCTGCCGCCGGCCCCACCGAGGCGATCGCGAGAATGGCGGCGGCGAGCACGGAAATCGAAGCAAACCTCTTCATGGCCGGGATTATACCGCCATGGGGGGAATTCCGGACAGCGCCGGCCGTGACCTGGGGCACAGAGAGAGGTTCGAAAAGCAGCGCGGCCTCGTTTCGATGACGTTAGGGAAGCGAGCACGTCCGGTCAGCCCGCGTTCCACAGCTCCGGTTTCGCGCTACTGGTAGGTAACGTGACCTTCTGTCATCGCGCTTCCCGTGGAATACCAGGCTTAAGCCTTGCACGTCCCGCCCAACGCGCCCGAGCGCCGGCAATCTGTGACTCACGATTCTTGACTTCCTCCCCGCATCGATCATTCAAAACGAAAAATTCAAAATTGAGAATTGGCGAATCGCTTCCTCGCGCCCACAATTCCGAATTCCGAATTCCGAATTTTCCTTCCTGTTTGCCGAAGTGCGGCATCACACGCTACACTCGCGGTGGAGGTACTCGATGGCAGAACCGACCGCACAGCCCACTTTCGACTTCGACACCGACTTCGCTGTGATCGGCTCCGGCTTCGGCGGGTCGGTGGCCGCCCTCCGCCTCTCTCAGAAGGGCTACCGGGTGACGGTGCTCGAGAAGGGCAAGCGCTGGCGCCCGGAAGACTATCCCAAGAGCAACTGGCACATTCGCAAGTCATTCTGGCTGCCCGGGATCGGGTGCTACGGCATCTTCTCGCTCAACCTCCTTCGCGAGGCGCTTGTCCTCCACGGCGTTGGCGTCGGCGGCGGCAGCCTCGTCTACGCCAACACCCTTTTTGAACCACCACCGGCGATCTGGGACGACCCCCAGTGGCGCGGCCTCGAGGCCTGGCGCGAGGTCATGCCCGAGCACTATGAAACCGCCCGGAAGATGCTCGGCGTGGTCGAAAACCCCAAGATCGGTCCCGCCGACGAGGCTCTGCGCCGCGCCGCGGCGCGGCGCGGAAGGGAGGACAGCTTCCGTCACACTCCGGTCGGCATCTTCTTCGGCGAGCCCGAGGTAACTGTTCCCGACCCCTACTTCGGAGGCGAAGGGCCCGAGCGCACCGGCTGCACCTTCTGCGGCGGCTGCATGGTCGGCTGCCGGCCCGGCGCCAAGAACACCCTCGACAAAAACTACCTCTACCTGGCCGAAAAGGCCGGCACACGGGTGGTGCCCGAGACCCGGGTCGATCTCGTCGAGAGCCTCCCGGGGGGCGGCTACCGCCTCCATTGGCGGCGCTCGACCTCCCATCTCTTCGCCGAGAAGGGCACGACAACCGCGAACTCGGTAGTCTTCGCGGCCGGCGTCCTCGGCAGCGTGCCGCTCCTCATGGAGTGCAAGGAGAAGGGGGCACTGCCAAAGATCTCCGACCAGATCGGCAACGTCGTCCGCACCAACTCCGAGGCCCTGCTCGGGGTCACGTCGAAAAGCCGGAAAGACCTCTCGGAAGGCATCGCCATCGCCGCCAAGGTCGAGATGGACGATGTCACCCATTTCGAGTGCGTGCGCTTCCCGAAGGGCTCCGACGTCATGCTCCTGCTCGGCACGCTGCTCACCGACGGCGGTCCCGGCGTCCCTCGCTGGCTCCGCTGGCTCGGCAATATCCTTCGCCACCCGATCCAGTTCCTGCGCGTCCTCAAACCCTGGGGCAAGGCCGAGAGCGGGGTCGTGGTCATGGCCATGCAGACCGCTGACAACCACACCCGCCTGGTGCGCAAGCGGCAGCTCCTGTGGCCTTTCCGCCGCACGCTCACCACCCAGCCGGATCCCGACCAGCCCGGCATTCCTTCCTACATTCCGATCGCCAACCAGGTGGCCCGGGAGATCGCCGAGGACCTCGACGCCATCCCCCAGTCGACCCTCAACGAGGTCCTGCTGGACACCTCCACCACCGCCCATATCCTCGGCGGATGCGCCATCGCCTCCACGCCCGACAACGGCGTCGTCGACTCCTCCGGCCGCGTCTTCGGCTACCAGGGCCTCTACGTCATGGACGGCTCGATGATCGGCGCCAACCTCGGAGTCAACCCGTCGCTGACCATCACCGCGCTGTCCGAGCACATTTGCTCGCGGATCCCGGCGAAGAGGACGTAAGAGGGGATTTCGGAATTCGGAATTCGGAGTTGTCGGCGCGAGGTGGCGGTCAGGTTGGATGAAGCGTGTTCCCCGCGCTCGGACGCGATGGACGGACGAGCGTGACATCCTCCAGAAGAGTAAAGACTGAAAACAGAGTCGTTGCCTATTGGCAGCGCTCCCAGTTACGTCTTCACCCTTTACTCTTCGCCTCTTTACCTTCCTCGGGAAACGTCCCGACAACAGGTCGCTCCCCACCAGCAGCACAAATCCGACGCTCGGGAAGGCACGATGACCGGACGCGCTCGAACCCGGCGGGTTCGCCGACTACCCGGCGCCGGCGAGCAACCATCGGCCGGGAGGTCGTGAGTCCGGATCCGTCAACCTCCCACCTCCGGACGGCGTCGCAAGAAAACGGAAGCCGGATGGAGGTATCATACCCATCGGGTGAGGGATGGGAGCTCCCGAGAATGAAAGTCCTCCAGATCACCGTTGGGGCAATGCTGATGGCGATCCTCGGTCTGCCCCAAGAAACCCTGAGCGCGCAGCCCATGGCGCCGGGTTCCCCGGCAGCGGCCGCTCGCTTGGGCAATGATGTGGGAGCTGCCTTTCACCGGATGCAGCCTTCCGCGCAAAACTCTGGTCCGCGGATCAGACGCGGGCATTGGCGGCGGGTGGTCCCCGATTCTTCCACGAGCCCGCGAGAGGACCTTCTTCCTCGGTTCGGGATCGACCTGGCGTACGGCAACGTCGGCCTTCTCGAAGAGGCCGGCATCGAGATGTACAGGTCGTACCCCATCAAATGGAACCACCTCGAGCCGTACGAGCCGGGAAGCGACAACATCTCGTCCTCACTCATCACCAAGCCTGATCGCCAGGAGATCGTCTCCGACGAGAACGGTGCGCTCCATTTCTTCGACTGGACGCGAACCGATGAGGATGCGCAGCTCTACCACGGCGAGGAGGCCGAGCGGGGCATCGTCCTGTTCTTCAGCATGCACGGAACAACGCCTTGGGCGAGCAAGACGGAGTGCGCACGAAAGAAGTGGGACCCCGAAACCGGGGAGGTGCTGGATGCCGCGGTGAACTGCCCGCTGAAGGACGAGGAAGCCGTGGAGCGCTTCAAGTTCTTCATCGACAGATTGATCGAGCGCTACGATAACGACGGCCTGGATGACATGCCCAATCTTCAAAGATCGGTAGATTTCTGGCAGTTCGGTGCGGAGTACAACAGCGATAGATACTGGGACGGCACGAATCAGGAGTACTTGACGGCTTTGCGGGCGTTCGCAGAGGCGCTGAGGCCGGTCAGCGAAACTGCATGGATCGTCTCGAACGGGATTTCCAGCGTCCACGGGATGGGAGACGTCATTCACGAGGGTGCCTTCCACGCGGGCCTTGCCTTCAGGTACACGTACCAACAAATGGGCCTGCAGCTAACGCCGGAGGAACGCGCGAGGGCCGACGAGATCGCGGGGAACCCCCTCGCGTACCCCACGATTGAAGACGTCATTGCGCAGCTTGCGTTGGGAGAAGATGATCCGAGGGAAGATCAGGTGCGCGCCTTTCTCGAGAGCAGGCAGCGATCCGTCGAGTTTACGATCATGGTTTTCGACAATCCGGCGCTCTTCGACGTTTTCGACGCACGGATCTACACCTACCACAGGTATCAGCCCGGCAGGATCAGCGAAGACCTGACCTTCATCAAAGAAAACATGAGGAGGAGGGGCTACAGCAAACCGATCATGCCGACCGAAGGCTCGGGGGCCTTCCTGGGGCGTCAGGGTGGAATGCCCAACCCCGAGAGGGATGAGTTCTTCGGCCTCGTAACCGCTTACATCGACAAAGAGATCCTCGGAATCGACGACAACCCGGTAACGGTCGACGAGATCGAGGCATACGGGACATACACCGCGGAGCAAGCGAGGGAGGTCGTCAAGGTGTATGCGACTCTCTTTGCGGAGGGAGCGTCCTCATTCGTGTGGTATCGGTTCAGTGACATCGTCGATGAGAACAACATCGACTGGAATTCTCCGTTCAGGATCAACGGGCTGCTTTACCGGGACAGCGGCAGAACATTGAGGAAGCCGGCCTTTTTCACGTATGGAGTCATGACATCCTTGTTGAAAGGCTTCACATCGGTGGAGAAGCTCTCCGAGGAGCAGATCAAGTTCAACTTCGAGGAAAGGGATCCCGTGTTCGTGCTGTGGACGGAGAGCCCTCCGGGAACATCCGACCTGTGCGACTTGGTGGCGACGGAGAATGTGAGAATGACCCACATCGTCACCGAGCTCGATACAAACAACGATCCCATCTATCCAGCGAACGAGATCGTGCCCTGCGGATCCGTGGCCGTTGGTGCGACCCCCGTGCTGGTGGTTCCGCAACGAGAACGATAGCCGGAACCGGCGAACAAGGGCCCTCCCTTTCGTTGTCGCACCAAGCGCAGACAAAACACACCAAAGGCCCTGGTCTCTTCCCCGCGCCTGCAAATTCCGAATTCCGCCTCCCGTGTTTCGGCACCCGCCGAAAAAGCGGTCTGTGGCCGCAGCCACCTGACGCGGTAAAGTAGAAGCAGCCATGGCGACCGAGCTTTCACCCACCCGACAGAAGCTGCACGAGATCATCTTCGAGGCCGAGACCCCCGCCGGCAAGGCCTTCGACGTCGCCCTGATGTTGGTCATCGTCCTCAGCGTCGTCGCCGTCATGCTCGAGAGCACCTCGGCAATCCAGGCCCGTTACGGCCCATTGCTGCGCACCTTCGAGTGGGTGGTCACCATTCTCTTCACCATCGAGTACCTGCTTCGCCTGTATTGCGTCGGCAAACCGGCACGCTACGCGCGCAGCTTCTTCGGCATCGTCGACCTTCTCGCCATCCTCCCGACCTACCTCAGCGTGATCATTCCCGGCGCCCAAACCCTGCTGGTCATCCGTGCCCTCCGTCTGCTGCGGGTCTTCCGGGTGCTCAAGCTCGGCCACTTCGTCGGCGAGGCATCCGAGCTGCGGGCGGCCCTGCGCGCGAGCGCGCGCAAGATCATCGTCTTTCTCGGCGCCGTCCTCACGGTGGTCGTCATCGTCGGCTCGCTGATGTACCTCATCGAGGGCGAGGCCAACGGCTTCACCAGCATCCCCGTCTCCATCTACTGGGCGATCGTCACCATGACCACCGTCGGCTACGGCGACATCGCGCCCCAGACGGCCCTCGGCAAAATCCTCGCCTCCGCCGTCATGATCCTCGGCTACGGCATCATCGCCGTCCCCACCGGCATCGTCAGCGTCGAGCTCGCGGGCGTCAGCAGGCGGAGAATCACCACCGAGGCCTGCCCCGAGTGCGGCGCCGAGGGTCACGATGGTGACGCGGACTTCTGCAAGTTCTGCGGGGCGGGGCTGTGAGCTGAGGATTTCAAACGCGGTCGTGGGAGGCCAGGCTCCGGGACGGCGCGTGTTTCAGAGCTCCGGACCTGCGCTTCCGGTAGGTGACGCGACCTTCGGTCAGCGCCCTTCCCGAGAGGATGTCAGGCACGCCGGCATGACGTTGAGGACAACGTCATGCCGGAATGCCAGGCACCTCCGACCAGCGCGCCCAAGCGCGGGCAAGCTGACTCAACCTCCCCTGCTGCTTCCC
>JBGMRN010000152.1:0-8183 GCA_048061535.1 Thermoanaerobaculales bacterium | reverse complement strand
GCGCCTCCGGACTGGCAGCGCCACACCGAGGCGGAGTTGCGCAAGCGGATGGGCGGCTGCAAATCGGCCCACACCAGCATCGACAGGCCACCCAGAAAATCAATCACCTCGTCGAAATGATCCGCCGGCGCCAGCAGGCCTACCTCGGTGAGCCGTCCCCCGGTATCGGTCCAGCGGACAACGGCGCCGCGGTCCTCGAGGGCAGCCACAATCGCGGTAGGCGCGGCCCCCGGCGCCAAACCGAGAATCATCGGCACACCGCCGGCGAATCGCTCGGCGTCCGCCGGCGAGAGGCGTTTCAGCGACTCCGAAATCCCCTCCCCGGGTCGCCAGTCGGACACCCCGAGTACTCCCTCCACCGCGGCGTCGACTGACGGTGGCAAGGCCACAAGAACCGAGCTCCCGACGAGGGTTCGAAGAACGGTCGTACCGCGGACCGCGAGCTCGGCCCGGATGGCGGCTTCGACCTCCGGGCGCAGCTCCAGCACGACCAGCTCTCGCCCGGTCTCGGCGGCGTCCTCGCCCGCTGTTGTCGGGAGAGGGGCTGGTTGGCGGACGGACGCAGCGGTCAACCCGGTGGCGCCGAGAACCATGATCCAAACCAAGAGTCCCAGATGAAAAGACCAAACCCGCCCACCGGAGAGCTGGGCGTGCCACGATGCCACCACCCCCGCAGCCGTGCGTGACTGAACAGGAAGCCTCCGGCTCGAACTGACGCATTTCACAGAGAATCCTTCATAAGAATCCCATGATAGCCCGTCTCACACGCGGCCCGGTTTCCGTATAATGGTGCTCGCACTACGGATCCCACGGGGAACTCGGGAAGAGAGACGCTGCATGGCCAATCCAGATCACCTCGCTCAGCTGC
This sequence comes from Thermoanaerobaculales bacterium, assembly GCA_048061535.1. GTDB lineage: Bacteria > Acidobacteriota > Thermoanaerobaculia > Thermoanaerobaculales > Sulfomarinibacteraceae > Sulfomarinibacter. Next base: position 7,315 of record JBGMRN010000152.1, on the reverse strand, counting down.
GCGCCGGCACCTGGAATGAATGGCGCGTTGCCAACCCGACCCTCGCGCCGGATTTGATCGACGCTCAACTGGCCGGCCTCGATCTCCAGGGGCTGGACTTGAGCAAGGCCCACATGCGGGGCGTGGACTTCAGCGGGGCAAAACTCGACGGCGCCAACCTGACCCGGGCGATCCTCGAGAGCGCCCGACTCACCAATGCCAGCTTCAAAGAAGCACGTCTCGACTACGTCCAGCTCGACTTCCTCGATCTCTCGCATCTCGACCTGTCGCACGCGTCCATGCACGGGGTCTCACTCCGCGGCGCCAACCTCTCCCATGCGATCCTGCGGCACGCCGATCTGTCACAGGCACAGATGGAGAGCGCCCTTTTTGACGGCGCGGATCTCTCGGGCGCGGTGCTCAAGGGCGCCTCGCTGCGCGGCGGCCGCTTCGACGAAGCGGTATTGCGCGGCATTCACGCGGAATCGGCGACCCTCGACGGGGTCGAGTTTCACGACCTCAACATGGAGGGCGCTGTGTTTGCCGGTGCTCAGGCCGACAACGCCCAATTCAAGAACTGCCGGCTGCAACGCGCGGACTTTCGCTCGTGCACTCTGCGCGCCGCCAACTTCCACAGTGCCGCTCTGTGCGAGGCGAACTTCGACCAGGCGCAGTGCGAAGGCGCGAGCCTGAGCCACTCCGACCTGGAAAGAGCCAGCTTCGTGCGAACCAACCTTTCGCAGGCGGACCTCCGCGGATCGAGCCTCATCGGCGCCGTCCTCGACGGCTGCAATCTCGCCGGGGCGCAGCTTGCGGAGCTCGATTTCCGCTCCCCCAGTCTGGGCCGTCTCTCCTTCGCCACCGCCAACCTCCGCAAGGCGGTCTTCTCCCGCTGCGAGCTGAGGGCGACCGACTTTCACGAGGCCATTCTTGAAGAGGCGGACCTCCGCCACGCCAACCTCGAGGGCGCCAACCTCAAGGGCGCGATCCTGGTGGACGCCAACGCCCGGCACGCCTCGTTCAAGCAGGCAAACCTCGAGGGGGTGATCGCCCAGGGCGCTGATCTCTCCGGCACCAATCTGATTCTGGTCAACGCCCGCAACTCGAAGATGATCGGCGCCGACTTTCGCTTCGCCGACGCGGTCGGGATCGACCTCGACCACGCCGACATCCGTTGGTCGGACCTGCGTAACGCCGACTTCACCAAGGCCAATATCGCCACTGCAAAGCTCTGGGGCTGCAAGGTCCACAACACGATCCTCCCGTCATCGGTGGGGCACCTCAAGCTCCTCCTCAAGCTGAGTCAGGTCTTCCAGATCGTCGGCAAGCGGGCGGAGAAGTCGAAACAGGCCCGTGAGCAGAAACGCATCCGGCAAGTGGCGGAGCTCGTTCGGCAGCGCGAAGCGGAACGTAAGCGGCGCGCTCGGTGATCCCCTTCCGCTGAGCCGACAGTCCATCAGCAGGTAGAATGGCAGACGATCGGGGTTTATCGGATGCTGCACTTTCTCGCCACGCTTTTCATTCCCTCGGACGCCGCCCGCCGGGCCGCCCGATGGTTCCTGGCGTCTGGCCTCCTCCTGGCGCCGGCTGCAATGACATATGCCGCCACTCCCACCGTCGTCGTCGGTGAACCGGTCACGATCCGGATCGAGATCAATGACCGGGCGGAGTTGCAGGAACTCACTCACCTGGTGAGCATCGAAAATGTGCGAGGCTCGGAGGTGTGGGCGATCGCCACCCCGCGGCAGCTCGACTCCCTGCGGGCGGCGGGCTTTGAATGGCAAGTGGAGCTACCAGCCAAGCTGGTGCCCATCACCATGTGCCCCGAGGGATGGGAGAGTTTCGCCGGGCGGGACTGGTCGTGCTACCCGAGCTACACACAGTACACGCTCATCATGCAGAGCTTCGCCGCCGATCACCCGAACATCTGCCGCCTGGTGGACCTCGGGACCGGCAACAACACCGTCCGGCCGCACCACCTGTGGGCGCTGGTCATCTCCGACAACGTGGATCTCGACGAGGACGAGCCCGAGGTCCTGCTCACCTCGAGCATGCACGGCAACGAGACCACGGGCTTCGTGCTCCTGCTGCGGCTGATCGACGAGCTGTTGACGGGCTACGGCAGCGACCCGGAGATCGACGCGCTGGTGGATGAGACCGAGATCTGGATCAACCCCCTGGCCAACCCCGATGGCGCCTACTTCGGAAGCGACGAAGACATCGCCGGGGCGACCCGCTACTTCACCACGACGAGTGGAGGAAGCACCTTCGTCGATCCCAACCGGAACTTCCCGGATCCCGCCGACGGCGCGCTCTCGGACGATCAGGCATGGTGGCCGGAGACCGAGGCGATGATGGCTCTCGCCGAGGCACGGACCTTCGTGCTCTCGGCCAACTTCCACGGCGGGTTCGAGGTGGTGAACTACCCCTGGGACACCTGGGAGCGCCGCCACCCCGACGACGCCTGGTTCCGCGACCTGGCGCGCGCCTACGCCGACCTCGCCCAGAGCGACAGTCCGGGCGGTTATATGACCGACCGCGAAAACGGCGTCACCAACGGCTGGGACTGGTACCAGACCGCCGGCGGCCGCCAGGACTTCATGACCTTCTTCCACGGCGGCCGCGAGGTCACCATCGAGCTCTCGGCCACCAAGCTGCTGCCGGCGGAGGAGCTCGAGGACCACTGGCAGTGGAACCGGCGCGCGCTGCTCGACTTCATGGCCCATGCCCACGAGGGCATCCGCGGGCTGGTCACCAACCGCGACGGCTGGCCGCTCGCCGCTGCGATCGAGGTCGTGGGTCACGACACCGCAGCTGACGCATCGGTGGTACGCACCGACCCAGCGGTCGGCGACTACCACCGTCTCCTGCTCCCGGGCACCTACGATCTACGCTTCACCGCCCCCGGCTGTCACCCTTTCGAGATCTTCGGAATCGCCGTCCCGGACGGCGCGGCCACCACGGTCGATGTCGTGCTCGACTGCGGCCTCCTCCGGCGACCCACCGGGCGGGCGACGCCCAATCGTTCGCACGATGGCGAGCAAGCTCAAAGCTATCAACAGCTTTCTCCTGGACAGGCGGCGCCGGCGCCGATACTGTGTGCCGGCGAAAAGAATCCCGAGGAGCACACCGCCCATGACCGACGTCGAGCTGAAACCAACCACCCGCGACCGCGCCGAGATCGCCGAGCGTTATAAGTGGGATCTGGATCAGATTTACCCCGATTGGGAGTCGTGGAAGGCGGACCTCGTGCGCCTTCGAACGCTGATGGACGACTACCAGAAGTACAAGGGCACCCTCGCGGAAGGCGCGCAACGGATCCTCGAAGCCAGCAGGTTGTCCGATGATCTCGGACAGCTTGCGTACAAGGTCTACCAATACCCCGGACTGATGCAGGCGCAGGACACCCGCGACAATGCGGTGCAGGCCCGCCTCGAGGAGGTTCGCCTGGCTCTTGCCGCCTTCCGTCAGGTCACAGCATGGTACACGCCGGAGCTGCTCGAGATCCCCGAGGAGACCATGCGCGAATGGCTCGAGACCACGTCCGAGCTCGCCCCATACCGGTTCGGCATCGAGGAAGCCTACCGTCGGCAGCGCCACGTGCTCGACGAAGACGGCGAGCGGCTGCTTGCCTACGCCTCCACCTTCAACGGCACTCCGGCACTGACCTACTCGATGATGGCCGACGCCGACGTCAGCTTCCCCACCGTCACCCTTTCGAACGGCGAGGAGGTCGTGGCCAGCCACGCAAACTATGCCAACGGCCTCCACTCCCTCCGCGATCAGGGGGATCGTGAAAAGCTCTTCACAGCCCACTTCAGCGTCTACGATGAGTTCCCCAACTCGTATGCCGCCATTTTCAACGGCATTCTCCAACGTGACTGGTTCGTCGCCCGCTCGCGCCGTTACGGCTCGACCCTCGAGGCGAGTCTCGACGACGACGCGGTGCCGGTGGAAGTGGTCGAGAACCTCATCAAAACCGCAAAGGACGGCGCCGGGCCTCTTCGCCGCTACCACCTACTCCGGCGGCAAAGCCTTGGCCTCGCACGCTACCGCTACTTCGATGCCTATCTCCCCATCGCCGAGGTCGAGTGGCCGCTGCCCTATGACGAAGTGAGCCGGCTCACGATCGACTCGGTCGCGATCTTCGGCGCCGACTACCAGGCGACCGTCGAGCGCGCCTTTTCGGAGCGCTGGATCGACGTCTACGAGAACGAAGGGAAGCGCTCGGGCGCATTCTCAGCCGGAGTCTACGGCGTCCACCCCTACATGCTGCTCAACCACGCCGACACGCTCTCGGACGCCTTCACCGTCGCCCACGAGATGGGCCACACCATGCACACCGTGCTCTCGCACGAGAGCCAACCCTTCTCCACCTCTTCCTACTCGATCTTCGTCGCCGAGGTGGCGTCGATGACCAACGAAGCGCTCTTCCTCGACCTGCTGCTCGACCGCGAGGACGACCCGGCCCGGCGGGTCACTCTCCTCCAGCACGCCATCGACGACGTCGCCGCCAGCTTCTACCGTCAGGCCATGTTCGCCGACTTCGAGCTCGCAGCCCACCGCGCGGTGGAAGACGACCGACCGGTCACCGCCGAGAGTCTTCAGGAAATCTACCTCGGCGTGCTCGAAGGCTTCTTCGGCGCCAGTCTCGATGACCAGCAGCTCTATCGCAACACCTGGGCGCGGATTCCCCACTTCTTCGGCTCGCCCTACTACGTCTATCAGTACGCCACGTCGAAGGCTGCCGCGAGCTTGCTCCACCGCAGAATGACGGAGGGTGGCGAGGCGGATCGCGCCGCCACCGTGGCGCGGTATCTTGAGCTTCTTCGCTCCGGAGGCGACGACCATCCGATGACTCAGCTCAAGAAAGCGGGTGTGGACCTCGCAACAACCGAGCCCACCGAAGCGCTGGTCGCAGACATGGACAGGCTGGTGGACAAGCTGGAGGAAGAACTACTAATTCTTAATTCTTAATTATCAATTCTCAATTTCCAACCACAACCCCCGTGTTGACCCAGCGGTCGGGTATGGCAATTAAGAATCAAGAATTGAGAATTAAGAATTGGTTTCCTCTGTCGTTCTGTGTTTCTTTGTTCCCTCGTACAGCTCAAACTTCAGGAGGCGACATTCGATCGGGCCGTTGAAGAGAGGGATCCGGCGCGCGGTCTTGAGCCCGATCTGCTTGGCCAAGAGCGGCTCGCCGACGAGGACCCAGGCGGTCGCACCGGTGGCGAACCTCTTGAGCCGGTCCCCGAAACCGCGATAAAGAGCGCCCAGGTCCTCCACCTTGCCGACGCGTCTTCCGTACGGGGGATTGGTTACCACCATCCCGCCGGTTCCCCAGGGCAAGTCAAGATCGAGGACATCGCGCCGTTCGACTGCGACCCAACGATCCATCCACGCCGCCTTGAGATTGCGCTGGGTGGCGCGTACGGCCCGCTGGTCGCGGTCTCGCGCGACGATGGGCGCCGGCGGGTCTCGGTGCCCATGGCTGGCACTCCGCGTGAGCTCCTCGAAGCGGACCCGGTCGTGGGCCGCCCAGCGCTCGAAGGCAAAGGGACGGTGCAGTCCCGGTGGCGTTCGGCTCGCGATCAGGGCCGCCTCCACGGCGATGGTCCCGGTGCCGCACATCGGATCCATCAGAGGTTCGGAACCGTCATATCCCGCCAGCAGCAGGATGCCCGCAGCCAGCGTCTCGGCGAGCGGCGCCGGTCCCCCGCGCGGCCGATACCCACGATGCGAGAGGGGTTCGCCGGAAGAGTCGAGGCCGAGACTGGTGGCGCCGCGCTCGACCAACCGCAGATGCAAGCGCAGATCGGGATCCTCACGATCCACGTTCGGCCGTTCGCCACGGAGGTCGCGAAGTCGATCAGCGACCGCATCCTTCACCACCTGGGCGGCAAATGTTGTGTTGCGAAAGGCGGGATGGCGCCCAGTCACCTCGACCGCAAACGTCTGTCCGGCGGCGAGTACCTCAGCCCAGGCGACCGACGCAGCCAGCTCATAGAGGTCCTGCCGCGATTGGATGGCGTCGCGAACGAGGGGCACGACGACGCGCATGGCCGTGCGCAGCCTGATGTTGGCCTCATGGACAGTTCGGAGATCTCCCGAAAACCCAACCGACCCGCGCCCAGGCGCCACCGAGGCCGCCCCAAGATCACGCAGCTCGCCGGCGAGGATCTCCTCCAAACCGCGGCTGCAGGTAGCCGTCAACGGCCACGAACCGGTTCCCAGTCCAATCATCACGGCACCCTACAACGCTGGCACGAGAAGGACAAGTGAAACCCGAGGCCAAGTTTTGGAATTGCGCCCAGTCACGGGCCGGGCAGGGTCACGGTAAGCACACGCGACTCCGAAACCAGTTCTCAGAAATCGGATGTCATGATGAAGACCGGTGCGCCCTCGAAACGCTTGTAGGTCGGGCGCAGGCGTTCGGTGCTGTAGAACTTGCCGACGTCCACCACCTTTTTCCGGCTGGTGACCACGTCGATCGGCACGTTGTCATAGCGGCCGTTGCGAACGTTGACCAGCCGCCCGGCAACCCCGTCGAGAATCAGGTCCATGGCGAGATTCCCGAAGGCCATCGGAACGATCGAGTCGAGGGCATCCGGATCGCCGCAGCGGACGAGATAGCCCAGTCGCTGGCTGATCACGTTCACCTGCTGCCCGTTGTTGAATTTCGGGGAAATCTCCTTCAGGGCACGGGCCACCCGATCGCCGACACCTCCCAGTTTTTTGTGCCCGAACATGTCGGTCTCCTGGTCCTCAAACACCATGTCGGCGCCGCCGTCGAACGTCGCCCCCTCGGAAACCAGCACGACGCTGTAGTTGGAGGTGTTTTTGCGGCGGTCGGCCGACAGACGCTCACACAGGTGCTCGATGTCGAACACGTGCTCGGGTATGACGCACCGGTTGGCGGCGCCGGCCATGGTCGGCAGCAGCGCCGTGAATCCGGCATAGCGGCCGAAGACCTCCAGTACCAGAAACCGTTCGTGGCTGCCCGCGGAGGTCCGCAGAGCGTGGGTCATGGCGATGGTTCGGGTCACGCAGGTGGAGAAACCGATGCAGTAATCGGTTCCCGGCACGTCGTTGTCCATCGTCTTTGGAATCGCGATGACCGGAACCCCTTTGTTGTGGAGGTGAACGCCATAGGACAGGGTGTCGTCGCCGCCAATGGGGACCAGGGTGTCGATCCCAAGATGATCGAGGTTGGCCAGAACCTCGTCGGTGAGGTCGTTCAGCTCGTCGCCGTAGCCGTCCCGAAGATGCTCCGGAACACTCGCCAACGGCACATGGGAGGGCCGGGTTCGCGAGGTATGGAGGAAGGTCCCGC
>JBGMRN010000151.1:1607-8190 GCA_048061535.1 Thermoanaerobaculales bacterium | reverse complement strand
GACGAACAGCATCTGGAGAACCCGTTCGACAGAGTGCAAACGAATGCCATTGGGGTGGGGGGTGGGGTAATAGTCTGGGAGTGTTTCCGGTTTGACTGATCAACGTACAAGCCTGCGTGCACGGCGACTTGTCCGGGCGTAGCCCGACTTGTGCCGGCGTAGTGCGACCTGTCACGGCGAAGCGCGCAGCGCGAAGCCGGAAGCACGAAGCCGCAAGGGCGAAGCCTGAAGCCGTGCGAGGGCACGGTTGGACGGGGCCGACGAATGCCTGCATTCGGAGGAAACGCCACACCGTGCCCGTGGCCGTGATCGAAGATCACGGTGCGCAGGCGACGCCCCCGGCCGGCAGGAATAAGAACGGGTAGACTCCACCGTCGCATGGCCGTAGAATGGGCGCGGTAGAATTTCCGGGAGGTCAATCATGGTAGTGAAGAAGAAGAGTGTTGACGAAGCCATCGAAGAGGTGGTGGAGGAATCCACGAGTGGGCTGAGCGGCGTCAAGGACTCTTTGGCCAGGGCCCAGAAGTCGATGGAGGGCGCGAAGGCTTCGATGCAGAACGCTTACGGCAAGGCGCGGGAGTCGGCTCAGGTGGCGGCGGAACGGACTCGCGTCTACCTCGAGGACGCCAAGAAATTCCTCGGCGAGGCGCGCGAAAAGATGGGCGCACTCGCGGTCAAGACCCGCGACCAGGCGGAGGATCTTTACGCCAAGTCCAAGGACCAGTACGAGGTGCTGTCCGAGAAGGCTAAAGACATGTACTCCAAGGCCAAGGAGCGCGTTGCCGAGGTGGACTTCAAGGAGAAGGGGGACCAGGTACTGGAGTACATCCGCACCAACCCGGGCAAATCGGTCCTCATTGCCCTTGCGGCCGGTTTCGTGGTCGGGTACGTCGCCCGGCCTCGGGACTGAGTTGCCGGAAGAGTGGGAAATGGACGATTCAAAAGACGAGGCGGCGGGTGTTGACGTGATCGACGATGAGTTGATCGACACCGTGTCCGGCGCCCGCGGGATCGACGCCGACAGTATTCTCGACTCGCTCGTTCCGCAGTCCATCGACTGGCGGGAGACGGTCAGCCGCCATCCCGTGCTGTCGGTCGTCAGCGTGGGCCTTGTCGGCTATCTCGTGGGACGCACCAAGGGCGCCTCGATCATGGCCGGCATCACCGCGGGCCTGTCGGCCGGCATCATGCGCCAGCTTTCCGATGTCTTCGAAGGGGACTTCTTCGATTTCTGACCGGTGGCCCATGACCCTGGGGCGGAGCTTCCTGCTCTGGCTCCTGGGCGTGTTGATTCTCACCATGGTCGTGGTGAGCGCATTGGTCCTGTGGCACCAGGAGGGGGTCCTCGAGAACGAGCTCCGTTCTCGGAGTGAACTTCTCGCCAGCATCCTCGCCCTCGCCGCTGCGGAGGGTGGTTCACCCGAGTACCTGACCATCGTCTCGATGACCGATGTCCGGGCGGGCGAGGTTCGCGACGGGGACGGCCGGGTGCTGTGGCGATACGGCCCCTCGCTGGCGGAGATCGAGTCCCTCGACGCGTCGATCCTCCGCGTGGAGCGGCGGGTGCACGTCGGGCGGGGAGTGTGGGGCGGCGGGGACACGGTCGACGTTGTTTTGCTGGTGTCGAGGGCGCGGGTACGCTCCAATCTCGCGACGGCCGCCGTCCGCTTGTTGACAGGCCTGGGTCTGGCATTGGGCCTCGCCCTGGTCGCCGGTCTGGGCCTCATCGGCCTGGTGGTTCGGCCGCTGCGCGAGCTCGCCGATTGGGTGCGGGCTTTTGACCCCGAGAAGAGCTCGGAGCTGCCGGTCGAGGGGGGGCCGACCGCCGAGGTCCGCGAGCTCGCTACCGCCTTCCGCGACATGGCGGCGCGGCTGGCTGAGCAACAGAGCTCGCTGGTGGCCAGCGAACGGCGGTTTCGGGAGCTCTTCGCCGCTTCGCCGACTCCGTTGCTGCTTCTCGACCTCCGCCTCGCCATCCGTGGGGCCAACCCGGCGGCCGAGATCTTCCTCGGCGGTGACCCGGTGCGGTCGTTGGGCAGGTCATTGGGCCACTATGTTGACGGACTCTCCGACGACGAGCTCGGGGCGGCGTTTTCCGCCGCACGCGAGGACTCCGAAACGGTGATCTCGGCGCGCTGGCAGCTCGACAGCGGCGAGATGGCCGAGGTCGAGCTGCACGTCCGCCGGTCCGGGGGGCCTGGAACCGAGGTATTCCTGGCGGCGATTCACGATCTCACCGAACGAACGCGGCGCATGGGTGAGCGTTGGCGCCGCACTTTTGACGCGATGGTGGATGGTGTCGCCTTGGTCGACGAATCGGGCGTCATCTCGCTCGGCAATCGCGCCCTCAAACCCCATTTGGAGGTGGTCGAAGGTGACCTCGGCCGGAGTCTCGGCGACGAGCTCCCGCGGGAGTGGCGGACCTCGAGTGCCGGACGGCTGCTGCAATGCTCGCTCAGCGTGCCGGAAGGGATCGAGCAGGCGATTCTGGTGGTTCGGGATATCACCGATGCCGCCGACAACGAACGCCGTCTGCGGGAGGCGGAAAAGATGCAGGCGGTCGGCACTCTGGCCAGCGGCGTGGCGCATGACTTCAACAACCTGCTGGCGGCGATCCTGCTCCATGCGCGGCTCATCCAGCGGCAGCCCGAGGCGGTTGCCGAGGCCGCCGCCGCAATCCAAGAGCTGGCGGAACAGGGAACCGAGGTGGTCGGTGAGATGCTCCTCTTTGCCCGCCGCGAGAGCACGCCGCCATCCACCGTCGATCTGGTGGAGCTGGTACGCCGACAGGAAGGGGTTTTTCGCCACCTGCTGGCCGAGAATGTCGAGCTGGTGCTCGACCTCGCGCCCGAAATTGTGCCGGTTGTGGGCGATCCGGTCGCCCTGCGCCGGCTCCTGCTCAACCTCGTCGTCAACGCCCGCGATGCGGTCGCGGAGCGCGGCGGATGCATTTCGGTGCGCGTCATACCCACCGCGGGACGTGCCGTTCTCGAGGTCGTGGACGATGGCCCCGGGATCGCTGAGGAGGTGCGTGAACGCCTCTTCGAACCCTTTTTCACCAGCCGGCGACAAGGACGGGGTTCCGGCCTCGGCCTGGCGGTGGTCTACGGAATCGTCACCACCCACGGCGGTGAGGTGGACGTTCGCTCCGATCCGGGAGAGGGCGCGCGCTTCATCGTTCGTCTGCCACTGGGCGAGGCTGCAGAGGTGGTGGCGTTGGACGAGATCGGCGCCGCGCCGGCGGCCGAGGCGCGAGTCCTGCTGGTCGAGAGCGACGGGCGCGCGGCGGCGAGGACTGTCGAGGTGTTGGCCGGCGCCGGGCTCGAGGTGCGCCATGCGCCTACCGGCGAGATGGCGGCGCGACTCCTCGAACGGTGGGCGCCGACGGTCGTCGTCCTCGCCGACCGCCAGGCGGCTTCCGAGGATTCCCGCAGGCTCCGTGAGCTCCGGGTGCCGGTTGTGGTGCTGGCCCAAGGGGAGGGAGATCCGGCAGCTTCCGGACGGACATCGGTGCGGGTCGAATCGACCGCCGACCCCGAGGCCGTCCTCGACGCGCTGCGCGACCTGGGGGTAGTACCAGATTAATTCTCAATTTTTAATTCTCGATTCTCAATTCTTAATTGGGCAACAGGCCCTCTGGCTGAGGAATCGACAGCGGAGTTCAGAACTCAACAATCAGGTCTCAGGTCTCATCGAAGAACTCACGAAAGGCAAAAATGGGGCTTGACATCGCAGGAGTTCAATCGAGGATTTCGTGGCGACCGGCGAAAGGCGACCGGCGACCGGAAACTTGCGAATTGAGAATTGAGAATTGAGAACTCGAACCTCCACCTGTCATTCCACGAGCTCCCCGGCCCTCCTCCTCTGGTAAGCTCTGCGAATGAGTTTCGGCGGCAGATTGGGGGCGTGGACCTCTCGGAAATGCATGCCCTGGCTGCTGCTGGTCGTGGTCTCTTTGTCGCTGCATCTTTGGCGCCTCGAGGAACGTTCCTTCCATCACGACGAGGCGATCCACGCCCACGCCGCCTTCAACCTCAAGACCAACGGCGTCTACCGGTACGATCCCACCTATCACGGACCGCTTCTTTACTACCTCACGGCCGGCACCTTCGGCGTCGCCGGGGATTCCGACTTCACCGCCCGCCTCCCGGTCGCTCTCGCCGGCGTATTGCTGATCGCGGTCGCCTGGGGCCTGCGTCGTCCGCTGGGCGCACGCGCCGCCTGGTGGACGGCGCTGCTGGTGACGATCTCTCCAACCTTCCTGTACTACGGCCGCTTCCTGCGCATGGATGTGCTCGAGGTCTTGACGGCGTCGGCGGCCCTGGTGGCGGTGTGGCGTGCGTCCCACGGGCGCCGGTCGGCATGGATCTGGGTCGGGGTGTGGACCGGGCTCGCCTTCGCCACCAAGGAGAATGCCTATGTCACCGGGGCTCTGATTGGGGTCGTGGTCGCCCTTATGGCGGCGGGTTCCGGCCTGCGGCGGGCGATTCCGGCGATTGTGGAATGGTTGGCCCGGCACCGCTGGGGCATCGTGACCTCGATCGCCGCCGCGGTGGTGGTCGCGGTGCCCCTGTTCACCGTCGGCTTCCGCTATCCGGAGGATTGGTTCTTTCCCTTCAAGGCGATTTCCTACTGGTACGGCCAGCATACAGTCCAACGGGTTGCGGGACCGCCCTGGTATCACTTGCCGCGGCTCGGGCTGTACGAGTTTCTGCCCATTCTGGCAGCCCTCGCCTGGGCGGCGCGGCGGAGACGGCGGATGCGGCAACTGGAGTGGGCCCTGCTCCTCTTCGCCCTCGCCTCGGTGGCCATGTACTGCTACCTGGGCGAGAAGGTGCCGTGGCTCGGGGTCCACCAGGTCTGGGCCTTTCTGCCGCTCGCCGGCATGCAGCTGGCGCGCACCTTCGGGCCCCGAGGAGTGTGGTGGAGTCGCACCCTTGCGGGCGCCGGCCTGGCGGCAACGGTTGTGGTCTCCCTCACCGCCGGCTTCATTCTCGACGAGATCACGCCCGCTCGAAAACGGGTGGAGGCCTTGATCTACGTGCAGACCGCGCCGGAGATCAAGGCGCCGATGGAAGAGGGCTACCGCCTGGCGGCGGAAGGGACGGATCCGGTGGCGGCGGTCGGGGGTGAGGCCGGTTGGCCCATCTCCTGGTACTGGCGGGCAACGCCGACCTGGTGGTCGGATCCCACCCCCGGCATGAGACCGCCGCTGGTTTTCTGCGACCCCGACAAGGAGGGCGAGATCAGACGCCGGCTCGGCCCGGGCTACGTGGCCGAACGCCTGCCGCTGCGCGCGTGGTGGTTGATGGAGGCGCGGCGGCCGACCCTCGGCGAGGTGATCCGCTATGTATTCACCCGCGAGCCCTGGGGCGATATCGGGTCGACAGATACCGTTCTTCTCCGCGACACCGGCCAGGCGCCGAAGGTCGCCCGCGTGGTCGAGACGCCCGAGATCCTCGGCAAGGAGCTGGCGTTGCATGCAGCGCGAATCGTGGGCGAGGGATGGCTGGCGGAGCCGCGGGGGCTGGCGGTGTCGCCCGACGGCGTGCTCGCCGTCGCCGACGTTGGGCTGTCGGACGTGGTGTTCTTCGATGCCGACGGCCTGCATCTCGACATCAGCGTTCCGGAGGGCCTGAACCAGCCCGAAGCGGTGGCGTGGACGGCCGACGGAGTATTGGTGATCGCCGATACCTGGAATCACCGCGTTCTGCTGTTCAACTCGGCGTCGGGCGCCGTGCGGCCGCTTCCCGAACCGGAAGGGGGTTGGTACGGCCCGCGGGCGGTGGCGGTCGCCGGCGACGGAACCCTTGTGGTTGCCGATACCGGCAACAAGCGCCTCGTCCTGATCTCCTTCAGCGGCGGCGAGCCGCGGATAGAGATCGTCGGTGGCGAGGGCGCCGCGGCCGCCGATCTGGTCGAACCGGTGGGGCTGGTTTGGCTCGATGACCGTCGGATCCTGGTCTGCGACACCGGCAACCACCGGTTGCGGGTGTTTGACCGCTCCGGCAAGGTGCTCGAGACCGTCGAGCTCACCGATGCGTGGAGCGACTTCTACTCGCGTCCGCAGGTCGTTCTCCTCGGCCCGCGGCGGTGGCTCATGACCGACACCCCGGCGCGGGCCCTGTGGCTGGCCGATGAGGGCCGGGTGCGGCGGATCGGGCTCGAAGAGGATGAGATTGTTCCCTCCGGGGTCGCTGTGGGCCTTTCCACCCTCTACCTGGCGGACACGAGCTCGAGGGTATGGGCGTTCGACATCGCCCCCGATTGAGCTTTCCCCGCGTATCTCAGCGGGTATCGCAGCGAGAACACAGGCGCCGGCGGACCGGGACCGGTATGATCGGAATGTCAAAGCTTTTTCAATGTCCTCGCGGAGGCCTTGACGGCCCGCTGAGAGGGGAATCATGCTAGGACTGATGCAAAGTGCGAGGAGCTCTCCATCGGCCGCGATCAGCCGTAAAACCGCCGAGCGCGGCTACACCCTGATCGAGATGGCGGTCGTGGTGATGATCATCGGCCTGATCGTGGTCGTGGCGATTCCCAACCTGCGCCGGGCCAAGGTGCGGGCGGACCTGCTCGGCGA
>JBGMRN010000151.1:0-1507 GCA_048061535.1 Thermoanaerobaculales bacterium | reverse complement strand
TTGTTCCACGTTCTTGCCGGCACTGAACGCGGGATCGTCTTCCTGCCCAACGGGACCTCGATCGTCAACTCCTCGGACAACGTGGGCATCGACGTGGGAGCGGTGATCATCTCGGACCGCAATGCCAACCAGATCCGGCTCTCCATCATGGGCGGGGCGGCCACCGTGATCGAAGAAATGTGGAACCCGACCGCCAGCGAATGGGTGGTCGAAGAGAGATTCTGGAGGTACTGATGGGCAACGGCCATTCCTCCTTCCGCACGCAGGAGGGCTTCTCTCTGGTTGAGGTCCTGGTGGCGCTCGTGATCCTCGCCTATGTTGCGCTGGGCATCGCGGGGCTCTTCTCGCACGCGATGATCGTCAACGCCTCCGGCCACGACTACGCGGTGCTGGCGTCGGAGGCACGTTTCGCCATGGAGTCCCTCCAAGCGCTGCCCTTCAGCGCCGCCGCCCTCACCGACACCGCCGGAACGCCGGCCTCGTGGACGCCGGTGAATCCGAACTTCACCATCACCTACACCGTTGACGAGTATCAGGTCACGGACTGGACCATGGTCTCGGCCGGCGGGTGGCCGGCGGCCGCCGGTTCCGGCAATCTCAAACGGATCACCATGACGGTGAACTCGACCAACGAGGTGCTCCAGGGCCGGCGCATGCTGACGGTCACGAGCCTCAAGATACCGGGGTAGTCGGATGATCGCACGAAACCGCGGTTACACCCTGGTCGAGGTCATGGTCGCGTTGGCCGTCTTCGCGATATTCATGATCAGCATCCTCAATCTTCTCGACGCCTCCAGCAAGCTGTCGAGGGTCGAGACGGCCCTCGCCGACACCCAGGAGAACACGCGTTTTGCCGCCTACCACATCATGCGCACCGCGCGGATGATGGGTGGCGCCGAGCTCGCGTTCGCCGCCGATCTCGGCGGCGGCGCCCAGTGGGTGGGAGGCCGGTTGCGGTCCAACCAGACCGGTACGATCGCCATCCCGTTCGGCAACGTGACGGTTCTCCCCGGCGCCGACGTGCTGACCCTTCGCGGGTTCTTCGAGATTTCGCCTTTTTTTACGAATCCCGCGGATTTCGGGTTCTCTGGTAACAACACAATCCGAATCCGTGAGTCGAACACCTTCGGCACGCCCATCAACAACCTCGATTCATTCGCCGGGGGCACCGACCTCTTCCAGGGCCGGGGGATCGTCTTCATGGGTAGCGATAGCTACGCGGTAGGCCAGGTCGCGGCGGGCGCCGTCATCGGCGATTCCGCGCCCACGCGGACCATCGACATTACCTTCGTCGCCGGCACCGCCGCCTGGTCGGGCCTTAACCCTCCCCGCGTCTTTCCCCCGACCTTCGACGTCTATCGAGTCGGAATTCTCGAGTCCTACACCTACTACGTGCATCCGGACCGCACCCTCATGCGGATGCGGGCCGACGCCACAGGCGCCGGCGGCACCCGCCAGCCGGTGGCGGTCAACATCGGTGGGCTGCAGATCGCGCTGGGTCTCGACA
>JBGMRN010000150.1:0-8209 GCA_048061535.1 Thermoanaerobaculales bacterium | reverse complement strand
CGAGGTGACCTCCTGCCAAGGGTCGCGGTGGGAAGCCTTTTCGGGCCGCCCCCCCACAATTCGCCCGGCGAATTGCGTCCGGTCGTCGCGCCCATACGCGGGTAATTCGCCCCAATTTTTGGGACTGCCTCCCCGCGCCGACCATTCCGAATTCCTCATTCCGAATTCCTACTTCCCCGATGCTCGCCACTCCGGCCAACCTGATCTCCAGTCCATGGAGATCACCCGTCCAGTCGCACCGTAGATCCGCAGCACCTGCATCCGCGATCGGTGATCGGTGAGGTAGACCGAGCTTGGGGTCGCAGTCCCTCTGGGGGTGAAGGTGATGATATCTCCTCGACCAGCGCGCACCGGATCGCCAAGATTGCCTCGCAGCCGGCCCCGCCCTCCGGGATCGGGCACGAACTGGTCGCGGAGAATTCCGAGTCCGGCACCCCCGATCTCAAAGTTCAGGACCTCCCCCACGATCGGGTCACGCCCCGCTTCGATGTCATCGCGACGGATTCCGTCGTCGTCGCCATCGGTTGCGAGATAGCAGCGATACGACCCATCCGCCTTCCGCTCGAAAACCACCGCGGCCGCACGTCCTTTCATGATCGCCCAGGCGCGACACCTGAACATCAAACCTCGCAGCTCCGAGGCAACCCCGATCAGAGCGACCGAACCGCGCGCCTGTTCAAGATTCGGCAGGGCCACGGCAGCTCCGATCGCCACCAACACCAGCACAACCGCCGCTTCGACGACCGACAATCCAAGTTGAGCCTTCCATCGATCCCTGTTGTTAAACATGAGTAACTCCAGTCTGAGATGAGCGGTTCCGCCGGACGAGGCGTGCCAAACTCCTGAAGCTCTCGTGCTTGCGACAAGCTCAAGGCTGCCCCGAGGTATGTCGAGCATGGATGCAAAGGGTTGGTACAGATCGCCGGAGAGAATCGCTCATCACAGGTTCAAGAAAGCGGCCCCGAAGGGCCGCATCCCGTCCACGCTGTGTTGTGTGTTAGTCGTTGGCAGCGTTCTCGCCACCGGTCGAACGCGGCAGATGCACCTTTTCTTTGAGGGTGGTCTCGCCGTCGGTCACGATATATGGCTTGAGCTTCTCGAATGAGCGCTCGCCGATCCCCTTGACCGCGACGATCTCGTCCACCGACTGAAAGGCGCCGTTGGCCTCCCGGAACTCGACGATCCTGCCGGCGAGGGCCGGACCGACCCTGGGCAACATCTGGAGCTGCTCGGTGTCGGCACTGTTGATGTTCACCACACCTTCGGTCGCCCCCGTACCAGCGACGGCCAAGGTTGTGATCGCGAGGACCACCAGGATCAATGAGCAAACAGTTTCTTTCTTCATCTGGGTCTCCTTTCTTTCAGTTCGTGAATAATCGGGGCCGCACCCGCCTCAAATTTCGTCCATGGGCCGCTCCTTTCGTTCTGGCCTTCTGATGGCAGGTTCCGTGCCAATTGCAGAAAATTCACCTAACTTATTTAAAACCAGATAAAAAGAGTGATTCCTCGTCGGATCGTCATTCCCACGACTGACACGATTTTTTGTCAGTTCTTCTGAAGGTGAACCGAGCACAATATGTAAAGATATTTTGTCAGTGACCACCTGCTATACTCCGCCGATGGGCGGCCCGGGAGATACCACGATCACGGCTGGACAATTCCGGGGGGGGCGTGTTGGTGGCGCATGAACTCGCCCTGATCATCGCGGGCGCATCGGGCTCGAAGCTCGCAGCTCGCTTCGCCGCCGCTTCTCTTGAGAGCGGCGAGGTCGGCAGCCTGCACGTGGTCGTCACACCGGCGGCCGGAAAGGTGCTCCAACACGAGATGGGACCGGCGTGGGCAACCGCGCGCGGGTTTCGTGACCAGCTGCCGGTGTCCGAGGACCTCCGGAAGCGGGTTCACCCGTGGACGGACACGGAGCTGACCGCGCCCATCGCGTCGGGTTCGCACCGTTTAAACGGAGTTGTCGTGTTGCCCTGTTCGGCCGGTATGGCCGGCGCCCTGGCCCACGGCATCTCCCGCGGGCTCGCTCAGCGGGTCGCAGATGTCGCCCTCAAGCAACGGTGGCCCCTGTTGCTCGCCATCCGTGAGACGCCAATGTCGGAGATCCTGCTCGAAAACCTACTCCGCCTCGCACGCGCCGGCGCCCACATCGTGCCGCCGATGCCCGCCTATTACCTCAAGCCGGACGAGACGACGGCGCAGAGTTTGTTTGTCGACCACTTCTGCATGCGCCTGCTCGATCTCCTGGAGATCCCGACGGCAAACCCGGGCCTGCGGTGGCAGGGCTAACCCGCATATATCACCGGGTTTCGTCGCGAGGGCAGCGAGGTGCCGTGCTCAGTTGGGTTTCCGACCCGAGGGGCGCGGAGCGCGTTCTTGCAATACATCGAGCGAGCAAATCGAGAAAGGGCCCCTGCGGCCATCGAAAGGCGTCTTTGATTCAATGACTTTCAGCCTCTTATCGCGGTTGGTCACAGGCTTCCGTGAGACGGGGGAGATGATCGCATTCAAGCACACGATCTTCGCCCTTCCGTTTGCGGTGATTTCGCTCATTACGGCCGCCACTCCCGGTTGGCCCGAACCCAGAGTATGGTTGTGGGTGGCGGTCGCAATGGTGACAGCGCGCACCGCGGCGATGACATTCAACCGGCTTGCCGACCATGCGCTCGACGCGGAGAATCCGAGGACCGCCACCCGCGCCCTGCCGGCAGGACGGCTCAGCAGGAGTTTTGGATGGACGATCACAGGACTTTCCGCGGTGATTTTCCTGCTCGCCGCGGCGGAGCTCAACCGGCTCTGCCTGTATCTCGCACCGCCGACCCTCGTCGTGCTCCTGGGCTACTCCTACGCCAAACGCTTCACCGCCGGCGCCCACCTCTGGCTTGGAATCGCTCTCGGGATCGCGCCGGTCGGCGCCTGGATCGCTGTCACTGGCCACCTGTCGTGGCCACCGCTGGTTCTCGCCGCGGCCGTCTCATTCTGGGTGGCGGGGTTCGACGTGATCTACTCCCTCCAGGATGAGAGCTTTGACCGCGCCCACGCGCTCCTCTCCCTTCCGGTACGTTTCGGTGGACGCCGCTCCTTGCGAGTGGCGCGTTTGTTCCACCTTCTCGCCTTCATCGGTTTCGGTGTGTTCGCCGCCGCCGCCGGCGGTGGACCATTGCGGCTGGGAGCGGTTGCCGGCGCCGGTCTCCTGCTCGCATGGCAACACCGGCTGATCCGGGCCCACAACCTGCAGCGAGTCGACGTGGCCTTCTTCACAACCAACGGAGCTCTCGCAATTCTCATGTGCCTGTTCTTCCTGATCGCCAAATTCATCGATGCGTGAGCACGGTCATTTCGATGGCGGCCGAGTGAGCACGCTTACCTGCGGGTGTATTAAGATCGTTGCAGCTTGATGAGCGGACCCAAGATCCCCTTCCGCCATATCGCAGTCGAGGGCCCCATCGGGGTCGGCAAGACGTCGCTGGTCCGGCTTCTCGCCGACCGCTTCGAGGGCGTGATGGTGCTCGAGGACATCACCAACCCTTTCCTGCCGTCGTTTTATGAGGGGCGCGACGGGGCCGCGTTCCAGGTCCAGATGTACTTCCTGCTCTCGCGATTTCAGCAGCAACGCGAGATCGCGCAGATGAACCTCTTTCAGCGGCTGGTGCTCGCCGACTACAGCTTTCCGAAGGATCGGATCTTCGCCTATCTGAATCTCGACGACACCGACCTCAGGATTTATGAAAAGCTCTACCCGGTGCTCGAGCAGGAAGCGCCCAAGCCCGACCTCGTCATCTATATGCAGGCCTCGGTGCCGGTACTCATGGAACGAGTCAAACAGCGAGCACGCGATTTCGAACGCGACATCGAAGCCGCCTATCTGGAACGCCTGAGCGAGGCCTACTCCTACTACTTCTTCCACTACCGGGAAACCCCGCTCCTGGTGGTGAACACAGACGAGATCGACTTCGTCAACGACCCGCGGGACTTCGACGCGTTTGTCAACCAGATCGTTCGCAGTCGACGCGGCACCCAGGTCTACGTGCCCGTCGGTTCTTGACGACCCGGCAAGCTCTCAACTCAAAACTAAGAACTCAAAACTGAGAACTCATGATTGACCCCTGCTATCATCCCCGCCGGAGGGAATGATGCTTGCCCGTGACCTCTTCCGTAACCAGCCCGAGCGTATCCGGGCGATGCTCGTTGCGCGCCGGTCCGACGCGCCACTGAACCGCCTTGTCGAGGTCGATGGGGAGTGGCGAGAGCTGCTGGTGCAGGTCGAGGATCTCAAGGCCCGCCGCAACGCCGGATCGAAGAAGATCGGCGCCCTGTTCCGCGACGGGCGGAAGGAGGAGGCAGACGCCAGGAAGGCCGAGATGACGGTCGTCGGCGAGGAGATCAAGAGACTCGAGGGCCGTGCCAAGGACCTCGAGGGCGAGCTCGAGGAGCTCGAGCTGACGATCCCAAATCTCTGCGATGCCGGCGTCCCCGAGGGTTCAGACGAGGCCGACAACCGGATAGAACGGAGCTGGGGCGATAAACCGGACTTCGACTTCGAACCCAAAGCTCACTGGGACCTCGGACCGGACCTGGGCATTGCCGACTTCGAACGTGCGGCCAAAGTGGCTTCGAGCCGTTTTGTGGTTCTCCGCGGCGCCGGCGCCGCCCTCGAAAGAGCCTTGATCTCCTACATGCTCGACCTCCACACCCGGCAGCACGGCTACACCGAGGTCCTGCCGCCCTATCTCGTCAATTCCGCGTCCCTCGTCGGCACCGGACAGCTCCCGAAGTTCGCCGATGATCTCTTTCATATCGACCACTACGACCTTTACCTGATCCCCACCGCCGAGGTCCCGATCACCAATCTCCATCGCAATGAGACCCTCGCGGAGGAGGACCTCCCGGTCCGCTACTGCGCCTCCACTCCGTGCTTCCGAGCTGAGGCGGGTTCTTACGGCAAGGATGTGCGGGGCCTGATCCGCCAACACCAATTCGACAAGGTGGAGCTCGTTGAGCTGGCCCACCCGGAAACCTCGTGGGAACGTCTCGAAACCCTCACCGGACACGCGGAGGCCGTACTCCAGGGTCTCGGGCTGCCCTACCGGGTCGTGACCCTGTGCGCCGGGGACCTCGGGTTCTCGGCCGCCAAGACCTTCGATCTCGAGGTTTGGCTGCCCGCGCTCGGGTGCTACCGGGAGATTTCATCCTGCAGCAATTTCACGGATTTCCAGGCCCGCCGGGCCGGTCTCCGCTTCCGTCCGTCGGGCGGTGGCAAGGCGCGCTTCCTCCATACCCTCAATGGCTCCGCCCTCGCGGCAGGAAGAACCATGGTGGCCGTGCTCGAGAACTACCAACAAAAGGACGGCTCGGTCGTCGTGCCCGAGGTGCTCAGACCCCACATGAATGGCTTGGAGCTCATTGAGCCCTGCAATTCCTGAGCGTCGAAACACTCAGGAATTGCGAGACGGCAACTCCAGCCGGTCGGCGATGGTCGCCATTGCATCGCGGACAAACGCGATGTGCTCGTCGAAGTCGATGCCAAGTGCCTCCACTCCGTTGCGCACATCCTCTCGGTTGACGCCGCGCGCGAAGGCCTTGTCCTTGAGCTTTTTCTTCACCGACTTCACCTTCACCTCGGCGATCGCCCTGTCGGGTCGTACCAGCGCGCAGGCGGTGAGAAAGCCGGAGAGCTCGTCCACCGCGAAGAGGGTCTTGGCGGCGGGTGAGTCTCGGGGGACCCCCATGTAGTCGGCGTGCGAGGCGACCGTTCGGATCCACTCCTCCGGCCAGCCGCGCTCACGGAGAATCGCGGTGCCGACGTGAAGATGCGTCTCCTGGGTCGGGTTCTGCTGGTAGTCGAAATCGTGCACCAGCCCGATGATTCCCCATGTCTCCTCGTCCTCACCGCGGTGCCGCGCGTATGCGCGCATCGCCGCCTCCACCGCGAGAGCGTGCTTGACCAGACTCGGGTTGTCGGTGAACTCCCTCAGCAAGGTCCACGCGTCTGCACGGGTCGGTGCCTCGTTCATGTCAACCCCCTCACCGCAGTATATCCCCGCCTCCTCCCGCGCCCGAGCCCGAGTCCGCGTCCGACAGGACCGCAGCCACGAGCTCTGAGCTTGTCGACTGTTGCCAAGAATGTTGTCAATTAGCAAGACTCTTATTGACATTTCACGCTTTCGTCGTCAAGATCCGCAGAACGATTGCACCGGAGGCTACAAAGTGCCGAACACCATCAATGAGATCCTGGCCCGCGCAAAGGAAAAAAACGTCCATTTTCTCCGTCTCCAGTTCACCGACATCGACGGTATCATCAAGAACGTCGAGGTCCCGGAAAGCCAATTCGAGAAGGCCCTCGACGGCCAGATCATGTTCGACGGTTCCTCCATCGAGGGCTTCACCCGCATCGAGGAGTCGGACATGCTCTTGGTTCCGGACCTCGGGACCTTCGAGGTCTTCCCCTGGGAGACCGACCACGGCAGGGTGGCGCGACTGATCTGCGACATCGCCACCCCCGACGGCAGGACCTTCGCCGGCTGCCCCCGGAGCGCGTTGAAGAAGGTGGTGGCCAAGGCGAAGCAGATGGGCTACCGGATGATGGCCGGGCCCGAAGCGGAGTTCTTTCTCTTCCAGCGGGACGAAAACGGCGAGCCTGTCCCCGCAACCCACGACACGGGCGGCTACTTCGACCTCAGCCCGCGAGATCTCGGCGAGGAGGCTCGGCGGGACATCACCCTGGTCCTCGAGGCAATGGGCTTCGAGGTCGAGGCGGCCCACCACGAGGTGGCGCCGGGCCAGCACGAGATCGATTTCAAGTACGAGGAAGCGGTAACCACCGCCGACGCGATCGTCACCTTCCGCTTCGTGGTCAAGAAGGTGGCGCTGATGTATGGCCTCCATGCGACCTTCATGCCCAAGCCGCTGGCCGGCGTCAACGGCTCCGGCATGCACACCCACCAATCCCTCTTCACGCTGGCGGGCGAAAACGCTTTTGATGATCCAAATGGGCCGTGGCAGCTGTCCCGCGTCGCACGCTCCTACATCGGTGGTCTCCTGGACCACGCGCGCGCGTTTGTCGCGCTGACCAACCCGCTGGTGAACTCGTACAAGCGACTGGTACCGGGCTACGAAGCTCCGGTGAACGTGGCCTGGTCGGAGAAAAACCGCTCACCGATGATCCGCGTTCCGGACCGCCGCGGCGTCGGCACCCGCTGCGAGGTGCGCATCCCCGACCCCTCGTGCAACCCCTACCTGGCCCTGGCCGCGATGCTGGCCTCGGGTCTCGACGGCGTCAAGCGCGAGCTCGATTGCGGCGAACCCGTCAATCGCAACATCTTCGATATGAGTCAGCGCGAGAAGAAACGGCTCAAGATCGTCCAGCTCCCGGCCAGCCTCGACGAGGCGCTGACGTTCATGGAGAAGGACAAGCTGCTGAGGGAGGCACTTGGCGATCACATCTTCGAACACTTCATTTTCAACAAACGAACCGAGTGGGCCGACTACATCAAGGAAATCCACAACTGGGAACTCGAGCGCTACCTCGACCGGTACTGATCCCAGTCGTGTCGTGACGTTCAAGACTCAAAACTCCTCGGTGTTACCTTCCTAACCCCCTAACCTCCTATGCAGAGGGAACGCCGGCACCACTTATACTGTTCGGCGGGAGGCACGATGAATCCCTATGCCGAGATGAGTCGCGAGGAGTTGCTGTGCGCGCTCACAGACTTTGCCAAGAATTGGCTCGCCCACGACGGCTGCTGGTTCCTCGCCGCCGAGGAAAAGTACGGTTTAGAGGCCGCCATCGCGCTCGACGAGGCCGCCTGGGAACGTTTCGCCGCCGCCGAGGCCCGGCGCATCATGAAGACCCACGGCCTTCCGCCCAATGGAGGACTCGACGCCCTCGAGCGCGCGTTGTTGCTGCGCATGTACTCGGTCATCAACGAGCAACACGTCGAGTGGTCCGACGAAGGCCGACGTCTTCGCTTCGTGATGGATATCTGCCGCGTTCAGGAGACCCGACGCCGCAAAGGCCTCGACGACTTCCCCTGCAAGAGTGTCGGAATGGTCGAGTTCGCGACCTTCGCCCGAACGATCGACGAGCGCATCCGTACCACCTGCCTCCATTGCCCGCCGGACGCGCCGGAGGGGCTCTACTGTGGTTGGGAGTTCGTCCTCGACGACGCGGCGCCCGCGACGGACGATCGGCTCGGTGCCGGCCACC
>JBGMRN010000149.1:0-8217 GCA_048061535.1 Thermoanaerobaculales bacterium | reverse complement strand
AAATTTGCATCCTCAGCGAGGACGGTGAGGTGATGGAGACCTCGAGGGTCCGCACGTCACGGGCGGCATTGAACAAGTTCTTTGGTCGCCGAGAGCCGATGCGAATGGTCCTCGAAGCCGGTGGCTCGTCGCCGTGGGTGTCGCGGCTGCTCGACGAGTTCGGGCACGAGGTCGTCGTGTGCAGTCCCCGGCGGGTTCGCCTGATCGCCGAAAGCGTTAACCTGTCCAGAAAAGCGGGGCAACTCCAGTGGAATAACGCCCCTCCTTCGACCTTCCCTCGCGACGAAAGGCCCTGAAACTGAAGACCTTGAACTGGCGATAGGAACTTTCTTCCCCGGAATCGAGCGTAGCACGTCAGCAATTTGCGGAATGCGCTCCGCATTTTCCCCGGGCGCAAAAAACGCAGACGCAACCCTGTGGCGCACCCGGTACAGGAGCAAATTGCTTGGTGATACGATTGCCACCGCTTCGAACACGTGGAGGCGCCTTGGCAGAACGCAGTGAACCGAACAACCGTTGGCAGGTTGGGGGGCAATTCCCGCAACCCAGCCTCGAGCAGTGGCGGGAGGCGGCCGAGAGAACTCTCCAGGGACGCCCCCTCGAGAGCCTGACGGTCACCTCCCCCGAGGGGCTCGACTTGAAGCCTCTCTACACCGCCGAGGACCTTCCGGCTGACGACATGGGGGGCCGGCCACCGGGCCCAGGCCGGTGGGAGACCTGCGCCCACATTGACGATCTCGATCCAGAAATTGCTGCGGAACATGCCGTCGCGGCTCTGAACCGCGGCGCGTCCTCGGTGCTGTGGGCGGTGAAAGAAAGCTGCAACGGGATGGCAGCTTGGCGGGTTGAGACGATCAAACCATTGGTGGCCGCCGTCGGCGCGGCTGGGCTCTATCTCGATGGTGGCAGCGCCACACCGGCCCTTGCCGCCCTCGTCGTGGCCGCGATCCGAAATCTGGGCAGGGACACCAGCTCCCTTCGCGGCGGCTTCGATTTCGACCCGATCGCGCCCGTCTCACCTGCCGAGAAGCCATGGGATCTCGATTGTTCTCTTCGGATCATGACCGAGATGGCGGCGTGGACCGAATCAGAAGCGCCCCGGATGCGGGCAGTCTCGGCGTCGGCCGCACACGTATCCGAGGAGCTTTCAGCGACGGCCGGCGCCTCGGCGGCCGGGGAGCTCGCCGCCCTCGTCGCCTCCGCGGTGGCCTACCTTCGGATCCTGGAGAGTGCCGGGATGACTCTGGAGGCCGCTTGCCGCCGCCTGCGCTTCGTACTCCCCGTTGGACGCGACCTGTTCATGGAGGCGGCGAAGCTGCGGGCGGTGCACGGCCTGTGGGCGCAGGTCGCCGCAAGCTGTGGGATCTCGGAGCAGAACCGTCGAATACCCATTCATGCCGTCACCTCGGCGCCCGATCCGGGCGAACCCGATCCCTGGACCAACCTCCTGCGTACGACAGTCGAGTCCTTCACCGCCGTCATCGGTGGCGCCGACATTCTCACCGTGCTGCCGATCAACAGCGACCGCGGTGGCGACGAGTCCCTCGCCCACCGCCTCGCGGTCAACACCAGCACCATCCTCCGCGAGGAGTGCCACCTCGGCCGGGTCGCCGATCCCGCCGCCGGCAGCTACTACGTTGAGCGGCTCAGCCGCGACCTCGCCGCAGCGGCGTGGTCGGAGCTTCAGCGTCTCGAGAAAATCCGAGCTACCGGAGCCGAGAACGCGTTGGAGAAGGAGGATCGAGGAACACCCGGCTCGGTCTTCGACGCCGCCGTGGAAGCCGCTGCCGCGGGCGCGGCCCTCGCCGACCTGGTCGACATTCTCCGCGAGAGCCCTCCGCCCCTCGCGAGATCCCTCGATCGCGACACCCGAATCCCCGACTTCGGCGCCGTGTCTTTCGGCAATGCAGGCAATGCAGACGGCATCGACGACTCGGTTGCCGATCAGCCGGCGTGGACCACCCCCGAAGGCATCGACATCCGATCCCGCTACACCGGTGCGGACCTCGAGGACGTCGACCACCTCCACGGGCTACCTGGGTTTCCGCCCTTCGTCCGAGGCCCCTACCCCACCATGTACGCCGCCCGGCCGTGGACGATCCGCCAGTACGCCGGGTTCTCCACCGCCGAGGAGTCGAACGCCTTCTACCGCAGGAACCTGGCGGCCGGTCAGACCGGCCTCTCGATCGCCTTCGACCTGCCGACCCACCGCGGCTACGACTCCGACCATCCCCGGGTGCGAGGGGACGTCGGCATGGCCGGGGTCGCGATCGACTCGATCCTCGACATGCGGGTGCTCTTCGACGGGATCCCCCTCGACAAGGTCTCGGTGTCGATGACCATGAACGGCGCGGTGCTGCCGGTGCTGGCGTTGTACATCGTCGCCGCCGAGGAGCAGGGAGTGGGGCCGGAGAAACTCACCGGGACCATCCAGAACGACATCCTCAAGGAGTTCATGGTCCGCAACACCTACATCTACCCTCCCGATCCCTCGATGCGGATCGTCGCCGACATCTTCCGCTACACCTCCGACCGGATGCCGCGCTACAACTCGATCTCGATCTCCGGCTACCACATGCAGGAGGCGGGAGCGACCCTCGACCTCGAGCTCGGCTACACCCTCGCCGACGGCATCGAGTACGTCCGCACCGGCATCGATGCCGGTCTCGAGGTGGATTCGTTTGCACCCAGGATCTCCTTCTTCTGGGGGATCGGCATGAACCTATTCATGGAGATTGCCAAGCTGCGGGCCGCACGCCAGTTGTGGGCTGAGATCATGCGCGGATTCGGCGCCGAAGATCCCCGTTCGCTGGCGCTGCGAACCCACTGCCAGACCTCTGGTTGGAGCCTCCAGGCGCAGGATCCGTATAACAACGTCATCCGCACATCGATCGAGGCCATGGCCGCCGTCTTCGGCCACACCCAGAGTCTCCACACCAACTCCTTCGACGAGGCGCTGGCACTGCCGACCGACTTCTCCGCCCGCATCGCCCGCAACACCCAGATCCAGCTCCGGGAGGAGACCGGCATCTGCCGCACGGCTGATCCCTGGGGCGGTTCGTACTATGTGGAGAGACTGACCCACGACCTCGCCCAGCGAGCACGGGACCACATCCGCGAGATCGAGGAGCTCGGCGGCATGGCCAAGGCGATCGCCGGCGGCCTGCCCAAGATGCGAATCGAGGAAGCGGCCGCCCGCACCCAGGCCCGGATCGACTCGGGCCGCCAGACCATTGTCGGGCTCAACCGCTTTCCGGTCGAAAACGACAACGAAATCGAGGTCCTCAGGATCGACAACTCCGCGGTCTACCGAGCACAGATGGAACGACTCGCCGCTCTTCGTGCCGAGCGCGACCAACGCCGCGTGCAGGAGAAACTCGATGCGCTGGCCCGCTGTGCAGCAAGCGGCGAAGGCAACCTCCTCGCCGCGGCGGTTGATGCGGCCCGGGTCCAGGCCACGATCGGTGAGATCTCACAAGCCCTGGAGAAGGTCTTTGGACGCCACCGGGCCCAGACCCGCGCAATCACAGGGGTGTACTCTTCGGAGGTGGGAAACGACATGGAGGACGTGAAGAAGGCCCGCACCTTGACCGACGCCTTCGCCCGCTCGGACGGGCGCCGGCCGCGCATTCTGGTCGCCAAGGTCGGCCAGGACGGCCATGATCGCGGCCAGAAGGTGATCGCCACCGCCTTCGCCGACCTCGGTTTCGACGTCGATGTCGGGCCGATGTTCACAACCCCGGAGGAGACCGCCCGGCAGGCGGTGGAGAACGACGTCCACATCGTCGGCATCTCCACCTTGGCCGCCGGCCATCTGACCCTCGTGCCCGACCTCAAGAAGGAGCTCGAGACGCTCGGGCGCCCGGACATCCTCATCGTCGTCGGCGGGGTGATTCCGCCGCAGGATTACGAGGCTCTGTATGAAGCAGGCGCGAGCTTCATCTTCGGCCCGGGCACGAACACTCCGTCAGCCGCGGTTGAGCTGGTCGAGGAGCTCAGCCGACGCCTGCGGCACGAGGAATCGTAGCCAGGGTTTAAAGTTATGAGTTGAGGCTTGAGTTGCTCGCGGACTTCGGCTGCTCGTCGGCGATCTCCCTCTTCGACCACAGTCACTCCCGGCGGCGGGTCTCATGGTGCCCGCAGGGTGCGGGTTCGTCCTATCAGCACGCCTCAACGCGGGCATCACGCCGCACTACCCACGCTTCACTCCGCGCGCGAAAAAAATCCGAGCTCCTCATTCCTAATTCCTAATTCCTAATTCCTAATTCCTAATCCGTGCCGTCTTCCGTCCAGTCGAACCACTCGATCTCGATCACGCTGGTCGGGGTGCCGGTCAACAACATCACCGCCCGGTTGCCGTCGGTGAACCAGGGGTCGCCGGTGAGGTTGCCGCGTGGCTCATCCGGGGACACGAAGCCGACGCCACCGACCATCGCATACGCCTTCAGCGCTTGGGCGTAGATGAAGTCCTGAACCAGCGCGGCGCGGGTGTCATCGACATTGGGATCTATGCGGTGGGTCGTGAGTGTTTTGCTCTTGGTGGTGAAGCGGCTGCCGATGTCGCGGCTGATCTGGCCGATCATCACCGGCAAGCCGGTCATGGTCACCGGCGCCAGCCACAGACGGAGATGGTTGCGGTAGTGGATGTTGGATCGCACTTTCTGCAGCGCGAGGTCCTGGGATCGACCGTAGACATAGAGGTTGCTGATCGGGGCATAGCGGTAGGCGCCGCCGAAGATCCCGAAAAAGCCGGTCTTGAGCGCCGTGCCCGCGCCCATCGCCGCGGTCGGATCCCAGCCGGACCGCAGAAACGCGGGCCAAACCGCTTCTGAACCACCGATGATCACGAGATTCAAAGGGTCGCCGGTCTTGCTGCCGTCGGCGTTGGTGACGGTTGCGGGCTGCGCCTCGACCCACTTTCGAAGGTCCTCGGGCTCGGTGAAATCGACGATCTCCTGGCCCGGGAAGAAAGCCTCGTAGAGATCCCCTTCCTCCAGCTTGTGAAAGTCTGCCTTGAAGCCGGGAACCTCGTTGATGAACTCAACGTGCACGGCCTTGTGTTCGGTGAAAACTTCGACCAGCACCCATCGGACACCCTTGCTCCGGTTGGTGAACACAAAACCCGAAACTGTCTCTCCGTGTGGAATCACGAACGGCATCTGGTGCTCGAAGTTGAAGTGTTTCTTTTCGAGGTTTGCCTGCTTCGACCACCTCCAGTGGGTCTTTTGCGCCACCTCGAGCGGTGAGAAGTAGTCGGGGTCGATGCTCCGCGGCAGAAACAACATCTCGTCGTCGGTGCCGTTGGTAATCTCGAGCCACACCGGTTGAATCTTCTTCTTGTAGAGTTTCGTGTCGAAGACCGCCCTGGCCTCCTCGGCCGTCAGCACGACCACCTTGGCCGTGACGTCGTCCTTGGTCTGAGTCTCGGCCCGCTCCTTGAACCCAACCTGATCCATGGGGGTCGGGCTGAAGGTGCGGCAGCCGCCGATCGCGGCGACAGCAGCTGCCAGAAGCACCAGCCTTCGGAGATGAAATCGCATCTTCTGCTCCTTCGGATCCGTCCAAGAGAGGATACCAGCACCCCATGCTAGAGTTCCGACATGCCACCGCCGCCGACCACCGACGAGTACCTCGAGGGTGTGAAGGCCGGAGACCGGGCGCTGCTCGGGCGGGCGATCACTCTCGTGGAGTCGAACCGGCCGGAACACCGGCGTCAGGCACAAGAGCTGCTGACCCGGTTGCTGCCCGAAACCGGAGGCGCCCACCGGGTCGGGATCACCGGCGTGCCCGGGGTCGGCAAGAGCACTTTTATCGAGAGCTTCGGCCTGATGCTCATCGAGCGCGGCCACCGGGTAGCGGTGCTGGCGGTTGATCCCTCGTCGTCAGTGTCGAAGGGCTCGATCCTCGGCGACAAGACCCGAATGGAACGCCTTGGCGCCTCCGACGACGCCTTCATCCGCCCCTCCCCGACCGGAGGATCCCTGGGTGGGGTGGCTCGCAAAACCAGAGAGTCCGTCCTGGTCTGCGAGGCCGCGGGCTACGACGTGGTGCTGGTTGAGACGGTGGGCGTCGGTCAATCGGAGACGACGGTCGCGGAGATGGTGGACTTTTTCCTGCTGCTCAAGCTCGCCGGCGCCGGCGACGAGCTTCAGGGAATCAAGCGCGGCATCCTCGAGCTCGCCGACCTGGTTTCGATCAACAAGGCCGACGGCGGCAACCTGGAGGCCGCGCGCCGGGCGCGGGCCGAGTTCCAGCGCGCCCTGGACATCCTCCGGCCCGCCGGCGAGAGTGGCTGGACGCCGCGGGTTGTGACCTCGAGCGGCACTACCGGTGAAGGCCTCGACGAGATCTGGAAAATCATCTGCAAGCATCACGAACAGTTTTCCGCCAACGGAGAGCTTGAGCGCCGCCGGCGCGATCAATTGCTCGGCTGGATGTGGTCGCTGGTGGATGAGGGCCTGCGATCGGCAGTACGCGAGCAGCCGCAGGTGGCGGAGATGCTCACCGTTCTCGAGAAGGCCGTCCTCGATCGCCGCACCACCCCGACCGCTGCCGCGGAAGAGATTCTCAAAGCGTTGAACAGCGCATGAACGGCTTCAACCCGCGCTGTTCCGCTGCAAGGCCATTCAGAGTCTGATGCTGAGATCGCGAGAAAGCGAGATTTCCGGACGAGAACGAAGTTGCTCCATTTGAGCTTCAACGGTTCCGCCTCGATGGAGTCGGCGTCGAACGGGCCGTGCGCAGTGTGGGCGGGACCTTCGTCCTCTTGCCAGTCATCCTCCGAGTTCTCCGACTCCTGCTCGTCGGAGCTTTCGGTTTCATCACCCGGGACCGGGTCTTGGGGCTCGTCCTGCGGCGCCGGGGTCGGCGTTGGCGCGACGGGGGGATCCTGGGCGCCGAGGTTCTGCACCGCGACAATTAAAAACATCACCACCGCAACGGCGACCAACAAACCGGTCGGCTGGAATGCGGTTGAATCTGAACCAGACGCCACCATGCGGATATCCTAGCCTATCTCGCCACCCCGCAACATTTCGTCAGTGGGTTCCGGTGAGGCCGACCCTCCGTACGAGGAGCCAGAGAAAGAACGGAGCGCCGAGGAAGGACGTGATGACTCCGACCGGGAGCTCGGCGGGAGCGAGGACGACCCGGGCGAGGGTGTCGCAGACGGCGAGGAACGCGCCCCCGAAGAAAACTGAAGCGGGCAGCAGGAGGCGATGGTTGGAACCGACGATGAGGCGACAGATGTGGGGCGCCATCATCCCCACAAACCCCACCGGCCCACACGCCGCCACCACCCCGCCGACCATCACCGAGGTCGCGAAGAAGAGCACCGTTCGGGTCCGGGCTACGGCCACCCCCCGGCTGGCCGCGATCTCCGGTCCGGTGGCGAGCAGGTCGAGCTCCCGCGCATACCATGCCACCACCACGCCGCCCAGCAACACGACCGGCAACATGTGGGCGACGGTGTTCAGGTCGACCGCGCCGAGCCCGCCCATCAGCCAACGGATGAGGCGGAACGAGTCCCCCAGCGAGGCCGTGTACTGAACGAAGAGGATGAGACTCGAGAAAAAGAAATTCATGGCCACGCCGGCGAGCAGCAACACCGTGGAGGAAAAATCCGGACGCAGCCGGCTGAGCATCCACACCACACCGACTGCGAGCAACGCACCGGCGAAAGCCGCCAGGTTATTGGTGGACAGGCCCATGACCGTCAGCGACAGACCGAGCCGGCTCGCAAGCGCCACCCCGAGAGAGGCGCCGCTTGCCACGCCGAGGGTGTAGGGAGTGGCCAGGGGATTGCGGAAGATCGCCTGAAAGGCAGCGCCGCCCAGGGCGAGCCCCGCGCCGCCGATGAAGGCCGCCAACACCCGCGGCACCCTGATCTGCCAGAAGATGAGCGCCGCCGGATCGGTGCCTCTGGGTGATGCCACCACCGACAGCGGGAGGATCTGGATGCCGATCAGCGGCATGATCAGAACGACCCCCACGGCGACGACGCCGAGGATGAGCAGACGCTGCGGCGCCTTCACGACCCGTTCCTTGCCCGCATACCTCACCGGGTTTCGTCACGAGGGCGGCGAGGCGCCGTGCCCAGTGGTGTTTTCGACCCGAGGGGCGCGGAGTCGTACTCCGCAGTACGTCGAGCACCCCGAGGCGAGAAAACTCCGCTGGGTGCGGTGGATCGTTGGCCGCAGCCGGAAGCTGGTGAGGTAT
>JBGMRN010000148.1:0-8298 GCA_048061535.1 Thermoanaerobaculales bacterium | reverse complement strand
GGGAAAAGGGACGAGGAGAAGAGGTAGGGGGAAATGAGGAGTTGTCTGGATCGCTGCTTTGCTAGGCTGCGTGGGTGAGTGGTTCCTCCGACCCTATCGCCGCTGCGGGCGTCAGATTTTCAGAGCACCGGGTGGAGGTGGAGGAGGGCGTGAGCCTGAGGGTTCTCCAGTGGCGGCCGGAGACCGACAGCGGCGCCGATCCGGTCTTCTTCGTGGCCGGGTGGATTTCGCTTCTTCAAGGCTGGCGGCCGCTGCTCGAAAAGATGGTTCCACGCCGCCGCGTCGTCTACGTGGAGACCCGTGAAAAGTCCTCGGCTGAAATCGACCGGCGCCGTTGCCGGGTCGAGAGCTTCAGAATCTCTCGCCTGGCCGACGACCTGGCGGCGGTGGCCGAGGACTTCGGTCTGGACGATGGAAGTGCGGTGCTCTTCGGCAGCTCGATGGGATCGAATGCAATCCTCGAGGTGCTCAAGAACGATCGGGTGCGCGCCCGTGGCGCCTTCCTGATCGGACCGAATGCCGAATTCCGCTTTCCCGCATGGGGGCGGATCGCGGTGCATGTTTTGCCGGCGGAAGTCATCCGTCGATCGAAGGGATTCGTGATCTGGTATCTCCGCCGCTTTCGGGTCAATGCGAGGAACGACCCCGAGCAGATGGAGCGCTACGAACGAACCGTGCGGGCGGCAGACCCGCTGCGGCTGAAGTTGTCGGCGCGGGCGGTCCTCGATTACTCGGTGTTGCCGGGGTTGGAGACGATCTCCACGCCGGTGGCGGTGGCCTATGCCGCCTCGGATGTCTTGCACGGAGAGAAGGAGGCGCGGCGCATCGTGGATGCCATACCGCGCGGCAGGGCCGTAGCCTGTCCTTCCAACACCTACATGCACACTGCGGCCGTGATCCAGGATCTCGACCGCTTTGAATCGTCGGTTGCGACTCCCCGAGGAAGCTCATGAAGAAGGCCCGGATGCCGCGCTGGTTGAAGATCTCGTGCCTGGTGGTCGCCGGGCTGATCGTGGGGATTCTCGCCGTGCTCGTCGGCTTGGGCTGGTACGTCAAGCACCAGATGCTGAACTCGGGCGGAGTCCTGCCCGAGTCAATGGCGGCCTACGACGTGCGCCACTACGACCTCGAAGTCCGGATCGACCCGGCCGAGCGCCGAGTCGAGGGGCGCAACACTGTTACCGTGAAGGTTTTGCAGCCCCTGACCGAGTTCGAGATCCATCTCGACAAGCGCCTCGGTGTGGAGTCGGTGGCGGCGGATGGGGTCACCTGTGAATTCACGCACCGCCGCGGGGTGGTTCGTGTGGAACTGCCCGAGGCATGGCGTGTGGGTGAGCGGCACGGCGTGGAAATCGTCTACGGTGGCAAACCGAAGGTCGCCCTGAGACCGCCCTGGATCGACGGCTTCGTGTGGTCCGAAACCCCTTCCGGGGAACCGTGGGTGGGGGTCACGGGACAGGGCGACGGCGGTGACAACTGGTGGCCGTGCAAGGATCATCCGTCGGACGAGCCCGACGAGGGCATGGACATCGCCCTCACGGTGCCTTCAGGCCTGGTGGGTCTGTCCAACGGCATGCCGCTGGGTGAGGTGGACAACGGCGACGGCACCGTCACCAGCCGTTGGCGCGTGGGTTATCCCATCAACAACTACCTCGTGACGGTCAACATCGCCCCCTACGTGCCGGTGGAGGAGCGTTTTCACGGCGTCGACGGCGATCTTGACGTCTCGATCATCTTCTGGTCGCTGCCCGAGTTCGAGGACGAGGCGCGGGTGATGTGGCGGCAGATGCCCGGCATCCTCGAGGTCTTCGGCCGCCGATTTGGTGAGTACCCGTTCCTCGGCGACAAGTTCTGGGTCGCCCACGCGCCCTACTTCGGCATGGAGCATCAGACCCTGGTTGCTTACGGCGCCGATTTCACCGACAACTCCTACGAGTTCGACGACCTGCTGTTGCACGAGGTCGCCCACGAATGGTGGGGCAACAAGATCACGGTCTCCGATTGGGCCGACTTCTGGATCCACGAGGGCTTCGCCACCTATGCCGAGGCGGTGTACGTCGACGACACTCTGGGCGAGCGGCGATATCTCGATTACATGCAGCGCCTGCGCGGCCGGATCCGCAACCGCAAGCCGGTTATTCAGGGCGAAGACCTCACCTCGGCCGAGGCCTACTCGGGAGACATCTACTTCAAGGGCGCCTGGGTGCTCCATACGCTGCGCTGGCTGCTCGGCGACGAGCAGTTCTTCGAGGTGGTCTGGCGCTTTGCCAACGATCCCGAGTACGCCTACGGTCTGGTCTCGACCGGGGACCTCATTGCCCTGGTGCGTGAGATCAACGGACAAGACTATGGCTGGTTCTGGGAGCGTTATCTTTACCGCGCCGCACAGCCGCGTTGGCACCTTGTGCGAAAGGTCGAGGACGGGAGGGAGCGGGTGGAGATTGCCTGGGACGATCCCGCCTTCGAGCTGCCGCTGCCGGTTTCGGTGGGTGGCGAAATGCTGAGGCTCGAGATGCCGGGAGGCCATGGCGAGATCGTGGTCGAAGAGGGAACTACGATCGAGGTCGACCCCGACGGACGCGTCCTCGCCGGGTCCGTCCGGTAAGCGAACAATCTCGCGTCCAAGCGCGGGCGCCAGACTCAAGCCGATCGGCCTTCCCTCGCGCCGAATTACCGAAATCCGAATTTCCGCGCTGCGGAACGGTCGGCCTCCGCCCCGTGGTAGTGTTCCGGCGTGGCAACCGAAGGAACCAGCCCCGCCTCCGGCCGACGAGTGCCGACGCCTGTCGATTCGCTCGACGGGCTGCTCCGCTCCGCCTTCGGTCATCAGGCGTTTCGCCCCCTTCAGGCTGAGGTGTGCCGGGCGGCGACCGTAGGTCGTGACGTGCTGCTCGTCATGCCGACCGGGGCCGGTAAATCGCTCTGCTATCAACTCCCGGGCCTGGCGCGAGCCGGTACCACCCTTGTTCTCTCGCCCCTGATCGCGCTGATGGAGGACCAGGTTTCGGCCCTTCAGGAGCGCGGCATCGCTGCCGAGCGCATCCACTCGGGCCGCGATCGACTGGCCTCGAGGGAGGTGTGCCGCGATTATCTCGACGGTAGGCTCGACTTCCTCTTCATCGCGCCGGAACGGCTCGCGGTGCCGGGATTCCCCGAGATGTTGGCCAAACGACCTCCAGCCCTGATCGCGGTCGACGAGGCGCACTGTATTTCCCACTGGGGCCATGACTTCCGCCCCGACTACCGGATGCTGTCGGAGCGTCTGCCGCTGCTCCGGCCGGCGCCGGTGATCGCCCTCACCGCCACCGCCACGCCCCTGGTGCAGCGGGACATTGTCGAGCAGCTGGCGATACCGGATGCGGAACAGTTCATCCACGGCTTCCGGCGCACCAACATCGCGGTCGAGGTCGTGGAGGCGAAGCCGTCCGCCCGTGGCGCGCTGGTACGGCGCGTGCTCGACGACCCCGGTCGCCGGCCTGCGATCGTTTATGCGCCGACGCGCAAGGAGACGGAGGCCCTCAGCGCCGAGCTGAACGGGGCCTTCCCGGCGGCGGCGTACCACGCCGGCATGGCCCCCGCCGCCCGCGACCGGACACAGCGCGCGTTCCAGGATGGAGATGTGGAGGTGATCGTCGCCACCATCGCCTTCGGGATGGGCATCGACAAGCCCGACATTCGCACCGTCATCCACACCGCCATGCCGGGGACGCTCGAGGGTTACTACCAGGAGATCGGCCGGGCCGGTCGCGACGGCGACCCGGCGCGTGCCGTTTTGCTGTACTCCTGGGCCGACCGACGGACGCACGAGTTCTTCCTCAAACGTGACTACCCCGAACCGAGCATCCTTGGGAAGGTTTTTCTCGCGTTGTCGGGGCGGCCCCGGCCCGCCGAAGAGATCCGCGCCGAGCTCGATCTCGGCGATGAGGTTTTTTCCACCGCGCTCGAGAAGCTGTGGATCCATCGCGGGGCGCTGGTGGATCCTGAAGAGAACGCCACCCGTGGCCGGGCGGACTGGCGGGCGCCGTATGAGGCGCAGCTCGCCCACCGGCACGAGCAGATCGAGCGGATGACCTCGTTCGCCTCCGGTCGGGGCTGTCGCATGTTGCACCTGGTGCGCCATTTCGGCGATCAGCACGACTCGGGCGAGGGGTGCGGGACCTGCGATCAGTGTGCGCCCGGAAGCTGTCTGGTCAACAGCTTCCGGAAACCGGAGGGCGCCGAGATCGAGGTGCTGGCGGCGACCCTCGATCTATTGCGGGAGCGGGACGGGCTGAGCTCGGGTCAGCTCCACCGCCAGGCGGCCGAGGGCAACGGTTTCCAGCGGAAGAGCTTCGAGCTCCTTGTCGACGGACTGGTGCGTGCCGGTTTGGTGGAGGTGCTTGCGGACTCCTTCGAAAAGGACGGCCGCACGATCCGCTTCCAACGGGTGTGGCTGACCCGGCAGGGCCGCCTCGCCGGGGGAAACGACGTGGACGGCGTTCGGGTGGTCAAGGAGATAGCGGCGCCGTCCCGCAAGCGGCGAGGGAAGGCGAAGACCGCCTCGACTCCGGTCGCGAAGCACCAGGCGCCCCTCGACGAAGCTGGCATGGCGCTTTATGAGAAGCTGCGCGAGTGGCGCCTCAAGGAGGCGCGGCGCCGTCGGGTTCCGGCCTTCCGCATCCTCACCGATCGTACGTTGGCCGCCATCTGCCGCGCCCGGCCGGTCGATCAGGAGGAGCTCCTCGACGTCGCGGGCATCGGCCCGGCGAAGGCGGGCAGCTATGGCCGCAAGATCCTCGCGGTTGTTAGCGCCGAATCGAACCGCGACAAAGAGGAAGCAGAATAGTGATCGCCAAGAACGTCGGCCCGGGCGCTCGACAAGGAATCACTTTGGCGATGAGGTAGTCGGAGAAATCGCCCGCCCCGATGCTCAGGCGTGCGAGGAATCCTCGCCAAGCAGGTACGGGATCTGCGCGGCAGCAGCGGGGGACATCTGGAGGAGGCTGAGCAGAGCGGCGCGGTGCGCCCCGCTGTCCGGCGCAGCCGCAAGGTAGAGCGCGCCCACCAGGTCGCGCCAGCGCAGAAGCTCCCGCCGAAAGGCCCTCTTGGGGTTGACCTCGACCGTCAAGTCGGCAAGGCGCAGAACACGTTCGTACGCCAGGTTCCGGCTATGCCCGTCATCTGCAGCCATCAGGCGTGTCGCCCGGTTCATCTCGTTGGCGATCATCATGAGTTGGCGGTCGCGTGAAAACCGCGCCCATCGTTCCGGCGACAGCGAGGAGTGCTGCGTCACGAAAGGGGCTCTCCCTCGCCGATTAGGATCTCCTCCGCATCTGCGTGCAGCTCACCACCCACGGCGGCAACGCCCCGTTCGACGTCGACAACGTACTTGACCATGTCCTCGAAAAACGCCAAGGTCTGGCGAACCAGCTCCTGCGAGTCGATCCTGCTTGTGACCACGATGATGTCCGGGGCGGGTTCTTCCATGGGCTTGAGGATACCAGGACCTCTCCCGCCTGGCGGGCCGGTGAGCCGGCCCCCGCGGCGCCGTGTGAGTGCCGAATGACGTGTAAATCGCAGTTTTTCTAACTGGCGCCCGGCCTACTTTTCCGGCGGGACAGGGCTCGCCGCCGTAGCCAGTAGGTCCGCCATGCCCTGGAACATCGCGGCCAGAGCGCCCGCCGCCTCGGGCTGCGCCTCGATCCTGAGGCCTCCCTGCTCGGTGCGTTCCACCTTGATGCCGGCGAAGAGCTGCTGGACCTGCGAGCCTTCGAGAATTGGAGAGGCGGGTTGCTGGTCGGGAGCAACCGGTGCTCGGGGGGCAGCGGGCCGGCCGGGCGCCGGCTGCCCGGTTCGCGGACGGGGCGCCGCGACCTGTTCCTCGGCAGCCGGCGCCTCGCCGCGCTCGGGCGGCACGACCTCGTCAATGGTCTCGTCGGGCTCGCCGAGATCAGGCGTCTGAACCGGCTCCACCAGCCGCTCCACCTTGTCCAGAAAGCGCCCAGATCCGCTGAACTTCAGCTCGTTGCTCTCGCCGTCGAAGAGTCCGCTGAATAACGCCTGCTTGTCATCGACCAGGTTGGCGATGCGGGCCTCGATGCCCTGCTCGGCGACGAGGTTGTAGACCTGGACGGGCTGCTTCTGGCCGAGGCGATGGACGCGTCCGATACGCTGCTCCAGCACCGCGGGGTTCCACGGCAGCTCGAGGTTCACCACGCAGGAGGCCGCCCGCTGAAGGTTGAGGCCGACACCGCCGGCGTCCGTCGAGAAGAGCACCGCCAGCGTCGGATCGTCGTGGAAGTCGACGATGTTTTGGGTGCGTCGCTTCTGGCTTTCGTCGCCGGAGAAGAACGCGCTGCGAAGACCGGAATCGTCGAGGAGGTCAGAGACCGCCCAGCTCACCAGCTGCAGCATCCGCCGCCACTGGCTGAACACGACAACCTTGTGGCCGCCGTCAAGAACGAGCTGCCTCACCAGCTCCCGCATTTCGAGGAGCTTCGGGCTGTTCATGCCTTGCAGCACGGCTTCCTGTGGTCTGTCCATTTCTCGCAAGGTCGGCCACACCTCCTTGAACTGGAGCTGGGCCAGGCCGTTGCAGATGATGCGCTGGGTGGCGAGGAGCTGCATCAGCCTGAGGAACTCGGGTTGGGTGAGGGGGCGGGCCCTGCCCCTGCTGAGGATGGAGGCGATCGGCCGGTTGAGGTCGTCGTGCTCCATGCGCTGGGCCGGCGTCAGCTCGACAGGGGTCCTCGTGTCCGTGCGCGCCGGTAGCTGGCCGAGAACCTCCCTCCTCAGCCGGCGCACCATGGTGCCGCCAAGCCTGGTGCGGAGGGTGTCGAGGTTGCGCGCGCCGGCGACCTCCTGCGTGCCGTCGTACAAGGTGGCGTGCCATGGGGCGAGGCGCCACTTGGGCTCCAGGGCCCGTTCGTCCACCCAGTCCATGATTGAGGCCAGCTCGTCGAGGCGGTTCTCCATCGGTGTGCCTGTGAGCACGAGCCGATACTTGGGTTGGAGCTGCTTGACGTAGGCCGCCGTTTTGGTGGCCCAGTTCTTGATTCGCTGCGCCTCGTCAAGGACCATCATGTCGGGCGCCCAGCGGTGCATGAGAGCCAGGTCCCTCAACACCTGCTCGTAGTTGGCGATGAGGAACCCGTGGCGGTGCGTACGGTAGATC
Source organism: Thermoanaerobaculales bacterium (assembly GCA_048061535.1). Classification (GTDB taxonomy): domain Bacteria; phylum Acidobacteriota; class Thermoanaerobaculia; order Thermoanaerobaculales; family Sulfomarinibacteraceae; genus Sulfomarinibacter. The sequence continues at coordinate 1,145 of JBGMRN010000148.1, read as the reverse complement.
TCCTCCCGTTGCGATGGGGAGCCGTCGACCACCGCCACCGGTGCATCAGAGAATCGGCGCCACTCCCGGATCCACTGTGATTTCAACGGCGCAGGTACCACCAGGAGGCCCCGTTTCACATCGCCGCGGCGCCACAGCACGTGGCAGGCCGCAATGGCCTGTACGGTCTTGCCGAGGCCCATGTCATCGGCGAGGAGCAACCGCCCGGCGCCGAGAAAGCTCGCGGTTCCCTCCCGCTGGTAGGGGTAGAGCGGCATCTTCATCGTCCCCAGAGCCGACTCCATCGTGGCGTTGATGACGGCGCCGTCCAGAAGCCGTCCGAGCCGCCGGCGATCCACATCGAGCAGCGGCGCGAGCGCTGGGTCGCAGGGCATCGTTCCAGGGTCGGCGTCACGCCGCCGGACGAACCGGCGCAGAGCGTCGACCAGAGCCAGGCGTTCCTCTGGGTCATCGGGCGCACCCTTGGCGAGATGCCAGGTGTCGCCTGCCCTGGAGGCGAACCAGCGCGGGACCATGCCGGGCAGGCGGCTGTCGCCTCCATGACCGTTCGCTCCCGGCGCCCACGCCACCCGATCCAGCCAGTCGCCCGGCCCGGTGAGCGGCCGGATCGGGTCCCACACAAGGCGGGCATCCCGCATCGCCAGCTCCGTTCCGGTTGCGACCGCCCTCTCCCATTTTCCGGGCTTCGACGCCAGATCTTCAAGCACCACGAGCAGGTGCTTGCACAGACCGAGCCCACCCTTCTGGAAGTCTTTGCAGTCGCAGCTTCCGACGAGAGGCGTCAGTGCGGCGAGAAGGGTCCGGTATGGCCGCGACCCGTCACCGTGACGGCGGGTCCCATAGAGCCCGAGGCCGATGCGGCCGCGGGGACGTGACGCTACCTCGAGCGCGTCGCGCCGCGCGAAGGCGAGGCGCCGAATCACTGCGTCCAGGGCGGCTCTCTGCACCGGCCAGTCGGCGCCCGCTGTCACAGCCAGCACGTGCGTCGCCATCATCTCTGGTGGCAGGCGCCCGAGCTTGCCGGAAGCGCGGGAGCGCAGCTCCTGGAATGCCTCGAGGTCTTCGACGGGTCGTGGGGTCGCGGAGTATTGAATAATCGTCATGGCGAGTATTCTCGCTCCGACCCGCGGGAGTTGCAAGGCTCA
>JBGMRN010000147.1:0-8355 GCA_048061535.1 Thermoanaerobaculales bacterium | reverse complement strand
GCAGCTCGCCGGTGCCACGCTGGACCGCCCGCTTGATATTGTCGGAGGGCATGTTGGCCGCCTTCGCGTGGGCGATGGCCGATCGAAGGCGGGGGTTGCCGTCCGGATCGCCCCCGCTCTCTCGAGCAGCGACGGTGATCTCACGGATGATCTTGGTGAAGAGCTTGCCACGCTTGGCGTCAGCTCGACCCTTCTTGTGCTTGATGGTGCTCCACTTGCTGTGGCCGGACATGACGCCTCCCTCACGAACGCTCGTTTCCAAACCCTCGAAACGGGCGTATTATAGCCTTAACAGGCCGCGACCCTGGCCTTTTGGCGTCAGCGGCTCCGGTTGACTTTGTAGACCTGTCGCAGATAATGAAGTAGGACCGTATGACCAGCGGAGCAGCCGAGGGCAAGCAATGAGCGCCAATATTCTTGTGATCGAGTACGAGCCGCGCCACGTGGAACGCATCCGTGCTGCGCTTGCCGACTCCGCATACCATCTTGAAGTCGTGGGCGACGTGGACGGCGCGGTGGACTGCTGTGCCCACTTCGAACCCGCCCTGGTGGTCATCACCTCGGTGCTGCCGAACCTCAAGATCGAGGATGCGATCACCCAGCTGCGCGGCCGCGCCGGACTGCGAGTCACGCCGACCCTGATTCTCATGTCGGGCTATCGCGGCGAGGACCCGCAGGCGGACGCGGTTCGCTACGGCGCCCAGGATATTCTCGAACGGCCTTTCGGCGCCGAGGCCCTGGTCGAGAAGGTCCAATCGCTCCTCAGCGCCGCGCCGGGCCCGGCGGCGACCCAGGCTATACCGCAGGACATGCTCGAGGCGCTTCGTCGCAGCGCCGGTCTCGGCGACGGCGAAAAGGTAGTGACGTCCGACGAGCTCTTTGGCGAGATCCTGTCGGATGTGGAGGGGGGGGAGCAATCGCCGGTGACGCCGCCCCGCGAACCGGAACCACCCACCCAAACCGTAGTATCACGGGGAGACGAGGCATCGACCTCGCGGGTGGACGAGGCGCTTGCCGATGTTCTGGAGAGCGGCAAGGCCACGCCGACTCCTCAGCGGGCCGACGATTCGGCCATCTCTGATGTCGATGCCTTGTTGTCGGAGACTCTTGCCGGACTGGACGTCAAGGCTGCGTTGGTGTCAGCCCCACCGCCGGTCCGGGACGCTGCGTCTCCGAGACCAACCGCTCCCCCCGAAAAGCCACCGGTTGCTCCTTTCACGCTTCCGCCCGCGGATGAGGATCCGGCGCCATCAGGCACCGAATTCGGTCAGTACATCCTCCAGGAACACATCGCCACCGGCGGCATGGCGGAGGTGTACAAGGCGCGGATGATGGGCATGGAGGGTTTCCAGAAGACTGTGGCCATCAAACGAATACTCTCCCACCTGTCAGACAACGATGAATTCGTGCGCATGTTCATCGACGAGGCCAAGCTTGCCGCCCAGCTCAACCACAACAACATCATCCACATCTACGACCTCGGAAAGATCGATCGCTCCCATTACATCGCGATGGAGTACATCGAAGGGCGCGATCTCCGGTCGATCCTTCAGGAGAGCCGCGAGCGCGGGGTCATCGCACCGGTCCCCATTTCGTTGTATATTGCCACCGTACTCGCCGGGGCGCTCGACTACGCACACAAAAAGCGGGATTTCGAGAATCGAGACCTCGGTCTTGTCCATCGCGATGTTTCGCCCCAAAACGTTCTGATCTCGGGTGACGGCGATATCAAGCTCTGCGACTTTGGGATCGCCAAAGCCGCCTCCAAGGCCTCACACACCCGCGCCGGGGCGCTCAAAGGCAAGCTGCAGTACATGTCTCCCGAGCAAGCCTGGGGCAAGGATATCGATCATCGCTCGGACGTCTTTTCCCTCGGTCTTGTTCTCTACGAGTTGTTGACCTCCGAAAAGGTCTTCGCCGGTGACTCGGAGCTTTCGGTCCTCGAGCAGGTGCGCAACCCGAAGATCTCGGCGCCGTCGGCCAAGAACTCCGAGGTCGAGCCCGAGATCGACCGCATCGTCCTCAAGGCTCTCCATCAGGACCGTGAGCAGCGTTACCAGTCCGCCCGCGAGCTTCAGAACGATCTCGAGGTCTCGATGCGTGAGCATGGCTGGACGCTCGATCCCGCAGCGCTGGCGCGCTACCTCGCGGCGCTCACGACAGGCGGCGAGATTCCAACTCCGCCGGCCGTTGTTGAACCCGATGACGGAGGATCTCCTCCCCCGGTGGAGCCGGTGCTCCCATCGGATGCAGGACCGGTCGAACCTCCGTTGCCGGAACCCGAGTTCGAGATTGTGGCGCCGACCGGGTCGGCGCCCGCTCCTGAGCCGGTGGCGGTGGGCACGGCGGGCGGCGAGCCTCCGGAGGCCGGTCCCGTCGAGTCCGGCGGTAAACAGAAGCTGTGGTTGATCCTCGCCGCTCTCGCGCTGGTTGTCGTGGCTGGAATCTTGTATGTCGTTTTTGGCGGCGGTAGCGGGGAAACGCCACCCACCGGCACAACGCTACCCATAGCCGTCACCACCGAAACGCCAACGCCCGCAGCCGAGGATGGTCTCCTGTCCGATGAGGAATTGCTCGAACAAGCGCGGATCGTCGCCGAGGCGGAGATCGCGAAACAGGAGGAAGAGCTGCGCCAACGGCTGGAAGAGGAGTTCCCGACCCCAACGCCGATTCCGCCGACCCCGACCGAGACCGTGACCGAAACACCGACCCCGGAACCGTCTGTGACCCCGACCTCGCCACCGACCGAAACCCCGGTTCCGCCGACGGCCACACCGATTCCTCCGACACCGACGCCATCGGTTCGCGAGGGTGACATCGTTTCCATTGGACCCGGCGTGACGCAAGCGGTGGTGATCCAGAGAGAAGAGCCGAAGTATCCCCCGATGGCGCGTCAGATGCGGGTCGAGGGATCGGTTGAAGCTCAGGCCCTGGTCGGTATCGACGGCAACGTGGAACAGGTGCGAATCGTCAACGTGTCGCGCACGGGCGTGGGCTTCGAAAAGGCCACCGAAGAAGCGGTCAGGAAATGGCGCTTCAAACCAGCAACCAAAAACGGAGTCAAGGTTCGCATGTGGGTGCATATCCGCGTGCCGTTCCGCGTTCGCTAGATCGAGGGAGGAAATCATGGCCGAGCTATCGGATTCCCAGAAGAAGTTCTACGAGGAGGCTCTCCAGCAGACCAAATCGGAGATCCAGGACATTGAGAACCAGATCCAAGAGGAACTGGGCCGGGTCAAACAGAAAATCGCCGACCTGCAGGCGGGTCAGAAGGCCGCCCGGCAGATGTATGATGCGGCCTGCCAGCGTCTGGGGATTCCGAACGATCTCGAGGAAGAAGAGTCAGGCAGCTGAGAATGAGCCCCGACGCCGCGGAACCCCGGTTCGACCGGGGTTCCGTCGACTGAGGATCGGGTGTCGGGAAGTCGGCGCATCCGCCCGCACGGTTCAGAGGCGGAGATGGGTGGAGAGCGGAGCAACCGACACGACGGAGAAGTCGATGGCCGAAGAAAAAGCAGGGCCGCAGGGCCTGTGGATCAAGTGCGCGGGTTGTCGGGAGATTCTCTATCACCGGGAGGTCACCGGCAATCACCACGTGTGCCCCCGCTGCGGGTATCACTTCCGAATCTCGGCCGACAGCCGGCTCAAGATGTTCTTCGACAACGGGCGCTACAAGCGACTCTTCACCAGGATCCGCTCGACCGATGCCCTTGGTTTTGTGGATTCGAAACCCTACACGGAGCGGCTCAAGGTTTACAACAAGAAGTTTGGTGGCAGCGACGCGGTGGTTGTGGGGCAAGGTGATATCTTGAGAATGCCGGCGATCGTGGCGGCCATGGAGTACGGATTCATGGGCGGTTCCATGGGTTCGGCGGTGGGTGAAAAGCTGGCCCGGTCGATCGAGCGTTGCATCGACCGCAAGCTGCCGCTGGTGATCGTGTCCTGTTCCGGAGGCGCTCGCATGCAGGAGGGAATCCTCTCTCTGATGCAGTTGGGCAAGGTCTCGACCGGGCTCGCCAGGATGCGTGACAAGGCTCTGCCGTTCATCTCGGTGCTCACCGACCCGACAACCGGCGGCGTCACAGCCAGCTACGCGATGCTCGGTGATCTCAACATTGCCGAACCGGGCGCGTTGATCGGCTTCGCAGGTCCGCGGGTGATCGAGCAGACGATTCGTCAGACGCTGCCGGAGGGGTTTCAACGTTCGGAGTTCCTCCTCGAGCACGGAATGCTCGACATGGTGGTTCCGCGCTCCGAGCTCAAGCAGGTCGTTGCCCGATGTCTGTCGCTCCTGCGCTGATTCTCAGTAAGAGGCGGGAGGGAAGGATCCGCCCACAGCTAGTGGGTCTGCGTGATGTCCTCGCGAAGCTTGGAGATCCTCAGCAAAAGTTTCCATCCATCCTTGTTGTCGGTACCAACGGCAAAGGATCAACGGCTGCCATGCTCGAGGCGGTGTTGCGTGCCCACGGCCTGACCACCGGGCTTTACACCTCACCTCATCTGGTACAGGTGGTGGAGAGGATTCGACTGGATGGTCGGGTCGTTGACGGCGAGGAATTGGGGGTCCGGCTCGGCCGGCTGGAGGCCTTCCCCGACCTCACCTTCTTCGAAACCCTCACCGCCGCCGCCTTCGGAATATTCGCCGACGCCAGGGTGGAGGTGGCGGTTCTGGAGGCCGGGATGGGTGGAAGCTGGGATGCCACCCGCCTCGCCGAGAGCTCGATCGCCGGCCTCACGAACGTTGGTTCGGATCACGGAGCGTGGCTGGGGAACCGACGCCGTGAGATTGCGTGTGACAAGGGTCGGGCGCTCGCCGCGGCCGACAGCGCCTTTTACAGTTCGGGACTCGCTCGCGAGCTTGTTGACGACCTTGATGCGCTGAACGCGGTTGACGCGCAGACCCTTGTGCGCGCAGAAAAGGCGCCGGGATGCCGGATCCGGTTGAGTTGGCAGGGCGCCGACGAAGTGCTGAGGATGCCGCTGGCCGGAGATCACCAGCTCCAGAACGTCGAGCTCGCTCTTGCCCTCGCCGGGGGCGCGGTCGCAGCGGGGCTGCTCCCCGGCCTCGATCCGGATGCGGTGCGGCGCGGCCTCGAGAGCATCGAGTGGCCCGGCCGACTCAGCACCCACATGGTGGCCGGGCGAAAAGTGTTGGTTGACTGCGCCCACAACCTCGAGGCGACCGTGGCGCTGGCGCACGAGCTTTCTGTGCGCCCCGAACGCTACAATTTGTTGTTCTCGTGCCTCGACGACAAACCCGTTGAGGGGATGGCCGAGATGCTGCGGCCGTACGTGAACGAGGTCAGCGTGTGTTCACTGGCGGATGAGCGTGTGATGTCCCCGAGTCGTCTTCAGGCGGCCTTTCCCGGCGCATCCGCAGCGGCGTCACCACTGGAAGGTCTCGGCCGTTTGGTCGATCCTGTGTTGGCCACCGGGAGCGTGCGCTTGGTGGGAGAGTTGCTTGCCATCGCCGACCAGCAGGAGATTGCGAAGTGAGCTCCGGGCTGATCCGTGATCGGGCGGCTCTCGAGCGGGACGAGGAGCGACGCCTCGCCCTGTTTGCGATTCGATCATCCGAGGCGCGACGCCGCAGGACGATCGAGGAGGCTCCGTCGGGCCAACGGGCCGCCTTCCAGCGAGATCGCGACCGTATCCTGCACGCCCGGGCCTTCAGGCGCCTCAAACACAAGACCCAGGTCTTCGTGCCCCACGTGGGCGATCATCCTCGAACCAGGCTGACCCACACCCTCGAGGTGGCGCAGCTCGCGCGGACCATAGCCCGCACGCTTGGCCTCAATGAAGACCTTGTCGAGGCCGTTGCGCTGGGGCACGATCTCGGCCACACTCCGTTCGGTCACACCGGCGAGTCGGTGCTCAACGAGATCCTCGGCGGCGCGGTCCCCGCGGTTCCCCTGCCCGATCGTGTGGTCGCCGGCGTCGGTTCGTTCAAGCACAACTATCAGTCGCTGCGGGTGGTGGACCTGCTCGAGAAGCGTTATGCGTTTGCGGGCCTCAACCTCACCGATCAGGTGCGCGAGGGAATACTCAAACACACCTCCTGGAAAGTCGGATATCCGTTCCCGTTACCGGATGGCGAGGGTCTTTTCCAGGACAAGCCGTGTCACTTGGAGGGTCAAGCTGTGGCGGTGGCGGACGAGATCGCGCAACAGACGCACGATCTCGAGGATGGTCTTCGCGCCGGCGCGGTCCGCCTCGAAGAGGTGGAGGAGCTTCAGGTCGCCAGTCTGGTGATCTCCGAGATCGGTCCCGACTATCGCGAGGAAGCGAGTCGCTGGCAGCGCCAGAATGTTCTGATCCCGGGCCTGATCCGCCTTTTTGTCCGCGACGTGGTGGCCAGCTCCGCCAGTCGGCTGGAGCGCTTCCTCGACCGGCGCCGCATCCAGGACCACCCATCATTCGCGGCGGTTTCCCGCGAGGTTTCGCAGACCACTCTCTGGTTTTCGTCGGAAGTCGAGGCACTTTTTGACGAGCTCAAGGCCTTTATCTACGAGAAGATCATCAACCAGGCGATGGTGAATCGCCAGGATTGGCGCGCACGCAGGGTCGTCAGCGCCCTCTTTCTCGCCTATTGGAGCGAGCCCCGCCTCCTTCCCGTCTACATGCTGCTGCGTGCCGGGGAGGAGCTCGACCTTCCCAACCTGCGCGAGGTTCCCCTGCGACGCGTTGCCACAACTGTTGCCACCGATTACCATGCCTCTCCGGGTTTCGCACGGCTGATCGCGGATCACATTGCCGGGATGAGCGATCGGTATGCTCTCGAGGAGTTCCGCTCCCTGGAGCAGCCGTCACCCGACCACGTACTGTGAAGGAGCTGTAGATGATCGTCATCGCCTCGGACCATGCCGGCGTTGACCTCAAGGCCCGCCTCGTGCGGTTCCTCGAGGCGGTCGGACGCCGGTGTCGCGACCTCGGACCGCAGGATGAATCTTCGGTCGACTACCCGGACTTCGCCCATCGTCTCGCCCAAGTGGTGGCCATCGGTGAAACCGAGAAGGGAATCCTCATCTGCGGCACCGGCATCGGCATGAGCATGACGGCAAATCGCCACTCGGGGGTTCGGGCTGCGCTGTGCCACGACGCTTTCACCGCCGAGATGGCCCGCCGCCACAACGACGCCAACGTTCTCTGCATGGGCGCCAGAGTCCTTGGTGTCGACATGGCCGAGCAGATCACACAGGTCTTCCTCGACACCGAATTCGAGGGCGGCCGCCACCAGCGCCGGGTTGAAAAAATCGAGATCCGGCGGGAGGAGTCATGACCGACGCCAGCCTCAAAGAGCAATTTTTCAGAGTTCACAACAGCTTGGTCGAGGCGGCGGACCCCGAAGTGGCCCAGGCCCTTCGGGACGAGCGTCGCCGCCAGAACGAGGGTCTCGAGCTGATCGCTTCGGAGAATTTCGTGACTCCGGCGGTGATGGCGGCGATGGGCTCGGTGATGACCAACAAGTATGCCGAGGGCTATCCTGGTCGTCGCTACTACGGAGGTTGCCAGTACGTCGACGTGGGCGAGGAGCTTGCCCGCCGGCGCGCCAAGGAGCTCTTCGGCGCCGAGCATGCCAATGTCCAGCCCCACTCGGGAGCGCAGGCCAACATGTCGGTCTACCTCGCGGTGCTCGAACCCGGTGACACCATGCTCGGGATGGATCTCACCCACGGCGGCCATCTCACCCACGGCCACCCGCTCAACCAATCGGGCAAACAGTACGAGGTCGTGGCCTATGGGGTCTGCAAAGACACCGAGACCATCGACTACGAGCGACTGCGTGAGCTGGCGGTGGAAAGCAAGCCGAAGCTCATCGTCTGTGGCGCCTCGGCCTATCCGCGGACCATCGACTTTGCAAGGCTGCGGGCCATTGCCGACGAGGCCTCATCGCTGCTCATGGCCGATATCGCCCACATCGCCGGCCTGGTTGCTGCCGACCTCCACCCATCGCCGGTACCGCACTGCCACTTCGTCACCACGACCACGCACAAGACCCTGCGCGGGCCGCGCGGTGGCATGATCCTGTGCGGCGGGGAGTGGGCGGAGCGGATCGACAAGGCGGTCTTCCCCGGCATCCAGGGCGGGCCGTTGATGCACGTCATCGCCGCCAAAGCCGTGGCCTTCGCCGAAGCCATGCATCCGGAGTGGAAGGACTATCAGAAGCGAGTGGTCGAAAACTCCGCTGTGCTCTGTGCGGAGGTCAAAGAACGCGGCTGGCGGATCGTCTCGGGCGGCACCGACAACCACCTCTTCCTCATCGATCTCGGCGCCGACTTCATCTCGGGCAAGAAGGCCGAACGCTGGCTGGGGCTGGCCGACCTCACGGTCAACAAGAACACCGTGCCCTTCGAC
>JBGMRN010000146.1:0-8403 GCA_048061535.1 Thermoanaerobaculales bacterium | reverse complement strand
CCCGCCCCACCAGCCTGCGCTCAGAAAGCGCAGGCCTCGCCCCTCCCTCTCTTCATTTCATGGTTGGGAAGGGCACGTATCCCTCCCCAACAGAGGAGGAGAGAGGCGGAACCGACGCGCCTCCGGCGCGGCGGCCGGTGGGGCGTTTGGCCGCGACAAGCGCTCGCGCTTGGAGCGGACGAACGCCCCACCGGTGGTCGGCGATCGCCAGATCGCCGACTGTTCCGCCGTCAATCTTCGGCATTGTCGCACCACATCAGCGACAACCTCTTTGCGCCTTTGCGCCTTTGCGCCTTTGCGTTTTATTGGGTGGGCCCGGCTCCGCCGCCGAGCGACTACGCCGTGGCAAGCGGGGATCTCTGCGTCTCTGCGTCTCTGTGTTTTTTCTTTGTGTCTCTGTGTCTCTGTGGTTCCTGTGGTTCGTCGGTGGCCGGTTTCTGGGGATCGTATGAAGTACGCCGAGCTGCACTGTGCCTCGGCCTTCTCGTTCCTCGAGGGGGCCTCGCAGCCCGAGGACCTGGTGGTCCGCGCCGCCGAGCTCGGGCTGCCCGCGGTGGCGCTGGTAGATCGCAACACCCTCTCCGGCGCCCCGCGATTCTGGAAGGCCGCACGCGAAGCCGGCATCAAGCCGCTGGTCGGGGTGGAGCTCGTCCTTGACGATAATTCTCAATTCTCAATTCTTAATTCTCAATTCCCGCCTTCCACTCCTGAGATCGCCGCGGGTCAGACAACTCAAAACTCAAAACTCAAAACTCAAAATTCCTCCGATGGGCCGGGGGGGAATTCAAAATTGAGCATTGAGAATTCAAAATTAAGAGGTCCCCTGGGCCTCGTCCCCCCTCCCTCCCCACCGGGCACCCCCCTGCCGCGATTGACCCTGCTTGCGCGTGACGGTCGCGGCTATCGCAACCTCTGCCGATTGCTCACCGAGGCCGCATACGAGCGTCCCAAGGGCCACGCCCGCGCCACATGGGGCCAGCTCGAGGCCTATGCCGAGGGCCTCCACTGCCTCACCGGCGGCGCCGAGGGGGTGCTCGCCCAGCGCCTCACCCACCACGGCCTCGATGCCGCGCGCAGGGAGCTCGATCACCTCCGCTCTCTCTTCTCCGGCCGGCTCCACGTCGAGCTGCAACGCCACCGCCTGTGCGCCGAGGAGCACCGCAACCGGGCACTGATCGATCTTGCGCGGAATCTCCGCCTGCCGCTGGTAGCCACCGGCGGCGCCCGCTATGCGCGGCCGTCCAACCGGGATCTCGCCGATGTGCTCGCCTGCATCCGCGAAGGCCTCACCCTCGACACCGCGGGACGCCTGCTCGAGGGTGGACGCGAACGCCACCTGCACTCGGCGCGCGAGATCGAGCTGCTCTTCGCCGACTACCCGCAGGCGGTGAACGAGGCCGGAGCCCTGGCCTCGGAGCTCGAGTTCACCCTCGACGACCTCGGCTACCGTTTCCCCGACTACCCCCTGCCGCCGGGTGAGAGCCCCGCCTCCCACCTCCGCCGGGTGAGCTGGGACGGCGCCCGCGCCCGCTTCCGTCCCCTCACCGCCCGGGCCCAGGCGCAGATGGAGAAGGAGCTCGACCTCATCGAAAAGCTCGACCTGGCGGGTTACTTCCTCATCGTCTGGGACATCGTCCGCTTCTGTCAGCGCGAAGGAATCATGGCCCAGGGTCGTGGCTCGGCCGCCAACTCCGCCGTCTGCTATGCGCTTTCCATCACCGCCGTCGACCCGGTGAAGATGGGGCTCCTCTTCGAGCGCTTTCTCTCCGAGGAACGCGGCGAGTGGCCCGACATCGACCTCGATCTCCCCTCCGGCGACCAGCGCGAGAAGGTCATCCAGTACGTCTACCGCCGCTACGGGCCCCACGGCGCCGCCATGACCGCCAATGTCATCACCTATCGGGACCGCTCGGCGGCGCGGGACGTGGGCAAAGCACTGGGTTTCTCGCTCGAACAGGTCGGCCGCATCTCCAAGCGCCTCGGCCGCCACGCCTCGACCGAGATCCGCGAGGGGGCCCGCGACCTCGACCATGAGCTCGCTGCGGTGGGTCTCGACCCTTCCTCGAGCCGGGTCGAGCACTTCAAGCGCCTGTGGTGGGAGATCCACCACCTGCCGCGCCACCTCGGCCAGCACTCCGGCGGCATGATCGTCGCCCAAGGCCGCCTCGACGAGGTGGTGCCGCTGGAGCCGGCTGCGATGGAGCATCGGACGGTGATCCAGTGGGACAAGGACGACTGTGCCGATCTCGGGTTGATCAAGGTGGACCTGCTCGGCCTCGGCATGGTGGCCGCCCTCGAGGAGGCGATCCCCATGATCCGCGAGCACGAAGGGGTGGAGGTCGATCTCGCCCACCTGCCCCCCGGCGATCCGGAGACCTACGAGATGATCCGCCGCGCCGACACCGTCGGCATCTTCCAGATCGAGAGTCGGGCGCAGATGGCATCGCTGCCGCGCAACCGGCCCGAGCACTTCTACGACCTCGTCGTGCAGGTGGCGCTCATCCGTCCGGGGCCCATCGCCGGCAACATGACCAACCCCTACCTGGAGCGTCGACTGGGACGCGAGCCCGTGACCTACGCCCACCCCTGCCTGGAGCCGATCCTCGAACGCACCCTCGGGGTGCCCCTCTTCCAGGAGCAGCTGCTGCGCATCGCAATGGTGGCCGCGGGTTTTTCAGGCGGCGAGGCGGAGGAGCTGCGCCGCGCCATGGGCTTCAAGCGGTCGCAGGAGCGGATGGAGTCGATCGAAAAACGGTTGCGGGCGGGAATGACCTCGCGGGGAATCATCGGCGCCGCCCAGGAGGAGGTCGTGCGCTCGATCACCTCGTTCGCGCTCTACGGATTTCCCGAGTCCCACTCCGCCAGCTTCGCGCTCATCGTCTACGCCTCCGCCTTCCTCAAGGCCCACCATCCGGTCGCTTTCTACGCCAGCCTCCTCAACGCCTGGCCGATGGGCTTCTACCACCCCGCGACCCTGGTCAAGGACGGCCAACGGCACGGCGTCCGCTTCCTGCCGGTGGACGTCAACCGTTCGGGTTGGCGCTGTCGCTGGGAGGATCAGTCGGTGCGCATCGGTCTGCGCTACGTCCACGGCCTCAGGCACGCCACCGGCGAGATCATCGAAAGCGAGGGAACGAGAGCTCCCTTCACGGACACCGCCGACCTCGCCCATCGCTGCGGCCTCAACGCTGAGCAGCTCGAGCGGCTGGCCCACGTAGGCGCCCTCGCCTCGCTCGGCCTGAGCCGGCGTGAGGCCCTGTGGCAGGTTGCCGAGGTTGTGGGCCGGCAAGGTCCGCTGCTTGCCGACCTGCCGCCGGAGAAGAGCTCGCCCCTGCCCGAGATGAGCGAACTTGCCGAGACCATCGCCGACTACGCCGGGCTCCACCTGACCACCGGACCGCACCTCCTGGCCTATCTGCGGCCGGAGCTGGACCGCCGCGGGGTCACACCGGCGGCGGCCCTCGACAGTCTCCGCGACGGCGAGGTCGTGCGGGTGGCGGGGGCGGTGATCGTGCGTCAGCGCCCGGGCACCGCCAAGGGCTTCGTCTTTCTCACCATGGAGGACGAGACCGGCATGGTGCAGGCGATCATTCGTCCCGACCTCTTCCGCAAGCACCGCCCCTTCCTCGTCACCACGCCGGTGCTGCTGGTGGAGGGCCCCCTGCAGAAGCAGGACGGCACCATCTCGATCAAGGCCCGCCGCTTCGAGGCGGTGCACGCCGACGCCGCGGTCGAGAGCCATGATTTCCACTGAATTGGGAGTTAGGGAGTTAGGATTCATGATTCCTCATCCGAATCGTGGTGTTAGACTTCACCCCGACAGACACAACGCTGGAACAACCGTGTGCAACCCCCACCGTTCAACAGACGTAGGACACAACTGATGACCAACTCGACCAAACCGGAGCTCTCCGACCTCAAAATCAACAGTGAGGCCCGCTCCCGCGCCGGAAGCGGCCGCGGTCTCATGCTGGTTGCCGCCATGACTTTGGTAATCATCGCGATTGTCGCCATCCTGGTGATGGGCCGGGCATCGGTAGCCACGGTGGAGGTCGCAACCGCACGCTCGGCGCCCGCTGGTGGTGCCGCCACCGTGCTTAACGCCTCGGGATACGTGGAGCCGCGACGCAAGGCGACCGTGGCCGCGAAAATCACCGGTCGCGTCACCGATGTGCTCGTGGATGAGGGGATGATTGTCGAAAAAGGACAGATCCTGGCGCGGCTCGATGACTCGGATGCGCGGCGGCGCTACGAAGCCACGGAGGCCGACCGTGACGTGGCGCGGGCGGCCATCGATGAGTTCGAGGTCAACCTCGCCGACGCCAGGCGGACCTTGCGGCGGACCAATGAGCTGCGGGCTCAGGGCGTCGCCAGCGTCCAGGACCTCGACTCGGCGACCGCCGCAGTGGACGCCATCGAGGCCAAGCTCGATTTCGCGCGGGTGTCTCTCGATGCCGCCGAGGCCCGGCTCGCGGTCGCCGCCCAGGACCTCGAGAACTACACCATCCGCGCCCCCTTTTCCGGCGTCGCGGTGTCCAAGGACGCCCAGCCCGGCGAGATGGTGTCTCCGGTCTCGGCCGGCGGCGGTTTCACCCGCACCGGCATCTCGACCATCGTCGACATGACCTCTCTTGAAATCGAAGTGGATGTCAACGAATCCCACATCGCCAAGGTCCACGCTGGGCAGCCGGCCGACGCGGTGCTCGACGCCTACCCGGAATGGCACATCCCGGCCACCGTCCGCACCATCATTCCGACCGCGGACCGCCAGAAGGCGACGGTCAAGGTGCGGCTTACATTCGACGAACTCGACCCCAGGATACTGCCTGACATGGGAGTTAAGGTGGCGTTCCGAGAGGTCGTAAGCGACGAAGAATCGCCGACAACACCGCAGTCCTTGGTGCCGGAAGCCGCGGTGCGAGATGACGGCGGCCAGTCGATCGTTTTTGTGATCGAGAACGAGATTCTCGTCCGGCGCGCGGTCAGCGTAGGACGCACCGTCGGTGGTGAGGCGCAGATCATGGCAGGTGTTGCACCAGGCGAGAGCGTCGCGGTCACCGGGCCTGAGAATCTTGATGACGGGCAGAAGATCCAGGTACGGAATTAGGGAGACGTGATGGTCAACGTCGATGGTGGAGAGCACAGCAACAGTCTGATCCGGGTGCGCAACCTCAACAAGATCTACCACCGCGGCGGCGAGACGATTGAGGTCCTTCAAGGCCTCAACCTCGACGTGGAACGGGGTGAGTTCGTCGCCTTCATGGGGCCGAGCGGCTCCGGCAAGACCACCCTCCTCAACCTCCTCGGCGGCCTCGACATCCCAACCAAGGGCACCGTGACCGTGGACGGTGACGAGATCACCAGCATGTCCGGTCGAAACCTCGCCGCCTGGCGCGCCCGCCACGTGGGATTCATCTTCCAGATGTACAACCTGATCCCAGTCCTCACCGCCTTTGGAAACGTGGAGCTGCCGCTATTGCTCACCAAGCTTTCGAAGGCCCAGCGACGTCAGCACGTCGAGACCGCCCTCGCCCTGGTCGGTCTCGGCGACCGCATGAAGCACTACCCGCGCCAGCTTTCGGGCGGCCAGGAGCAACGCGTCGCCATCGCCCGTGCGATCGTCACCGACCCCACCTTCCTCCTCTGTGACGAGCCCACCGGCGACCTCGATCGGAAGGCGGCGGAAGAGATCCTCGATCTCCTGACGCAGCTCGAGTCGGAGCACGGCAAGACGATCATGATGGTGACCCACGACCCGCTCGCGGCGGAACGGGCGGACGTGGTGCTCCACCTCGACAAGGGAGTGCTGGTGGAGGCAGCAGATGAGGCGGCGGCATCATGAAGTTCCTGCCGTTCATCTTCCGCAACCTCTTCCGCAAGAAGACCCGCGCCCTACTCACCGTCGGCTCCATCGCCGTCGCCCTGTTTCTCTTCGGCCTCCTCGTGGCGATCGAAACCGCGCTCAATGCCGGTGTCGATGTGGCGGGAGTTGATCGCCTGATCGTACGTAACAAGACGTCGCTGATCATGCCGTTGCCCCTGTCCTATCAGGAACGCTTGCGGCAGATCGATCACGTCTCAGAGGCGACGTTCGCTACCTGGTTCGGCGGCATCTATCAGGAACCGAAGAACTTCTTCGCCCAGTTTGCTGTCGACACCGATACATATCGCACGCTCTTCCCCGAGTTCCTGATTCCGGATCAGGAATGGCTGGCATTCCTGGCGGACCGGGAGGGAGCGGTCGTCGGCCGTGTCACTGCCGATCGCTTCGGCTGGAAACTGGGCGACCGAATTCCAATCCAGGGAACGATATGGACCGGAACATGGGAGTTCAACATTCGCGCCATCTATGACGGGGCCCGCGCCGGAGACGACGAATCCCTGTTCTGGTTCCACTGGAAGTACTTGGAAGAGCGTCGCCCGTTCGGCAAGGGAACGGTTGGCTGGTACACCCTAAAGGTGGACGACCCCGACAATGCCGTGGACGTGAGCAAAGCGGTGGATGAGCGGTTCGCGAACTCGGCCTTTGAGACCTCGACCGAGACCGAGCAAGCTTTCGCGGCCGGATTTGCCAAACAGATCGGCAACATCCGCCTCATCATCATGTCGATCGGAGCGGTTGTCCTGTTCACACTGTTGCTGGTAACCGGCAACGCCATGGCCATGGCGGTACGCGAACGGATACCCGAGCTGGGTGTGCTCAAGACCCTTGGTTTCGGTGATATTACGGTGCTGGCCCTGGTTCTCACCGAATCGCTGATTCTCGCCGTGGTCGGCGGCGCTCTGGGGCTCGGGCTCGCGAAGCTCTTCACCATGGGTGGCGACCCAACGGGGGGCATGCTGCCGGTGTTTTTCCTCTCCTTGGGGAAAATCGCCCTTGGGACGGCGATCGCTTTGGCGGTAGGCCTGATCGCCGGCTCGATTCCCGCGCTCACGGCGATGAGACTTCGCATCGTCGATGCGCTGCGGAGGGTGTGATGGCGATTCCGTTTTCCTACAACGTCCGATCTATCGGCGCGAGGTGGAAGGCCGCGGTGGTGTCCGTGCTCGGCATCGCGGGTACCGTCGGAGTTTTCGTGGCGATGCTCGCAATGGCACGCGGCTTCCAGGCGACGCTGATCGCCTCCGGATCGGCGTCGAACGCGATAATCCGCCGCGCCGGTGCCAGCTCCGAGATGGACAGCGGCGTATCCCTCGACCAGGCACGGGTCATTGCCGATGCCGGCCAGGTGGCACGGAATGAAGCGAACATCCCGCTGACCAGCCCCGAGGTCGTGGTCATCGGCGCTTTTAAGCTCAAGAAATCAGGGACCGACGCCAATGTCCAGATTCGCGGCATGACGCCCCTCGTCCTCGAGGTGCGGCCAACGGTCACGGTCGTCGAGGGTCGGTTCTTCAAACCCGGCCTTGCCGAGTTGGTGATCGGTTCCTACGCCGTCCAGACCTACAAAGGGCTCGATCTCGGCTCGACGGTGAGCTTTGGCGGACAGGATTGGGAGGTCGTCGGGATTTTCGACGCCGGCGGTTCGGCCTTTGACTCGGAGATCTGGACCGACTACTCGGTCCTTGCACAAGCCTTCAGACGCCCGGACAATGTCTTTCAGTCCGTCACCGCACGACTCGACTCCCCTACCAGCTTCGAGGCATTCAAGGATGCGCTCACCTCCGACCCGCGACTGACGGTCCAGGTGGATCGCGAGACGACCTACTACGCTAAACAGTCGCAAATGGTCAGTACCATGATTCGGGTCCTGGGCTTTTTGGTGGCCTTCGTGATGGCCATCGGCGCTGTCTTCGGCGCCCTCAATACAATGTACTCGGCCGTGGCGGCGCGTGCTCGTGAAATTGCCACCATGCGCGCCCTTGGTTTCAGCGGTGGCAGCGTCGTGCTCTCATTTCTCCTCGAATCTCTCTTGATCGCCCTTGTCGGCGGGGTTCTCGGCTGTATCGCGGTGTTGCCGCTCAACGGATTCACCGCCGGTACCATGAATTGGCAGACCTTCTCGCACCTCGCATTCGCATTCAGGGTAACTCCGGGGCTGCTGGCGACTGGGATCGTATTCTCGTTCGTCATGGGGATTATCGGCGGGGTCCTACCGGCGGTGCGGGCGGCCAGGCTGCAGGTAGCGCCCGCGCTTCGAGAACTCTAGCCCACAGATCACGCAGATGAACGCAGATGTCTCGGCCCCGACGGGGATTCCTGCACTCTGCTCCATCGACGAGCTCATGTCACCCCTTATCGCAGAGACGCAGAGACGCAGAGGCGCAGAGAGGTGAATACAAAGCTTCATCCTGCGCCAAGGTCCTGACCGCCGTTCGGCGGCCAGGGACCGCTGGGCCGGGCAATCGCTCCGAACGCAAGCGTTCGTCGTGATGTCCCGGCCCAACGGCCTGCGCTCTCGA
>JBGMRN010000145.1:4797-8426 GCA_048061535.1 Thermoanaerobaculales bacterium | reverse complement strand
GTCCGGAGATGTGCTTCGACCGGGACATCAGCCATGGTCACGGAGCCAATCAGTCCTTCCATCACCCCAATGACAGTCGGTGGCGAGCATTTTGTCAAAACCAGCCCGAATTTCTCCGCGATTTCCTCCCGCGACCGACGAACCATCCCCGGGGGCGACACGGCCCATATACAGCAATTCGAGATTGCAGATCGCCGTGCGAGCTGCAATCGCGAATTGTAAATGGTGACCCCAACGGGATTTGAACCCGTGTTGCCGGCGTGAAAGGCCGGTGTCCTAGACCGGGCTAGACGATGGGGTCACATCGAGAGCAACCGTCGAATGGAGGCCGTGACAGCCACCGGAGGCGTATCCTACATCAATTGTCGTCTCCAGGAAAGATCTGACTCGCCCGCATATCTCACCATCTTTCTGCTCCGGGGCACAATGCAACGGGCTAACGCCGACCCATCTCCAGCTCACGCTGCCGGCGGCTCGTCTCGCGCCGGACGCCGATCTTCCACCGGCGGTGCATCCAGAACCATTGATCGGGATGGTCCAGAACGAATTGCTCGAGCACCCGGTTGTAGCCGAGGGTGTTGAGATAGATCTCCTCCCTTGAATTGTCGGCGGAGATACACTCCAGGGGCTCGAAGAACCGCATGACGTGACGACCGTCCGGCTTGCGGTAGCTGGACGCCGGGACGACGGGGGCGCCGCTCCGCGCGGCGATCAACGCCAGGCTGCGGTTCGTTCCCGCCTCCTTGCCCAAGAACTCGACCGCAATCGCCTTGGACCCCACCACCGCGTGCTGGTCCATGATGAAGATGACGACGTCGTTCTTCTCCAGCGCGTCGGTCACGTGCGACAGGGCGTCGACGGCCGAGATGATCTCCAGACCCGCCTTGCGAAAGCGGCCGAAGACGATGTTCTCCAAGCCCGGAGAAAGCGACTTTCGAATCACGTGAAAACGATGCTGATACTGGCTGAACTGCAACATCGCGGCGACTGCCGACAGCTCCCAGTTCCCGAAGTGGCCGGTCAGGATCAGGACTCCCTTCCCCTGCTCCGCCGCAGCCAAGACATGCTCGACCCCGATCACATCGACCTGCCCCGCAATGCGCCGCTCGGAGCTCACGATCATCGCCAGGTTCTCCGCGATCGTTTTCGTAAAATGGCTGTAAAAGCACCGGGCCAGCCGGCGCAGCTCACGCTCGTTCAGCCGGTTACCGAACACCTGTCGAAGGTTGTCCATCACGATGCGCCGCCGCACCGGAAGTAGATAGTACATCGCTGATCCGACCAACGACGGCTTCAGCTCGGAGATCCCCGCGAGGGCGTTCGTGGAGTCGGGCGACCCTTTCTCATCCATCGGTGGAAACCACGATACACGAGTTGAGGCCCGCGAAGGCACGGCCCACCACGATGCCCACCGATGATCTCGGTTGCTGCTCCGCGGCGCCGGCGCTCACGCCCTCGCAGTCGGGCGACAGCTCCTCGAGTGTGGGAATTCCCGGGACCCGGCCCTCTGCCAGGCACAGCAGCGCGAGAATGCTCTCGATGACGCCGCTGGCTGCGATGGTGTGCCCCAGCGACCATTTGAAGCCCGTGACCGGTATCTTCGACGCGCCGAAAACATCGACGAAGGCGCGGGCCTCGCCGGCGTCGGAGATCCTGGTACCGTTGGCGTGGGCCGAGATCAAGCCGATCTCGTCGGGGCTCTTTCCACTGTCCTTGAGGGCCAGACGTACGGCCCGGCTCACGCCCCTGCCGTCCTCGCGCACCGACAGCACCCCCTCTGCCTCGGAAACGACGGAGCTTCCCAGCACCTCGCCGAAAATCTCCGTGCCGCGGCGTTCGGCCTCTTGCCGCGTTTCCAAGAAGAGCGCACCCGCCCCCTCACCCAGCACCGTGCCGTCCCGTCTCCGGTCGAATGGCCTCAGACCTCTCGAGCTCAAGAGTCCCACTGAAGCGTAGTAGGGCAACGCCTCGAGCTCCGAGGCAGAGTCGTAACCGACGACGATCGCGCGATCGATCGCGCCGTCTCTCAGGTAGCGGCACGCCTCGGCGATGGCCTGCAAGCCGCTGATACCGTGAGCGGTGACGTTGGCGTTGGCCCCCTTGAAACCGTAACGGATACCCGCATAGGCCAGCACGTTGTTGGGCAACGCCCGCAGCAGCCACATCGGGTGGACATCCTCCATGGTGCGGGCGCCGAACTCCCTGAGGTCGCCACCGGCCTTGGCGAGCGGCGAAAGGTAGTCATGCTGGTAGCGGTATTTGGTTGCAGGCGAGCCGACGAAGACGCCGGTGCGGTCGTCAAAGGAGGTGGGATCGGCGAGAGCGTCGCGGTGCTCGATGATCTTGCTGTGGCTGACGGCCTGGTCGACGGCGTTCAACCCGATCACGTCCTGCCGGGTAATGAACTTGAGGAGCTTCCGGTCCGAGACCAGCTCCCGCGGGTTGAATGGATCGATCTCACCCGCGAGGCGATGCGGCCACCCCTCGCTGTCCCAGGTCGCAGCCTCCCGGATCCCGGTCTTCCCCGCGACGACCGCCTTCCAGGTCGCCTTCGCATCGGCCCCGGCGGCCGTGAGGCACCCGTAGCCGGTGATGACGACGCCGCAAGTCCGCACGGCTCACCGCCCCCGCATCTCGGCTCGCCCCGGGCTGCGAAAAACCAGACAGCTGTTCGAGCCACCGAAACCGAAGGAGTTGGACAGGGCGACGTCGATCGGTATCGCACGGCACCCGTCGGTGACGTAGTCGAGATCGCACTCCGGATCGGGAGTCCTGAGGTTCATGGTCATCGGGGCGGTGGAATGCTCGATCGCCAGTACGCAAATGACACCCTCGACGGCGCCCGCGGCGGCGATCAGATGCCCCATCTGGGACTTGGTCGAGCTGACGGCGAGGTCGGCCGCACAGTCGCCGAAGACCGCCTTGACGGCATTGGTCTCGCTCAGATCGTTCATTGGGGTGGAGGTGCCGTGGGCGTTGACGTAGTCGACCGCGTCGATCCTCTCCCCGGCGTCGGACAGGGCGCCGCGGATGGCTTGAATCGGCCCGTCACCCGAGGGAGGGGAGTCCGTGATCCGGTACGAACTCAGGGAGTTCCCCTCGCCCGCGAGCTCGGCGTAGATCTTGGCCCCCCGGTCTCGAGCCCGCTGCCAATCCTCCAGGACCATGAACCCGGCCCCCTCCCCGAGCACGAACCCGTTGCGGGTGCGGTCGAAGGGACGGCTGGCCTCGGCCGGCCGATCGTTGTCCGTCGAGACCGCTCCGAGCAGGCAGAAGCCCGCGAGCCCGACCGGGTTGATCATGGTGTCGTAACCGCCCGCGAGCACGTAGTCCGCCTGGCCGCTGCGGATCACCCGCATCGCCATGCCCAGGGCCTGGCCGCCGGAGGCGCAGGCCGTGTGCAGGTTGGCGGAGTAGCCGCGGATGCCGTACCGCTTGTGGAGCAGGGCCTGGCCGGCGACCGCGCGGTGGCGGGCGAACTCCGGAGGAGAGATGAACCTCTCACCCTCCGCACCGAGGCGCGCCACGTCGATCTCTCCATCCGGAGCGAACTCCCGCTGGAAGCGCTGCAGGAACTCGAACTCCTGGGTCATCATCCCGCTGCCGCACACCAGCCCCCACCGCTCGGC
>JBGMRN010000145.1:0-4697 GCA_048061535.1 Thermoanaerobaculales bacterium | reverse complement strand
AGCGGCGTCACCATGCCGATTCCGGTAATTGCCACCCGAGCAGCCGTCATCGGCTCTTCCCGGAGGCCGCCGCGTACTCCGCTTCGCCGACGCAGACGCGGCCGCCGTCAACCTCGCAGCGGAACTTCAGGAGCGCATTCGCGGCGCTTCTCTCCGCCACCCGGACCTTCACCACGAGGGAGCTTCCAGGCTCGACGAAGCGACGCATCTTCACCTTCCGGGCCCCGGTCGGCAGATAGTTTTCGCCGCCATCCTCGAGGACCCTCTGACCGAGCTGGAGGACCGATTCCAGGAGCAGCGAAAGGGGCAGAACCGGTTTTTTTGGGAAGTGATCCGCGTAAAAGGCGTCTCGACCGGAGACCTGAACGACCGCGGTGGCTTCCTTGCCGCCCTCCATGGAAAGCACCTCGTCGAACGAAAGGTCGAAGGGGGTGGCGGGATCCGCGGCAGGCGGCCGGGCCTCGACCGCACCGGAGACTCGATTGGATAGGCGCGCCAAGCGCCCCCGCATTTCCTCCGGGTCGTTGAACTGCTCCATCGGAAGCAGCGGCCCGAGCGTGTCCTCCAGCCTCAGGACGGTCGTTCCGTTGACCGATGCCACCGCATGATAAAAGACCGCGTCGTCGGTCACCGAGTCGATCGTCGTGTCGAGCAGGACGGTGTCCCCGACGGCCGCCTCCCCGGTGATCGAGACCTCACCGACGACCCCTGCCACCGGGCGCACAACAAAGTCTTTTGCGGCCATCACGCTCCAGGCGCCGAGCTGACCCAGCGCCTCGCCGATGATGCATGGAAGAAGCACCGGGGCGCCGCCGGGAACCGGCCGCACGAAGGCGTCGTCGGGCGTCACATGCTTGATCCCGAGGGCGTGGCGCCCCGGATCGAGCTCGAGAATCTGATCGACGAAGTAGAACACCGCTCGTCAGGCGGACGCGGCGTTGTCGGCCCGTTCCAGCTCGCGGACGACGATCTTGCAGATGGTTTCCACGGTGAACAGGGTGGGGATGATGGCGACCTGCATCCGCGGGGTGAAACGATCCTCCGGCACCTCTGAGAGGTATGTTTTCAGCTGCTTCAGACCTTCGTCCGTGAGTCGCCCGTTTTCTTCGAACTCCTCGTCCGACAGGCCGCGGCGCGCCTCCTGCTCGATCATGCCGCGGGGGATCTTGATCTTGAACTCACGTTCGAGCTGGTAGACCAGGTCGAGAAAGTCGATCGACTCCGCGTTGTAGTCGTCGACCAAGCTCCCGTCACGTTGAATCTCGAATTCATCGAAGGCGAGAACATCGGCGACGATCTCACGGACCTTTGGGTAAACGGTATCGGTGTTCATCTTTTCCTCGCTGGGCGACAGGCTCACTCCATCTTGAACCCGCCGTCGACACGAATGATTTCTCCGTTGATGTACTCCCCGTAGCGGGAGACAAGGAAACATACCACGGACGCGACCTCGGCCGGGGTCCCATACCGGCCCAGGAGGATGCGGTCGAGAGCCCGCTCTCCGGCCAGCTCCCGGACCCCACGGCTCATATCAGTTTCGATAAGGCCCGGCGCCACCGCGTTGACCCGAATCTTGCGCGGGGCAAGCTCCACCGCCAGCGCGCGGGTGAACGCATTGATCGCGCCCTTGCTCGCCGCATAGTTGGTCTGGCCCTTGCCGCCCTTCTCACCCGAAACCGAGCTGATGTTGACGATCGCGCCGCCGCGCTGCCGCATCATCACCGGCGTCACCGCCGCCGTGATGTGAAAAACCCCGAGCACGTTGGTGGCGAGGACGTCGCTGATCTCGTCCTCGGTGAACGCCGGCAGCAAGTTATCCCGGACCACCCCGGCGTTGTTGACGAGGATGTCGACGCGATCCGTTCGATCGAGCACCGACTCCACGGCCCGGCCGCAATCCTCAGCGTTCCGAACGTCCACCTGCAGAGCCGTGACCTCGAATCCGGAGGCCGCGCACTCCGCCTGCAGAGCTTCGGCGGCCTCGCGGTTCTCGAGGTAGAAAAAATGGACGTCGGCGCCTTCGGCGCCCAGCACCTTGACGATCTCGCGGCCGATGCCCCGGCTGCCGCCGGTGACAATGGCCGTCTGGCCGCCGATCCCCGAATCTCTGAAGATCATCCCCACGTCATCCTGCCACGGAGTAGCCCGCGTCAACCACGATCGTCTGGCCTCGGATCGCCTCGGCCTCGGGAAGACACAAAAGGTAAGCCACATCGGCGACATCAGCCGCCGTCAGCCCCCTCCCGAGCTGGGACCTGCTCTCGAACTCCTCGAGGAGCTGCTCCCGGTTGGGGAAGTGCTTGATGGCATCGGTGTCGACGACGCCCGCCGATATCGTGTTCACCGATATCCCGGAAGGCGCAAGCTCCATGCTCAGGGATCGGACCAGCGACTCCAGCGCCGCCTTCGAGGCGCCGATGAAGGCGTAATTGGGAATGGCGCGGTGGGCCCCCAGGCTGGAAAGCGCCAGCACCCGGGATCCCGGCCCCATGAGCGGCATCGCCTGCCGAACGAGGTGGTTCAGCGCCAGCGCGTTGGTCTCCAGACACCAGCGCCAGTGCTTTGTGGACATCTGAAGCGCTGGCCTCAGGACCCCACTCGCCGCATTGCTGACGAGAATGTCGAGCTTGCCGAACTCCTCCCGAATAGCCTCGAACATCTCCTTGACGGCCGTCAGGTCGGTGACGTTGGCCTGAAAGGTCAACGAAGCCACGCCCATCGCTTGCAGCTCCCGGCAAAGCCCCTCCGCCTCGTCGGCGCTGGAGAAGTAGTTGACGCAGACCCCGCAGCCGGCCCGGGCCAGCCGCCGGCAGATCGCCGCCCCGATCCCGCGCGCCCCGCCTGTGACCAGTGCCGTCTTGCCTTGAAGCAACCGGGACTCGATTTCTTTGTTCACGCAAGGGATTTTCTCATATCCCACGGCGAGGAAAAAGTGAGTTACGATTCAAGAGCCGGCAGAAGGCCCTCCTCGCGCAGCAGCTCTTCGACCCGGGCGTGGGTCTGCGGCTTGGGCCCGTCGGTGGCCACCACGTGGAAGAGCTCCCGGTGCTCCGGGTTCTCGGTCTCGAAGTCGGCCCGCTGCTGCTCGATCAGCTCCACCCGGCCGTCGGATCGCGTGTCGTGTTGCTGACGCTTGGCAAGACGGCGGTGCTGCTCGTCGGCAGCGCACACCGTCTGCAGAAACACCAGGCGGGCGCCGGCGCTGCGGGCCGCAGCGATCACCGGCTCGCGCTCCGACCGGCGCTTGAAGGCGCCGTCGATGACAACCGGAAACCCGCCGAGGAGCAGATTCTCGGCCCGGCGGCAGACCTCGGCATAGGTCTTCTCGTTAATCTCGGCAGAGTAGAGCCCCTCGTTGTAGGGAACGTAAACGCGCGTGTTCTCCCCCACCCCGGAGATCTGCTTGCGTACCGCGTCGGTCGACAGCACGTGCCATCCGAAACGCTCACGAAGGTGGCGGGAAACGGCGGTCTTGCCCGAACCCATCATCCCGTAGAGCACCACCAGCGAAGGCCGCTCGGCGCCGCCCGCGTAGCTGTAGGCGAGCCCGAAGTAGCGGCGAGCGAGGTTGCGCTGGGCGCGCTTGGCCATGTCGTCGAGGGCCGGGTCGGTCGAGGTAAAGCAGGCGATCTTGCCGCGCACGTAGGCGCGGTAGCACTTGTAGAAAGCGAGCAGCTTCGGCAGCTCGGCGTCACCCGAGGCCGCCACGTATCGATCGATCAGGCGTTTGGCAAGCTCGGGCCGGCCGTTGAAGTCCAGGTCCATCGCCAGGAAGGCCAGGTCGACGGCCACGTCCCCACAGCGGAAGCGCTCGTTGAACTCGATGCAGTCGAAGATCACCGGCGGATCCTCGAAGAAGATGTTGCCGAGGTGGAGGTCGCCGTGGCTCTCGCGGATTCGGCCCTCCGCCACCCTCCGCTGGAAAAGCTCCTCCTCATTCTTGTAAAACGAGTTCGTCCAACCGCGTATGTGCTCGAACCGCTCGCGCGACAGGAGCTTGCCCACGTACGCTTCGGTCTGGTTGAAGTTCTCATCGGTGTTGAAGCGCACCGCCTCCACCGTGCCGTAGTCGTCAATTCCTTCTCCGGTCGCAGCACTCCGGTAGAAGGGCGCCAACACCTCGACCAGTGCGTCCATGCGCGCCTCGTCCAGCTCACCGCGCTCGAGCACCTGCAGACCGAACACGCTCTCGTCGAGCTGGCGCATCACCACCACCCAGTCGACAACCTCGCCGGAGCCTTCCAGCGCGAGATTGTCGCCATCTGCGGTGATGGGCGCCACCCTCAGGTAGACCGACGGCGCCAGCCGGCGGTTGAGCTCCACCTCGGCGCGGCAGTACTTCTCGCGCAGCTCGAGCGTGGAGAAATCCAGGAACCCGAAGTTCACCGGCTTCTTCAGCTTGTACACGAAATCCCCGGTCAGGAATACCGATGAGATGTGGGTCTGGAGAAACCGCACGTCCTCGACCGGATGGTCGTAGAAGGCAGGGTCGGAGAGGGCATCGACAAGCGCGACGTGGTCCAAAGCGTCCTCCTCAGGGCCCAATACTGCTCTCGAGACGACAGGCTGTCACAGCCCGAGGTGGCGGGTCAACAGGAAATCGGCAACGGAAAAAATTAATGCAGGGATTTTCAACTCGAGACGGACCATTCCTTTACCGACGGCGGCTGGCGGGCACAAGCGTACGACGAACTTCT
>JBGMRN010000144.1:0-8447 GCA_048061535.1 Thermoanaerobaculales bacterium | reverse complement strand
CCAAAGGAGCGCGCCCCTTCGCGGGCAGCACCGTCCCAACAACCCGATCGCTCCCTCGCGCCGAAAACTCCCAATTCCTAATTCTCAATTCCTAATTCCGAATTCCGAACTCCGAACTCCGATATCAGTCACGGTTGACCCCGGCCGGCCGCCCCCCCATCATCGGCTCATGCGCTTTGCTCTCCCAGCGGTGACCCTGATTCTGGCAGCAGCATGGCTGTTTTCCCAGGCGCTCGACCTCCCGTGGATTGCGGCGTCGGCGGCGGTCGTTGCCCTTGGGGCGGTATGCGCCCCCGCGGTGCGGCGCCGAGCTCCAGCGCGCAGGCTCCCGGTCTTCCTGATCGGCATCCTGCTCTTCCTGGCGGCCGGTCTCGTCTTCCTCCTTCAGCCGGCGAACGAGCCCGCGGACGGGCTCCTCGTCCAGGTCGCGATCATGGCCGTGCTTGCACCGATTGTGCCGCTGGTTTATGCACTCACCTTCAGCGACGGGCGCGATCACGAATGATCTGGTGGGCCGCTCCAGTCGTCGCGGTGTTGGCTTTCGCCCTTTGGGGCCTGCGTCGAACTCGATCAGCCGAAGATTTTTTCGTCGCTTCCCGCAACGTCGGGCCGGTCGTCGCCGGTCTCGGGGGCACCGCGGCCGGGCTGTCTGCATTTGTGTTCGTGGGCGGCCCCGGTTACTTCGCCGCAGTGGGGGCGGCCAGCCTCTGGATCATCCTTTCGGCCCCGCTGACCGGCGCCCTCCAGTGTTGGGCGGTTGGAGAACGAATCGTCGATTTGGTCGACAGCCACGGCTGCCTGACGGTGCCCGACCTGGTGACGGCGCGTTTTGGTGGAGGATGGCCTCGTGGCCTGACGGCGACGGCTGTGGTTGTGGGCGCCATCGCCACCTTGGCGGTGCAGGTCAAGGGGACTGCGGTCATCGGCGAAGTCCTCGTCGGCGGTCCCGGCTGGCTGGTGGCGGCTGGAGCGGTGGTTGCAACTGTGATCTACACGGCCGCGGGCGGCATGCGTACGGGCATTCTGGCCGAGGCCGCGCAGGGAGTGGTGATGGCCGGCTCGGCCGTCGCCATCGCCGCATTCGCTCTCGGGCGGGCAGGCGGCCCGCGGCAAGCCGTCGCGACGATCGCCGAGCTTCGGCCCGCCCTCCTCGAACCATGGGGTCGCGCCGGCCCGACCGCAGCCATCGGGCTCTTCCTCCTCTTTGCTCTCGGCACCTGCGCCCAACCTCACTATCTGCAGAAGTTCTTGCTGCTTAGGGATCGCGCGAGCCTGCGGTGGATGCCGGCGGTGATGACCGTGGCGTTGCTGGCAGTCCTCACGGTGTGGATCGGCGTCGGAATCGGGGGCACCGCCCTCTGGCTGCGCGGCGAACTCGTGCTGAAGAGCCCGGATCAGCTGGCATCCGTCCTGTTGGCGAGCGCCGGCTCGCGAGCATTCACCGCCATGACGGCTGTCGCCGTGATCGCCGCGGTCATGTCCACTGCAGCTTCTCTCCTCAACCTGGCCGCGGCAGCCATTACTCGCGACCTGCCTCGAGCCCTGGGTTTTGAACCGACTTCTCGGCTTCTTCCGGCGCGGATAGCGACTCTGGGTGTTGGGGTTGCATCTGCCGTCCTGGCGCTCGTCTGGGACCGATCGGTCGTCCTCCTCGGAGTTCTCGGTTGGGGGACCTTCACCGCCGCGCTCTTGCCGGTGATGGTGATTGGCCTGGGTTGGCAAGAAGCAAGTCGGCGGGGGGCGGTGGCGGCGTTGGTTTTGGGACCGGCTGTCCAACTCGCCGCGGAGTGGGCGCGAGGTCATTCGATTCTGGTTTCGAGATGGGAGCCCGGTCTTGCCGGCGCCGCGGTCGGCGCCATCGTCCTGGTCGTTGTTTCTCTCCTGTGGCCGGACGACCAGGGCCGATGAAGATGCACTGGACGGAACCGGCGATCCGCGATCTGGTCGGCCGACTGGAGGATTTCCGTCGCACCTGCAGGGTCACTACCCTGGCCGACGAAAACGAGAGCTCTCGTTCCCCTTTCCGGCTGCTCGTCGCCTGCGTCATTTCCCTGCGCACCAAAGACCAGGTGACCGCCGAGGCCAGTCGGCGCCTCTTTGCCATCGCCGAGACAGCCGAGCAGCTTGCGGAGATTGAAGAGAAACGGGTCGCGCGCGCCATCTATCCGGCCGGTTTTTACAACACGAAGGCCAAACAGTTGAAGGAGATCGGGAGGATCCTCAGCGACCGGCACGGCGGGCGGGTGCCGGCGGACGAAGGCGCCCTGCTCGCCCTGCCCGGGGTCGGACGGAAAACCGCCAACCTCGTCCTCGGGCTTGGTTTCTCGATCCCCGCCATTTGCGTCGATACCCACGTCCACCGAATTTCCAATCGACTCGGTCTTGTGAGAACGGGAACCCCGGAAAAGACGGAGTACGCGCTTGCCGAGATCCTTCCCACGGATCTCTGGATCCCAATCAACGATCTCCTGGTTACTTTCGGGCAAAACCGCTGCCACCCGACATCACCGCGTTGTACCGGTTGCGAGCTCGCAGATCTCTGCCCACGCATCGGCGTGACCCACTCGCGGTAACCCTTGTTGTCCTTGATCTTGCAGAAAAATCACTCGTTAAACATCGAGAACCGCACTGTCCCCTCCAGAGTTTCTGCGCGCGTCAATTTGCCTGGCGCTGCTGGGCCAATACGGAGAGACGCTGGGACACGTCACGGTATCCCGCGGCACTCGCCTCGATCTCTTCGAACAGCTCGACAGCCTGGCCGGTATCACCCCCGGACTCGAGGGCCACCGCGAGGTCGTAGCGCAAAGCGATGCGCGCGTCTGAGGAGATGTCGGGCGCCACCAATGCCTTTTGAAACCACTCAGCCGCCTCGGACCAAAGGCCCTGGTCCTGGTAGCACACACCGATCATCGAGCAACATTCGACAAAATACGACGGGTCGCGCGACGCAACTTGGAACTCTCGGATCGCCTCGGGCAGGAGTCCCATCTCGCGGTAGGCGATTCCAAGGTTGAAGTGTGTATCGGAGTCTTCCTCCGAAAGCTGCTCGGCAACGCCCTTCTGGAATTCCCTGAAAACCTCTTCCAAAAGCGCCTCGCCCTTGCCCCGCCCCGTTGCCTCCTCAACCATCGCCTCTTCTTCGGCAAGCTCGGCCTCGAGCTCCTTGGCGAGATCGATGTACTGTTCTTCGTCCGCAAAGAGCTCCTCAGATCCTTCCTCGACCGGCTCCACCTGCTCGACGAGGACACCCACCTCCTTCAGCTTGAGCCGGCGCGCCTGAACCTCTGCGTCTTCCGGATGCGCCTCTTCGAGCCCGATCAGAACCCGCGCCGCATCCTCGTACAACTCTTGCTCGAAAAAGAAATCAACCTGCTGCAGATCTCCCACCGAGGGCCCCGAAAAGCTGTCACTGATTTCGAACAACTCATCGGAAATCTCTTCCATGACAGGTGGAGGAGCTGGCAACTCACCGATCGCTTCGTCGACGGTCTTCTCCTCCGTCTCGGCGACCACGGGTTCCTCAGCGGTCTCGGCTTCCGGCTCGGGTTCTCGCTCCCCGCCGTCTGCCGAGGGCAACTCGAAGAGGTCCACCTCTGCCTGATAATCGACGATTAACTCTTCGACCAGCGGCTCGGGGTCCTTTTCGACCACCGCCTCGAGGTCGCCCTCCACATCCACAATCTCGACGAGGTCGCTCTCCTCGTCGACAAACTCGGCCTCGGGGAGGTCCGCCTCCGATCCCTGCAGCACGGCCTCGGCATCGGTCACGGCAGGCTCCGCGGCCTCGATCTCGTCGTCGGCCACCGCAGCGATCTGATCCCCGGCTTCGAGAACCTCAGTGCGCTCATCGTCGGGCGCCCACTCGGTGAGCTCGGGCATGGCAGCGAGCAGCGCATCCATCCGGTCCACATTCTCCTGCTCGCGGTAGTGCTCAAACGCCGGCCCGGCTACGCCGATAGCTGCTTCTCGATCTCCCTGCTCGATATACAGGAAGGCGAGTTTCTCCCGCGCTCCCATCTCCTCAGGATAAAACCTGACGATGTCCTCGAGATGATGGATGGCTTTTTCGACGAGACCGTATTTAGCGAAGACGTTCGCCTCTGCCAGCCGCTCGGCCGGGTCGAAAACAACCGGCGCCGGAACCTCCTCGCCCTCGGCCTCCGCCGTCGCCGACGCCGGGTCGAGTCCAACATCGACAAACTCAATTTCCCCGGGCTCGACGACGATCTCCTCGACAACGTCATCAAGCTCGGCTTCTACTTCGGAACCGGGGAGGGAAACGTCCCCGGGTTCGACGCCATCGAGCACGGCCAGCCGTTGGCGAAAGAGCTTGCTCTCCGGCTCGTGCTCCAACAGCTCGAGGTAAAGGCGCCTGGCACCGCCTTGTTCACCGGAGCGGAAGTAGCTCTCAGCAAGAGCTGCACTGAGAGTGAAAAGGGTCTCCTGATCGCCTGAAGGACGGAAAGCTCTCACCGCGAGGTTCAGCACCTGCTGATCCTGTGGCACCGCCGTGAGCAGCTCTTGAAGAGCCTTCTGCGCCCCCTGGAAATCTCCCTTCTTGAGAAGATCCTCGCACACCGGCATGAGCATCTCCCGAGCCTCGGCCGCCTCACCGGTCGAAAGAAGGGCGCCCCCGACCAGGGTTCTAAGCTCGAGGTTGTCCGAATCCTGTGCGAGGACCTCGCGGGCCAGTTCAACAGCCGTTTTGGCCTCACCCAGGACCAGGTGCACTCGCACCGCCAACGCCTTGAGAACCATACTCTCCGGGGATTTATTGGTCGCGGAGATCAAGAACTCACGCGCTACCGGCGCCCGGCCGGCATCCAGCAGGGCTTCGCATACCGGAACCAGGAACTCACCGTGAGGAGGATCCTGGTCGAGCACGTGGCGGTAGAGGCGCTCCGCCTCATCCATTTTCTTCGCCTGGATAAGCATCCTGCCGAGCCGATCGTAGACATCGAGGGCCGCTTCCGCATCCCCCCGCTGGAAAAGGAGGTCGGCCAAACGCAGGGCGGACATGTGATTGTCCGGCTCCAAGTCGACCAGTTTCTGATGGCTCTCGATGGCGTTGTCGAGATCCTCGTTTTTGAGATACCAATCCGCGAGCATTCGGTACTGGTTCTTGGCCTCGACGGTCAATCCCTGCTCTAGATAAAGCTCGCCGAGGCGGCCGAAAATATGCAACCGCTGTGGGTCAAGGCGGTTGATCTTCTTCAGAATCGCGATGGCCTTGGTGTTGAAACCATCTTTTGTGAAATGGTCGGCGATCTGCTCATAGAGCTCGATGGCACGCTCGACATTGCCCATCCGCCCATAGAGGTCGCCCACACGGTTGATCGTCGTCGTGTCCTCAGGATACGCCTTGAGGACCTTTTCGTACTCGCGGACAGCTTGCTCGACCTTGCCCTTTTGGACGAGTTTCTCAGCATCTTTGAGGACTTTGTCCTTCTTGATGGCCATCCGATTTATCGGCTCCCTATCCTCTTGATCCCAGGCATCATGGTAGCACAGGAGACCAGCGAAAGCTCCGACGGTGAAAGGAGTTTATACCATGTTGCTGCAGCGCCCTCCTGTGCTCGGAGGTACCATATCCCTTGTTTTTATCCCACTCCCAACGGGGATCATACCGACCCAAATCAGTCATGACCCGATCGCGGTGAACCTTGGCAATAATCGAGGCTGCCGCGACGGAGAAAAACTCTTCATCCGCCTTCTTCAGGGCCAGCACAGGGCATCCGACGTTCCCGGGATCCACGTAGTCCGTCACGACGACCGCACCCGGTTGAACGAGGGTTCGAGCGAGGGCGCCCATGGCAAGCCGAGTCGCTTCGAGAATGTTCATGCGGTCGATCAACTCGACCCACACCTCACAGACCAACCAGTTCGCGCAGATGGTGCCGAGCCTGCCGACCGCTTCGGTTCGCAGCCGCGGGCTCAGACGCTTGGAGTCGCGGATGGCCGGATCTTTCGGAATAGCGGTGAAAGCCGCGGCGCCGACGACCACTGGACCGGCCAGGGCCCCGCGACCAACCTCGTCGATACCGATGATGAGATCGGCTTCCTCGAGAAGTTCACGGTCCCGGTCGCCAAGGGCCGTAGCTCGCGCACCTGAGAACCGGCGCTTACCTGGTCCGGGCACGTTCCTTGATACGGGCAGCCTTCCCGCGCAGGTTGCGAATGTAGTAGAGCTTCGCCCGTCGGACGCGGCCGCGCCGCGACACCTCGATCTTGGCGATCGAGGGCGAATGCAAAGGGAAGGTGCGCTCCACGCCGATGCCGTTGGAAATCTTGCGGACTGCGAAAGTCTCAGCGATCCCACCATGCTTGCGAGCGATCACGAGGCCTTCAAAAACCTGGATGCGTTCTTTTTCCCCCTCTTTGAGGCGCACGTGGACCTTGACATCGTCACCAGGGCGAAAATCAGGGATGTCGGTCTTCAGGTATTCCTGTGTCACTTCGCGGATGAGGTCCATCTCCGTTGCCTCCGAGGAAAATCCGGCGCATTCAACAGGGGCTGCGTCCGGGTCGCGGAGTATACACGCCTTCCCCAGGACGGGCAAGGATTAAGGATGGACCGGCAGCAGTCCGGGATCCTCCTCCTCTTCCGGGGATTCGGGCGCAGGTATGCCGAAAAGGTGGGCCCTGCCCGCGAAAGGAACCAGTACCACCCTCCCGTGCTCCTCGAGAACCGGGTCGCCCGGCCACGGCTCGCCGTCGGCGACCAGAAACGACCGGAATCCGAAGGGGACCTCGGCGCCGTCCGGCGCCAGCCAGTCTGGAATGATGAGGTCCCATCGTTCCTCTTCTTCCGGCACAGCATGGAACACGAGCTCGTCGATCGGTCTGGAGCTCAGATCCACCCGCTGTACACCCAGTACCTCTGCCTCCGAGACCAGCTCTTCGAGCATCTGCTCGGTGAATTCCTGGACCATCTCCCGTCCCTCGGGTCCGTCGATTTCGGCGGACAACAAGAGGCGGTAGGCCTCATCCGCGACCTCGTCGCCGGCGAGGAAATCCAGCGCCAACTCGGTTCCATCCTCTATCGCCTCGACATCAAACGAGGCGCCGTGAACGAGATCCCGAACTACCAACGCGAGCATCATCTCGTCCACCGTTGTTGCGGGAAACTCGATCTCCCATCCAGCATCCCATGTACCCATGCCCAAACTCCCTATTGACCTGAACCGCTCGAGAACACATTCGTCAGGCGTCTGTCTCCGGTCTCTTGCCAAAGATGGCTGCGACCACCACACCGAGCAAATAGAGCAGGATCATCGGGACTGCGAAAACCGTCTGTGTCGCGACGTCCGGCGTTGGCGTAATGACCGCGGCCGTCACGAAAATACCCAAAACCGCCCAGCGAAACCAACGCAGAAGTTGACGGGCGTTGACGATCCCGATGCGGGCGAGGAAGAACATCAGCATCGGCATTTCGAACACAAATGCGAGACCGAGCAGAATCTTCGACATCATCGAAAAATACGCGTGGATGGTGACGACCTGTCGAAAGCCCTCCCCCACGCCGAGAAGGAACCGGACCACCATCGGGAAAGCGACCCGGTATCCGAAATACCCCCCTGCCACGAAGAAGGCGCTCGTGAAGACAATGAACGGAACCGCCATCCGGCGCTCGCGCTTGTAGAGTCCAGGCCTCAGAAACATCCAGAGCTGAAAAAGGAGAAAAGGCGAGACCACAAAAACTGACGTCAGCAGCGCCACCTTGACGTACAGCATGAACGGGCCGTGGAGCTCGGTAAAGGCGAGTTGCTCACCTTGGGGAACTGCGGCCAAGAACGGCGCTTCAAGCCAGTGAAACACCCGCGGGGCGAAGTACCAGCTCCCGAGGAACGCCACGAAGAGTGCGATGACGCTGTAAAGGATCCTACGACGAAGCTCGTCAAGATGATCGAGCAACGTCATGCGCGGGAGGCCCTCCTGGATCTCCTCCTCTGCGCACTCAGACAGCTCCGGTTCGGCCGAAGTCACGAGTCGTCCAACTCTTCCGCCGGCGGTCCGTCAGCCGTCCTCTCTGGCGGCGCCATCGGGTTGGCGATGGTGTCCTTGATCCCACGCAGGTCCTTTTCGACGTCCCGGATTTCGTCAGCGGCAACCTCGTCCTCGATCGTGCGTTTGAACTCGTTCGACGCGCGCCGGAACTCTCCCAGCGCCCGGCCGATCGAACGACCGATCTGGGGCATCTTCCGGGGGCCGAAGAGCAGCAACGCCACCACGAAAATGAGGATGATCTCGGGCATACCAAGGGTTCCAAACACAGAGCCTCCCAGGGTGTAAGTATACCTATTTTGAATGAGGAATTTGGAATTGGGAATTGGGAAATATCGGCGCACGGCAGGCGATCGAGTTACTCGGGGCGTAATGCCCGCGCCCGGGCGCGCTCGTTCGGAGGTGCCTGGCATCCCGATGTGACGAGGTCCTCGTCGTCACAT
>JBGMRN010000143.1:0-8468 GCA_048061535.1 Thermoanaerobaculales bacterium | reverse complement strand
CCTCTCGGGGAGCGCGAAGGCAGAAGGTCGTTTCACCTGCAAGTGGCGCAGATCAGAAGCCTTGGAAAGCCCGACGGCAAAAGACCGCATCACCTGCCAGGAACGTAAACCCGAAGCCTTGGAACGCGCGCTACAATATTGTGCAACCCAACAGCGATCTTGACGTTATATTGTTATGCAGGCTTTAGGGCTGAGTGGTTGGCAATTGACGAACCGGCGCAGCGGGAGGGGTAACGTGCAACGGATCTCGACATTCACCGTGATGGCAGCCGTTGTCGCTGTTGCGACTGCGGCGTATTCAGCGGCCGAGAGTGATTTGGAAATCCTCACCCGGCCACCGGGTCTGGTGGCTGGAGAGCTCGAGATCGAGGTCTCTCTCGGTGGCGGTGGGCAGCGGGCCGAGCTTTACCTCGACGGTGATCCCGCATGCACCCTGACCGCCGCTGATCCGCGCTGCATGGTGGATCTCGGCGAAGAGCTCCATGTTCATCTCCTAGAGCTTGTCGGGCAAGACGGGGGCGGTCGTGTGACGGAGCGAGTGTCGCGCTGGTTGAACCAACCGGGGCGGGAAGCCGATCTGGCGATCCAGCTCGCCGCCCGTCCGGTTGGGGACACGTGTGGAGGACGGCTCCGGTGGTCCGACCATGATGGGCAGAATCCGGTGCTCCTTGAGGTCGAAGCGGCGGGGCAGAGGTGGGAGGTCACCGGTGAAGGATCCACCTTCAGCTACCCGTGCCCTGTCCAGGGTCGGACCCGCGTGCTGGGGGCGTCGGCGATCTTTCCGGACGGTCGGCGGGCGGAGGCTGCGGTTCTGGTCGACGATTCCGGGCGCCCGGTTGAACCGGCGCCTACTGCGGTAGCCCTCGAAGCGAAATCAGGCGAACCGGATCCATGCATGGCAGTCGAGGCCGAGGGCGAAGGCTGGGTCCTGCGGGCCGAGCGCGAGGGACTCGAGGTGGTCTTCGTCCTCGATCCGGGGGCGGACTACCGCGCGCTCGCGAGTCTGGAGCGGAGGGCCGGGAAGGATGCCCGCAGCTCGTGGGACGATGCCGGCGCTGCCTTTCGCGATGCCGACAGTCTATGGTTCGTGGCCCCGGATGACGGGCTTCGCCGGATCGACGGCTTCGCCGAGAGTATTTCCAACTGGCTGGGCGTGCTCTTTCAGCTTGGTCCGGCCGGGCCCGCGAGCCGGCCGCGACTTGCGGATGCCGTGGCGACCGCGGGTTTGATGGCGGCGGCCGGGCCGCGTCGCCGGGCGGTGGTGCTGATTCTCGGGTCAGAGGACAGGGGCGACGGCAGCCGCTTCCGTCCGGAGCAGGCCCGGAGCCATCTTGCGGAGGTGGGCGTACCGCTGGTTGTGCTGCGCAGCGGCGGTGGCCGCGACGGCCGCGACGACGGCTGGCCGGAGGGCATGGAGGTCAGCGGCATCGCTTCGCTCGCGGATGCTTTCGCGTCCGTTCGAGCACGGCTCGGACAGCAGTGTGTCGAGTGGTTTCCGAGCGCGATGCATCCCAACCAAATCGTCGCCTCTCTCCCCGAAGGGGTGACCCTCGCCGGCCGAGAGAGGCGAACCGGCAGCGCTGCGGTCTCGGCGGTGTGGCGCCGGGCGGCCGTGGTTGAAGGAGCGTCCGGAGGGTTGCCGATCTCGGATGAGCCGGTGGCCTCGGAGCGGATCGAGGTCACCGCGGTGACGGTGCTTGTCAGTGCCCTGGACAAAAAAGGCCACCCGGTAACCG
The DNA here is from genome assembly GCA_048061535.1 of Thermoanaerobaculales bacterium. Taxonomy (GTDB): domain Bacteria; phylum Acidobacteriota; class Thermoanaerobaculia; order Thermoanaerobaculales; family Sulfomarinibacteraceae; genus Sulfomarinibacter. Next base: position 6,732 of record JBGMRN010000143.1, on the reverse strand, counting down.
ACCTCGCAGCCGGGGATCTGACCCTGACCGAGGATGGCGATGTCAAGCCGATTCTCGAGCTGGAAGCTGTGCGGCCCCTGCAGCCTCTGGCCGAACAGCACCCGGCGCCGGCGCAGCCGGCGCCCCTGGCGCCGCAGCCTGCTTTGCAAACCGTGCCGGTGGCGGTATACGTAGAGTGGGAGCTTGCGGGTTCCGCGGATATCGCTCCGGCGCTCGCCGCCGTCGCCGAGCGGGCAGATTGGTTGACCGGTCTCGGTCCGGTGGATGTGGCGGTCGCCGAAGGGGGTGTGGAGACGGTGCTCGAGGGAGCGGTCGATGCCGCGCTGGTTCGGGAGACGCTCATGAGTCTGGCGCGCAAGCCCTCGCGGGCGCACGGCATCGAACGTATCCGTACCGAATATCTCCGAGATATCCGAAAATATCCGGATCGCCGTGCCCCCCTTGAGGGACAGGCCTTGACGAGCACGCCGGACAACGCCCTGAGGGTGAAGACCATGACGACCGCCCGCAGCGCGATCTTTCAGGAAGACGCATTGCTGTGGCGGACGATGAACCGGATGAACGACTGGGCGCTCTCACTGCCTTCCAGCGGGCCGCGCGTGCTGGTGGTGATCGGGATGGGCTTCGATGAGGATCCGAGCGATTTCTACATCTCGTTCCTCGAGCGGAAAGACCCCTCTCTCGCGGCCGCTGCCCGCGCCGAGTTCCTGCGCTACCACCAGGCGATCCGGGTCGAGGGTGTGGGGCGCGAGCTGGCGGCGATGGGGTGGCTGGTGGTGCCGGTGGCGACGCGGACCGTGGGCAGAGCGAGAACCGGAGCGGAGTACCCGGGAGGTGACCGTTTTCAGGATTTCCTCACCGATCGGCGCGACGGCGCTTACATCCGTGACGTGGACTACATGCTCTTGGATCCCTTGGGCTCGCAGGAGCATCTCGCCGAACCCAGCGGCGGCAGGGTCGTGATGGGCGGCAAGGGTATGGATCGGCTGATCGCCGAGGCTACCGGATGGTATCGGCTGACGTATCAGGTCGCCCGGGCGCCCGACGGCGCCTACCACGACGTCGCGGTGGTCAGCAGACGTCCGGATGTCAAGGTGCGCGGCACCGGCGTGGTGGTTTCGGGAACCTCCGAGGGCAGGGCGGCGATGCGTTTGCGGCGGCTCTTCGTCGACTCGCAGGATCGGGGTGAGCTTCCGGTGACGTTGGCGCTTGGCGCGCCGCGGCCTGGCGAAGGAAAGAGCCGGGTTGCCGACCTGACCGTGACGGTGAATTTTGGACCGATCGCCCCCCTCTTCAGGGATGGCGGCAGCCGCGTGCTCCGGTTTTCGGTGGCGGTGCGATCGGGAGAATCAGAGTCGACGGTGGTTCATCAACTGGCGACCGTGGACGGCGCAGTCGGTGGATTCCGCTACGAGATTCCGCTCGAGTGGTCGAAGAAAGACCCAACGGTGGTGGCGGTGGTTGTCGAGGACCTCGGTTCCGGCGTCTGGGGAGGGAATGTCGAGGAGCTGGTGGATTGAGGCGACCACCATGGGAATTCGGAATTAGGAATTTCCGGCGCGTGGGAGCGATCGAGGGAATTGAAGCGTGTTACTACCCGCGCCTGGGCGCGCTGATCGGAGGTGCCTGCTATCCTCACCGGCAGGTGTCTCGAAGATCGAAGCGGTGCGATTCAGAACTGACGGCCGAGGTCGGGCTGGAAGGCGTCGCGGAAGTGCTGTAGGCGCCATGGGAAGAGGCCTCGTTTTCGTTCGACGGTGACCACGTCGAAGCGGCACGGGCTTTCCCAAAGACTGTGTCGGCTCAGGTAGGCGGCGGCGGTTTGGATGAGGATCCGACGCTTCTTGAGGTCCACCGCGGCGATGGCCCCTCCAAAGAGGTCGCTCGATCGCGCCTTGACCTCGACGAAGACAATTTCTGAACGGCGCTGCACTACCAAATCGAGCTCGCCGCCCGCGCCCCGCCAGTTGCGATCGCGGAGACGGTAGCCCTTGACGAGGAGCAGCAGCAATGCCGCCCACTCCGCCCTACGGCCGAGCTTCTGGCGCGAGGTTCGGACCATCGAATCAGATGGTACTACTATGCGTGCGTGCGGACCGACGATTTCGACTTCGACCTCCCCGTCGAGCTGGTGGCGCAGGCGCCAGCGCCGCGAGGAACCTCGCGGATGTTGGCGCTGGATCGGGCGAGCGGTCGTCTCCGGCACCGGGCGGTGAGCGAGCTGCCGGAGATGCTGCGGGCGAGCGACATCCTGCTCCTCAACGACACCCGGGTGATCCCGGCGCGGCTTGCGGCCCGGCGGCCCACCGGACGCAGCTTCGAGCTGCTGCTGTTGCGCCGGGCCAAAGATGATTGCTGGGAATGCCTGCTCCGCCCCTCGTCCCGATGTCGGCCCGGTGAGCGGTTGGTTCTTCCCGACGGTGGCGAGGTGACGCCTCTCGAATCCAGGGGCGAAGGACGGTGGCTGGTGCGATTCGAGCCGCCGCTGGGCTCCGAGCGCCTCGACCGCATCGGCGAGATGCCGCTTCCCCCGTACATCCGCCGGCCGCCGGGCGGCGTCTTGTCGGATCGCGATGACTACCAGACCGTGTACGCGGCCTCGCCCGGGGCGGTGGCCGCGCCGACCGCAGGTCTGCACTTCACCGACTCGCTCCTGGATGCGGTGCGGGGCAAGGGTGTGGAGACGGTTTTCCTGACCCTCCACGTTGGTCTCGGGACCTTCCGCCCGGTCAAGGTCGAGCGCGTGGAAGATCATGAGATGCACACCGAGTGGTACGCGTTCTCAGCCAAGGCGGCGTCCGCGGTGAATGCTGCGCTGGACGAACACCGCCGCGTGGTCTGTGTGGGCACGACCGCCGTTCGCGCGCTGGAGGGGGCCTTGGCGGCAGGTGACGGCCGGGTCGCGGCGGGAGAGGGATGGACCGATATCTTCATCACCCCCGGTTACGCCTTTCGGGGGGCCGGCGCCATGCTCACCAATTTTCATCTACCGAAGTCCACGCTCCTCATGCTCGTGAGCGCTTTCGCCGGTCGTGAGCTCGTTCTGGCCGCCTACGGGGAGGCGATCACCGAAGGCTACCGGTTTTTCTCCTACGGCGACGCGATGCTGATCGAGTAACGGGTGAGGATGTGTCCTCGGTCACGGGGTCCGGTTGGGAATCCCGCTCGTCCTCCTCGCTCAAGATGCGCAGGGCCGGGGTCTCGAGATCGTCCATCTGGCCGGCGCGTACGGACCAGATGAAGGCAACCAACCCGGCGAGGGCGAGGAGCAGGGCGAGCGGGAGGGCGATGTAGACAACAGACATCGGGATTCGACCTTCCTCAACTCCAATTCTCGGCGTTGGAATTCCCCTCGAGGTCGATCCGAATGAAAAGGCGTTTCCTGGAATTCCAACGCCGAGAATTGGAAATGAAGACCATTCTATTCGAATGTGCGTGCCTTGTAGGAGCTCAGCACCACCGTCATCGAGCTCAAGGGCATGAGCACTGCCGCCAGCAAGGGGCTCATGTGACCGGTCATCGCGAAGCTCACGGCAACGACGTTGTAGGTCAGAGAGAGAACGAGGTTGCGGCGAATGACGCCGAAGGTGCGTCGGGCGCCCCGCAGCAGGTCCACTACCGGCGCCAGGCCTGGACGGCCGAGGTAGACGTCGGCGGCGGCGAGCGCCGCCTCCGCGCCGCCGTGGACACCGATTCCGACCGTGGCAGCGGCCAGCGCTGCGGCGTCGTTGACACCGTCTCCGACCATCACCACCGATCCCGTTTCGGCTGCCTCACGGACCACCTCCAGCTTGTCCTCGGGGCTCGCGCCCCCGCGTCCCGCGGACAGCTCGACGTCCACATCGCGAAGGATAGACCGCACGACATCGGGGTGGTCGCCCGACAGGATCTCCACCTGCCAGCCCCGGTTGCGGATCGCGTCAAGGGCGGCCGCGGTGTCGGGCCGCAGGGGATCACCGATGCCGGCCACCGCAATGACCTTGCCGTCGACGGCCACCACCACCGGGCTCAAGCCCTCGCCGGCAAACTCGGATACTGCGGCGGCTGCCTCGGTGGGCAAGACACCGTGCTCGAATTCCGTGTGGCCCGGAGACGCCACCATGATCCGGCGACCGGCGACGATTCCGGTCACCCCCGCACCGATGATCTCGTGCGCATCAGCGGCGGCCGCCTTCCCCTCCCCGGCGAATGCCTCGCTCAGGGCTCGTGCGATCGGGTGGGCCGAGACCTCTTCGACGGCGGCGACCAAGGGCCGGACCGTCTCGTCGCCCCACCAGCGGATGACGGCGAGACGGCCCTCGGTGAGGGTCCCGGTCTTGTCGAGAATCATCCGTCCGGGTCGAGCGAGGTTTTCAAGGGCGTCCCCTCCCTTGATCAGGATCTTCTTCCGCGCGGCGCGTCCGATCGCGGCGCTGACGGCGAGGGGGGTCGCCAGGCCGAGCGCACACGGGCAGCTGACGATCAGCAGGGCCACCGCGTGCTCCACCGCGTGCTCGGGGTCGAGATACAGCCAGATGGCCAGGGTGACGGACGCCAGGGCGAGAACGACCGCCACGAACCAACCCGAGATCCGGTCGGCGAGCAGCACAACCGGCGCGCGGCGTTGCGCACCCTCCTCGACAAGGCGCATCAGGCGTCCGACACGGGTGTCCTCGCCGGTGGTTCGTACCTCCACCAGCAGGCGCCGGCTCAGGTTGACGGTCCCTGAGTGCACGGGATCGCCGACGGCGGCGGCTGCCGGCAGCGACTCCCCGGTGAGCACCGAGCGGTCGAGAGTCGAAGAACCCTCGATGATCACGCCGTCGGCGGGGATCGAGTCGCCGGCGCGGACCTCGACCACCATTCCGGCGGCGAGGGCTTCCAGCGGGACCTCGCGGATACCTCCGGGGGTCATGAGCCGAGCGATGGAAGGGGCCAGCGAGAACAGTAGCTCGGTGGAGCTGGCGGCCGCGCGTTGCTGGCGGCGTTGGACGAAACGCCCCACCAGCAGGAAGAAGATCAGCGCCGTCACGGAGTCGAAGTAAATCTCGCCGGCGCCGCGCAAGGTGTTGATCGCGCCCTGGGTGAAGCCCGCGAGAATGCCGATGGCGATGGGCAGGTCCATGTGCAGGATCCGGGTCTTGAGGGCGGCCCATGCGCCGCGGTAGAAGACCAATGCGCACCATCCGACCGACGGCAGGGAGAGCCCCAGGCTGAGCCACCGGAAGAGCTGTTCGAACTGGCTGCTGATGCCGTGGAAGCGACCTCCGTAGAGGGCGAAGGCGATGAGCATGACGTTGCCGGCCACCGCGCCGGCAACCGCGATGCGGATGATCAGCGCCCGCTCCTCGCGCCGGGCCATGTCGCGGGCCTCCACCCCGCGGAAGGGGTGGGGGGTGTAGCCGATCGAGTCGAGGAAGCGCGCAACCGTAGACAGCCCGGTCGCCTCCGGGTCCCAGGTCACGTGGGCGAGGGAGCGACCGAGATCGAGGCGCACCTCCGCCACGCCGTCCACGACGACCGTGAGCTTCTCCACCAGCCACACGCAGGCGGCGCAATGCACCCCCTCGAGATAGAGCTCGACGGTGGCCAGGCCCGATGCGTCGGTGAGGCAGTAGAGCTCGTGAAACGCAGGGTCGTCGAACTCGGCGAAGCTCTTTCCGCTGTGTCGCGCCGCCTGCTCCGGGGCGCCGACCCGCGTGTGGATGTCGTAGTAGCTGTCCAGACCATGCTCGTGGATCACCGCCCAGGCAACCCGGCAGCCGGAGCAGCAGAACTGCAGCTCGGCTTCCGGATCCACCAGACCGGCGGGAACCGGCAGGCCGCAGTGGGAGCACTCGATCGACATGGTGGGATTCTCTCACAAGGAATTTCTGGTTTCGGATCGGGGCGATCCGAAACCCGAAATTCCTCTTTGACATATCATATTTAGTATATATACTATTTAATATATGTGGGAGGTGTATGAGCATCGACGTGTTGACCGGCAACTCAATCGACTCCCCGCAGATGTTCTTCGACGTTACGAGAAATGGAAGGACGTTGTCATGATTTCTGGCCCCCAAGGCTTGAGATTGATTAAGGGCTTTTACGATGAATCCCTGCGAGGTCAGTGGAAAGGGCATAGATCCTCCCGCCTCAATCGGCAGTATCGTGTCATCTATCAAATTGAGGCTGAGCGAATTCTCGTAGAGGTCGTGAGTGTCACGGCCCACGATTACAGGAAGAAGTGATTATGCGTAACTATCGTAAGGCTCGGAAGCGTACCGGAGTATCAGTTGGGGAATCCGTCCGGATTATCCGTGAGCTGCAGGAACTCAGCCAGAATCAGTTGGCAGCACTCACGGGTATCCCTCAATCCACGATTTCCGCCATCGAGCGGAACAGGGTCAATCTCGGCATCGAGCGCGCAAAGGTCCTCGCGAGAGCGCTGAAGGTCCATCCGGCGGTCCTCGCATTTCCAGGTTGGGACGTCGAGAGTGAAACGGCGGCCTAAAGTCGCTCCAGCGGACCCGATCCCCCGCTGCGCGCCGGCCGGTCTGCTGGGTTCCGGGACGTTGGGACATGAGAGCCCCCCTACTTTGGTCGGGGGATGTGACGCCCATCCCCTCGTCTCGCAAGTCTCTGCCGAGAGATTCGAGCTGTCTCCTCGGTCATCACCATGGACGACCTTCCAGAACCCCGGTTTCGCAGGGTCTTGAAGCCCAACCGACGTGATGACGGAGGGTTTTCTTGGGTCGAGGGGGTAGGCGA
>JBGMRN010000142.1:0-8534 GCA_048061535.1 Thermoanaerobaculales bacterium | reverse complement strand
CCGCGGTCGGTCTACGACGTGTTCCCGCGTCTGAGTCTGCCTTCCTTTACGACGACCTACTGGCCAAGCTGCTTGCGCAGGGCCGCATCGAGTTCGATCTCGAGAGCTTCCGCGAGATGGCTCGCAGCGAAGGGATACTCGGGGATCCCGCCTCGCGTGAGAATGTACGTTCCATCGGCATCCGCTCGTTCATGCACCCGATCGACAACCTGGAGAACCGCTGCGAGCGAGTCCTCAACCTCGTCCCCTACTTTGACGGCCGATACATCCGCGACCCCGAAGACTGGCGGCGAAGTGTGCATCCCGATCTGCGTGAATTCGTCCTTGATGCGGCTCGGGCGAGCGACCGGCTCCGCGTTATTCTCGACACGCATGTCTCGCTGGCTTTCGCCGTCGGCGCGCTGCTGAATGTCAAGTCTGGCAAGCGAATAGAGATCGAACAGCGTACGGGTGGGCGCCGATTCTGGTCGGTGAATGACGGCACGTCAGACTCGAGCTGGCCAGGATTCGTCTTCGAGCATGAGCAACTCGCCGAGGGTCGGGAAGAGATCGCGGTCACTGTCAGTTTGACGCATGACGTTGCCCGCGACGCTGGCGCGTTCGTGGCAGGCCAACTGCCCCAAGTGGCACACGTTCTTCATTGCAGGCTCGAAGGTGGTCCCTCCCAGCACGCGCTGCGCTGCGGCAGGCACGCGTGGCAGCTTGCCGAAGCCCTTGTTCGGCGGCTCTCGGAACTGCGTGCGCAACGACAGCGGTTCGCACGAGTCCATTTCTTCCTTGCCGGGCCGAACGGCTTCGCGTTTTTTCTCGGCCAGCACCAACAGGCGATCGGTTCGGCGTTCGTCTACGAATGGGATTTCGACGGTTTGCGCGACGGAAGCTACAGTCTTGGCCTATTCGTGGACCCGTAGCCATTTGTCCGGTTGGAAATTGAAATCGGCCGAAGCAGCTGTGTCACCTTTCCATCGGTGAGCATCGCGACGCTGCGTGCGTTAGCGAAGGCTTCAGCAGCTGTCCCAAATCGTTGTCCCTGCAACGGTGCCTGGCCTAAGGGCCTTGGGCTGATCAACCCTTTTCTCCCACTACACGTCCGGCTTTCGCCGAGGTCTGCGAACTTCGGCCGAGATCAGCAGCGATCGCACGAACGAGAAGAGGCAGTCCTCCAAGGGCCTGGGCTTTTCATCGGTCCATTTGCGCCGATGTCGCTCTTGGTACCAGTCGCCTTCTATTTGAAACGTCAGCTCACCGGTTGGGCTGTACGCGTAGAACGGACCCCTCACTCGCTAACTCTGCCTCATTTCCATTCGTTCCTCGTATGTGGGCGCTCGTTCTTTAGGGTCGATTTCCTCGGCGATGTGGAAGGGGATCCGCTCTCCGTAGATCATAGCTGAGGTTGTGTGGCCGGTGGGGTGCCCTTCGCCATCGAGGGTGGTTTCAACCTCCACCGCGAAGCCGGCGCCCCCGAGACCGCCGATCAGTGTGTCCATGATCGGAAGCGAGCGATCCACGCTCGGCCCGCTCACGAAGAGGGAAAGAGACTCCCGATCCTGCCAGTGGATGATGCCGTGCTCATTGGTCGTTCCGCCCTCAAGTGAGCTTCGTGCCGCTGCCACCAAGGGGTGCTCCGGATAGGTTTTCTGCGGAACCGAGATCGGTTTCTGGAAGAATTCTAAGCCCGGAATCCCGGCCGATGAAGCGGGCTTCTTCTCGCTCGGCTTTGGCCGATCGACATATCTTCGATGTCCTTCTCTCGCTTTTGGAAGTGGCGCCCGTTTCACCCGGCTGCCTGCACTCTTCCGGGCCCAGTAGCCGTGCCCGGGCCGAGGGAAGTTCAGCTTCTTGCACCACTTGGCCACGGCGACATCGGACACGCCGTAACGTTCGGCCACCTTGGTGACCGGTTCACCCCAGACCTCCTTTCGACCTCGACTGCCAATTCCGGCAGGCGCAGCCCTGCAACCAGCAAACGCAAAAAAGGGCGCCGGAGGCGGCCTTGCGTTTGCTGGTTGCGGGGGCAGGATTTGAACCTGCGACCTTTGGGTTATGAGCCCAACGAGCTACCGGACTGCTCCACCCCGCGTCAATCAGGGAGGGCGAGTATAGGAGTCGGAATGGGGCCTGTCAAGACGACCGGCGGCGGTAGCGGGGTCGGGGTGGCGAGGAGGATGACCCGGTCGCCGGGGCGAACCCAGCCGAGCTCGAGGCGGGCCATCGACTCCACCGCCTCGGGGCTCGTGCGAACCGCCTCCAGGGTCGCCTCGAGCTCGGAGATGCTCTCGCCGAGCTCGATCTTCCGCTGTTGGAGGCGGGCTCGCTCGTCCTCGGCGCGGGCGAGTTCCTCAAAGCCGTGCGTGACGATCGACGACAGAACGCCGAGGACCGCAAGCGCTGCGAGGGCGAGCAGGAGCCAGGTCAGCCGTCTCAAGCTCTCCCACGAGCCAGCGCCGCGATGCCGCGGAAGCGGGCGACGTCCTCCAGCTCCTCCTCGATGCGGAGGAGGCGGTTGTACTTGGCGATGCGGTCGGAACGGCAGGCCGAGCCGGTCTTGATCTGACCGGTGTTGAGCCCCACCGCGAGGTCGGCGATGGTGGTGTCCTCGGTCTCGCCCGAGCGGTGCGAGATGACTGCGGTCCAGCCCGCCTTGTGGGCCATCTCGATGGCGTCCAGGGTTTCGGACAGGGTGCCGATCTGATTGAGCTTGATCAACACCGAGTTGGCAATTCCGCGTTCAATGCCCTCGGAGATGATCTCGGTATTGGTCACGAAGATGTCGTCACCGACGACCTGGATGCGATCGCCGACGGCGTTCATCATCCTCTTCCAGCCGTTCCAATCGCTCTCTGCAAGACCGTCCTCGATGGAAACGATCGGAAAGTCGTCGACCAGACCGGCGTAGATCTCGACCATCTCCTCGGATGTGAGGCCGACCCGGCCCTCGCCGGTGAGGTTGTACTTCCCGTCGGCGAAGAACTCGGAGGCCGCCGGGTCCATCGCCAGGGCAATCTGGTCACCGGGGGCGTAGCCGGCCTTTTCGATGGCCTCCATGATCAATTCGAGAGCGGCGCGGTTGGACGGCAAGTCGGGGGCGAAGCCGCCCTCGTCGCCGACGGCGGTCGCCAGGCCGCGATCATGGAGGACTTTCTTGAGGGTGTGGAAGACCTCGACACCGGCACGGAGGCCGTCAGAGAAGCTGGTGAAGCCCACCGGCATGACCATGAACTCCTGGAAGTCGACCGAGTTGTCGGCGTGCTCGCCGCCGTTGAGGATGTTCATCATCGGCACCGGCAGCTCGCGGGCGCCGCAGCCTCCGAGGTACTGGTAAAGCGGCAGACCGCTGCCCTCGGCCGCGGCGTGGGCCACCGCCAGCGACACGGCGAGCATCGCGTTGGCGCCCATCACCGACTTGTTGTCGGTGCCGTCGGCGTCGATGAGAGCCTGGTCGACCCCGAGCTGATCTCGGGCGTCGAGGTCCTCGACCGCCTCGGCGAGAGGGCCGTTGATGTGTTCCACCGCGCGTAAAACGCCCTTGCCGCCGTAACGATCGGCGTCGCCGTCGCGCAGCTCGAGGGCTTCGCGGGAGCCGGTGGAGGCGCCCGAAGGAACGATGGCGTGGCCGCCGGCGCCGCCCGCGAGGATGACCTCGGCCTCGACCGTGGGGTTGCCACGGGAGTCAAGGACTTCCCTGCCGGTTACAAACTCGATGTCGAACATTTTCACAACCTCCGTTGACTGAAGAACTGCCGCATCAGGTGCATGAGGTGCCGCATTTCCTCGGATGACCGGCCCTCGGCGTACAATCGGATCTTGGGCTCGGTGCCGCTGGCGCGTACCAGGATCCAGCTCCCTCCCTCGAAGAGGAGCTTGAGCCCGTCGCGGCGGTCCACATCAACAACCGTGAAACCGTCCACCGTCTTCCACTTCTGTTTCATGCGCCGTTCGAGGATTTTTTGAGTCCGTTCTGTCAGAGGGATCTGGGTGCGACGGAAGCTGAAGGTGCCGACCCGAGCGGCGAGCTCGTGGCTCAGCTCTGCCATACTTTTGCCTTCCACCGCTACCATCTCGGCGGCCAACAGGCAGGCGAGCAAACCGTCTCTTTCGGGCAGGTGTTTCGCCCAGGCCAGCCCCGCGCTCTCCTCGCCGGCATACTCGAGGGTGCCGTCGACCAGCAGCGGGCCGAAGTTTTTGAAGCCCACCGCCGTCTCCACCAGATCCAGACCGTGCTCGCGAGCCACGGCGCTGATCAGACCCGAGGATGCGACGGTGTAGCCGACCCCGCCGGCCAGCCCCCGCCGGCGGGCGAGATAGTCGAGGATCAGCGCCAGACAGGTGCTCGAATCGCACATTCGCGCACCCTGGTCGAGGATTCCGAAACGGTCTCCGTCTCCATCGGTGGCGAGCCCCAATTGGGCGCCGGTGCTGCGCATGACGTCGCGCAGCCGGGAGAGGTTCTCGGAGGTGCAGTCCGGCGCGTACCCTCCGAAGTAGGGGTCGCGTGTGTTGTGGATGACGTCGGCCGGGATTTCGTTCTCGAGCAGGATGTGATCGAGGTACTCGCGGGTCGACCCAAAAAGCGGATCGACCGCAACCCGCAGACCTGAGTGGCGGATCGCCTCCCAGTCGATCAGGCCCTGAAGCCGTTCGAGGTATCTCGGCTTGGGATCGTGAGAGGCGACGAGCTCGGTTCGCGGAAGAAAGGTGTCCTCGAAGCCCTCCTCCAGAAGATCGTAGCGTTGCTCGACGCGGTCGGTAAAGGCCTTCGACGCGAGGATGCCGTCCGCAGTGTAAACCTTGAGACCGTTGTACTCCGGCGGGTTGTGGCTGCCGGTGAAGGTGATGCCGGCGGCTGCCGATCGTTCGAGGATCATCGACGCGACGGTCGGCGAGGGTACGTCCCGTGGCGTCAGCTCGGCGGTGATGCCGTTGGAGGCAATCAACTGGGTGGCGACCTTGGCGAATTTCTCGGACAGCATGCGGGTGTCGAAACCGATGACGATCAGGTTCGCCGAGGCGTCGTCCTCGCGCAGAGTCTCGATCACCGCCTGCACCACGATCCGAACCTTGTGGAAGGTCACATCGCGGCCGATGATTCCGCGCCATCCGGACGTCCCGAAACGTACCATGCGGCAATTCTACACCGAGCGGCCTGGGCCGTTCGGTGTAGAATTGCGAAATGTTCATCCATCGCGATGGAAATTCGGCTGGGAGTTACCTGATTCCGCAAGTCTCCCACGCATGGCTCGCGTGGCAAGTGGCTCAGCACTGGGGCAACCGGTCCTTTGCCCGCCCCGCGCCGTTGGCCGAGACCTTGGCTTCGGTGTTGCTTCACGATTGCGGCTGGTCGGAGTTCGATGCGGCGCCGTCCCTCGACAGCGCCGGCAAGCCGCGTTCGTTCGACCGTTTGCTGGTGGAGGAGCACCTCGAGATCTGGCGAACCAGCGTCATGCGCTGCGCCCAGTACAGCCGTTACTCTGCGCTCCTTGTCGCCGCCCACTTCGCTGCCATGGCCGAACGCAAGACGGCCGATCTGCTCGAGCGGGAAGACACCGCCGGCGCCCGCCTGGCCCAGAGCTTCGGCGCCGAGATGGAGCGGCTCGAGGAAAGCTGGAAGGAGAGATTGGGCGTGGACGCCCGCTACGAGCCATATCTCGACGGCGCCGGGCGCGAGGCCAACGCGCTGCTTCTCGACGCCTGCGACAGGATCTCGGTCTTCCTCTGTGCCTCGCTGCCGTCGCCGTTCGAAGTGCGGGCGCTGAACTCCGACGGCGAGGTGGAGGTTGTCCGCTTCGAGGCCGTGGACGAAAGCACCTGGAGGCTCAGCCCGTGGCCGCTGGAGGGCGACCGTCTGCGCATCCAGTGCGAGGGCCGGCGTCTCGCGTCCACCTCCTTCTCCTCACGAGAAGAGTTCCACAAAACACTTGCTCGCGCGCCGGTCAACCGGTTGGTCTTCACCCTTCTGCGCTCGTCGGCCGTTGGTTGACAATCGCGGGCCGGGGCCTACAATAGTCGCTTGCTGTTGATGCTCCGCAGTAGCTCAATGGTAGAGCGGGTGGCTGTTAACCACTAGGTTGGGGGTTCAAGTCCCTCCTGCGGAGCCAGACCAAAACCACGAACCTCCCGAGGCTCGTTTGTTCACGGTAGAGTCAGGGGAAACGGGAGGTACGAAGCGAGCGGTTCCCCTGATTTGTTAGAGGGTATACGACAAGGCGGCCATGGGAATTGAAGAGTCCTCAGTTGAAGAGACCACCCACCGCCAAATTGAGTTTCCCAAGACGCACAGCATCTGGGAGATTCTCAACTTGGTCGATACGATGGACGAGGAGTTGGCGGCGAAGCTTCTCCCTGCAACTGCATCGACGCCCTACGGTGTCGAGGTTCGGTATCCTGGTGACAAAACCGAACCTTCGCATCGGCTAACGAGGAAGCGCTTGAGTTGGCCATGAAGGTCCGGGACGCGGTTATGGACCGCCTGGAGGGAATCCAATGAGCGGGAAAAAAACGACAAAGAAAAAGACAAGGGCAACAAAGAAGCCCAAGCAAGGACGCTCCGACTCCGCGCCGGCGGAATCCCCGCCTTCCTTGCAGTCCATGGAAGGTCTGCTGGCCGGTATCGGCGGTATGGGCCGGGGCAGGCGAAGCGCCGTGGACGAGGCCCAGGAGATCATGTATGACGCCTGGGAGGCCCCGACCCGTCAGCGTGCGGTGGCCTTGGCCAAGAAGGCGCTCGAAGTATCCCCCGACTGCGCGGATGCCTACAACCTTCTCGCCGAAGAGACCGCAATATCGCTTGAAGAAGTCCTCGACCTTTACCGGAAAGGCGTCAAGGCGGGTGAACGCGCACTCGGCAAAAAGGCGTTCAAAGAACATGTCGGCCACTTCTGGGGTTTCTTGGAGACGCGGCCCTACATGCGGGCCCGCGCCGGCTTGGCGCAGAGCCTCTGGGAGGCCGGTCAGCGGGAAGAGGCCGTCGAGCATTACCGGGATCTGTTGCGGCTCAACCCCAACGACAACCAGGGCATCCGGGACTTCCTGATGTCGTGCCTCATCGAGCTCGGCCATGACGAGGAGGCAGAGAAACTTTTTCAGCAATACGAGGAAGACGGCATGGCCGACTGGATGTACTCCCGGGCACTCCTGGATTTCCGCAAACACGGTGACTCGCCAGCTGCGGACACATCGCTGAAAGATGCCCTCGACGAGAACAAACACGTCCCTTCCTATCTCCTCGGTCGCAAGAAGATGCCCCGCTCCCTTCCAGATCATTACGGATTCGGCGACGACAACGAGGCCGTGCTTTATGCCCGCGGGAACAGGGTGGCATGGAAGACCTCTCCGGGAGCACTGGAATGGCTCACGGCCAAGGTGAAATGAGGGGCAGCGCGTTCTATTCGGCGGTTCGGGCTACGAGGTCGCGGTAAAGCGTTTCGAGGCGATCGAGACGATGCTCGGTCGAGAAGTGGGTCACCACCCGCCGGCGAGCGGCTTTCCCGAGTCGGGTGCGGAGGGAGGGGTTGTCCAGGAGCCGCCCGATGGCCGCCGCCAGGGCGGACACATCGCGCGGCGGTACCAGCAAACCCACTTCGCGGTCGATCACCAGCTCTCGGTTGCCACCGCAGTCGGTGCCGATCACCGCCCGCTCCATGGCCATGCCCTCCCGCAAGGTTCCGGTGATGCCGGTGCCGGCCCAGGACGCATCGACCACCACGTCACAGGCGGCGAGGACCTCGGGCATGTCAGCCCGAAAAGGGAGGGTGAGCACGCGATCGATGCAGCCCAGATCTCGAGCGGTGGTTTTGACCTTGTCGAGCTCGGCGGTTGTCTCGCAACCGACGAGCAGCAGCCTGGCATTCGGTCTGCCCTTGACAACCTCGGCAAAGGCCATGAGCAGATTGCGCCAGCCCTTCCAATCACGAACCGAAATCTGGCCGACGAGGAGATCTTCGGGCCCGAGGCCCAAGTCGTTGCGAACCCCGGCGCCGTCAATGGCTGACGGGTTGAATCGCCTGGTGTCGGTGCCGGCATGGATCACCACCGCCTGCAGAGGGTCGAGACCGGTGCTTCGGATCACGACGCTGCGAATGTTTTCGGCCACGCAGACCACCGCGCCGACCCGGGAATGGCGGTACTTCCACCTGTTGAACCGGTCGAGTGGGAAGGACACTCCACGGTTGACCACCAGGACTGGAGACGACCCGAAGCCGGCGGCAGCGAGGAGGGCGATGGCGTGGGAGCTTCCCTTGTGGGCGTGAACGATCATGGGCTTCTCGCTACGCAATCGACGGCGGAGACGGAGGGCGGAGACCAGATCCGCCGGACCGCGGAGGGGGAGAGGGAAGAAGGGAATGCCGGCGTCGGAGCAGGCCCCCTCAAGGTCCCCGCCGGACCGGGACGTCACCCACACCCGGTGGCCCCGCTGCAGTAGGCCCCGCGCTGCCTCCATCATCTGCACCACCGAGCCGGTGGTGAGCCGGGTTTTGTCGATCAAATGAAGGATACGAAGTGGACAGGACATTTTCCACCTGTCAACCTAGCAGAAG
>JBGMRN010000141.1:0-8536 GCA_048061535.1 Thermoanaerobaculales bacterium | reverse complement strand
CGCCGACAGCGGGACCTCTTGGGCGGAGATGACGAACATACCCGATGAGGCCGGTACCTTTACCGTGCATCCGGGCCAACCCGAGTTTATGGTCGTAATTCTGTCCACGGGTGGGGTCGCAGTGAGCGAGGACGGCGGCGAATCTTGGGAAAACTGTGGTGAAACCACCACCAAAGCCATGGGACGTGTCATGTTCGACGCAACTGATCCCAGTATCGTTTATGGCCGGACGTCAGACGCGTTGTATCGGAGTACGGATAGATGCCGGAGTTGGACATCCTTTCCGGAGCCAAGGTTTAACCCGCTAGGGTTTCTCGTATCAGATCCCCATCGCCCGTTCACGCTCTACGCAAGCGTTTGGTGGGAGGTCCTCGTTTCGCGAAATGGTGGTCGAGACTGGCGCCGATTCGGCCCGGTTGCCGACCCGTTGAGGTCTCACGACATGGCGATCAGTCCGACAAACCCCAACGTGTTTTACTTCGCGGGTGAAGCGATGGACGATCGCCGAGGAGTTTTTCGGAGTAATGACGGCGGAGTCCGATGGCAAATCGACACAACATCGATGTTCGCAAGCAGCATTGGTGGCCTTGCCGTCAGCCCTGCAGATTCGACGATAGTCTTTGCGGGGGCGAAAAGGTACGGCACCTACTCAGGAAACGGTGTATTCAAATCCTTGGATTCTGGAAACGCCTGGACATTTCTCAAAGGGACGGAGGGGGCCGGACCAATCGTTGCGGTCGATCCAATTTCACCTGAAATCGTGTATACGACAACCGGCGACTGGGGGATTCTGAAAAGCACGGATGTCGGACACACGTGGTTCGAGGTGTGGCGGGGGTGGGGAGACAAGCGCATTGGCGGAATCGAAGTTGACCACCATCGTGCGGGAACACTCTTCGTAGTGAAAGAAGAGTTTGATCACGCCTTATACCGTAGCGATGATGGCGGCGAGACCTGGGTGGAGTTAACGTTACCAGACGTTGCCGAGGTGTATCAAGTTGACTCCGATCCAAGAATTCCAGGTGTC
Organism: Thermoanaerobaculales bacterium; assembly: GCA_048061535.1. GTDB lineage: Bacteria > Acidobacteriota > Thermoanaerobaculia > Thermoanaerobaculales > Sulfomarinibacteraceae > Sulfomarinibacter. The sequence continues at coordinate 7,509 of JBGMRN010000141.1, read as the reverse complement.
GTGTATGCGTCCACCGAACTGGGTCTTTTCAGGTCAACGGATTGGGGTGAGTCATGGAGTCAATCCGCCGCAGGACTGGAGACGCCGGAAGGCTGCCGGCTATGGGGATGCGGCGAATACTGGAGAGTTACTGAAGTCACTTTTGATCCTTCCGACGCTGATGTGTTGTATGCCAGCACTGAAGTTGGACCATATCGATCAACCAATGGAGGATCGACGTGGGAGTTAATCTCGGAGGGTATGCTCTTCTGCTGCGGGGTGGAGTGCGACGCTCTCACAAAATCATCAGGCTCCGTCTCATGCGAAGGTGGTCCTCTCGGATTCGCAGTGGACCCTGACCGTCCATCTACTGTGTTCATGTCAACATCGTTGGGCACATATCGCAGCTATAACAAAGGCGCCAGATGGGAACGAATCACGGGACCTGATCAGATTAATCCCAAGGCCATCGTCGCTGCCGGCAATGGCTTGTTGTTGGGCGCGTCCGTCAGTGCCGGAGTTCTTCGGCTGGAGACTTCGCCCGTGCCTCCTCCCAGGCGGCCGGGCCGCCGAGCTTCACCGAACGGTTCAAGAACACCCCCCACCAAAATTGACCAGTATCAAGAGTGAAGCAGTCGACAAGCGCGATCTGATAGGCGCGGCGGGCTTCCGCTGTGGGGCGGGATGCTCCGGATTCCGAATTCCAAATTCCTTCCGCCCTCCCCTTCCCTGCTAAACTCAATCCAGGAGATCCCGGGCCGATGTCAAGACGGTTCATTCGCTCAATGACCCGAATCCGCCAGGGAGGAATCGATGGCGCTCTTCGCTGATCGTATCCGGCTCATCGACACCGAGAACGCCTTCAAGATCGGTCCGCGCATTCGCGAGGTGGAGGCGGCCGGACACCGGGTGATTCGTTGCAACATCGGTGAACCGGATTTCTCGCTCCCGACCCACATCCGCGACGAGGTCAAGCGGCAGCTCGATGCCGACAACACTCATTACTCCGACCCGCAAGGGATCCCCGCGCTGCGTGAGGCCATTGCCGGCCAACTCACCGCGACCAGGAACATCAACATCTCGCCCGACCGAGTCGTGGTTTTCCCCGGGGCGAAACCGGCGATCGGTTTTTGCCAGCACGCCTACACCGAAATCGGCGACGAGGTCATCTACCCATCTCCGGGTTTCCCGATTTACGAAAGCTTCACCCGCTACGTGGGCGCCACACCGGTGCCGCTCCACCTCCGGGAGGAGAACGGTTTCACGCTCGGCCGCAACGAGCTCGAGGAACTGATTTCGGAGCGGACGAAGCTCATCTACCTCAACTTTCCGTCCAACCCTACCGGCGGCGTGGCAACCCCTGAACAACTCGCCGAGATCGCCGAGGTCATCCTTGAGAAAGCCCCTCCAGATGTCCGGGTCTACTCCGACGAGGTTTACGAACACATCCTCTTCGACGGCGCCGAGCACCGCTCGATCGCCTCTGTTCCCGGAATGGAGGCGATCACGATCATCGTCTCCGGCGCATCCAAGAGCTACTCATGGACCGGGGGGCGCGTTGGCTGGGCGGCCTTCCCTTCCGCCGCAGAAGCGCACGAGTTCCGCAATCTCAACATCAACTACTTTTCCTGCCTACCCGCCTACAACCAGGAGGGAGCTCGCCACGCCATAAACTCGCCCGAAAGCCTGGTCTGCATCCGCGAGATGGCGGAGGCGTTCCAGGAGCGCAGGGACTTCGTTGTTCAGGCACTCAACGAAATAGACGGCATCACCTGCCAGACTCCCCGGGGGGCCTTCTACGTCTTCCCGAATGTCGCCGGAGCGTGCGAGCGGGTCGGCGCCATCGAGGCCTTCAATTCGCTCCCGCCCGGAACCCGCGAGCGCACCAGCCCATCTACCCTCTTCCAGCTCTTCCTCCTCTACACCTACCACGTGGCAACGATGGACCGGCGATCGTTCGGCCGCCTCGGCGCCGAGGGGAAACACTACCTTCGGATCTCCATCGCCACCGCCCTCGACGACCTGCGCGAAGGGATGGAACACATCGCCGAGGCTACTTTGGACCGCGAGGGTTTCGGCAGGTTCATGCGCGAGGGTCGGTACCGTTATTGAAATTCGAGGAAGATCATCGGTTATTGTTTTGTCGGCGGCAGGAATCCAATCGCGAGTTCTCAGTCACGCACTAGGAGAATTGGAATGGGGATGCAGCTCGGAACCAGGCGCGCGATCCATCTCGACATCGACAGTCTTCTTGACGACGCCTCTCCTCCTCTGACTCCCGAGGAACTTGGGGCATTCACCGAGCTCGATCTCATCTACCGTTCGCTGTGTGCCCTGATGTACAACTATGTGCCCACGTCGGGCCACCCCGGAGGTTCGATCTCATCCGGTCGCTTCGTCGCCGGACTGCTCTTCGACGTTCTCGACTACGACTTCTCCGATCCCGAGCGCCCGGACGCCGACCTCATCTCGTACGCCGCGGGCCACAAGGCCCTCGGTCTGTACGCGATGTGGGCCCTGCGCAACGAAATTGTGCGGATCGGCGCTCCCGAGCTCCTGCCTTCGAGGACGGCACTCCAGCTTCGCCTCGAGGACCTGCTCGGTTTCCGGCGCAATCCCGTCACCAAATCGCCGCTGTTCAGAGCAATGGAAGCCAAAGCTCTCGACGGCCATCCGACCCCGGCCACCCCGTTCGTCCGGCTTTCGACCGGCGCCTCGGGGGTGGGCGTGGCCTCGTCGCTGGGCCTCGCCCTCGGCGCCTTCGATTACTATCGAGGAGACCCGCCAAGGGTCCACATCATCGAAGGTGAGGGCGGGCTCACCCCGGGCCGGGTGGCGGAGGCCATGGCCGCCGCCGGAACCGCTTCCCTGGGCAACGCGGTCATGCACCTCGACTGGAACCAGGCCTCGATCGACACCAACCAGGTCTGCCGGGAAGGCCACCAACCCGGGCACTATGTCCAGTGGACCCCAGGCGAGCTCGCATACCTCCACGACTGGAACGTGATCAACGTCCCTGATGGGACCGACCTGCAGATGGTGGTCGGAGCCCAGCGTCAGGCTGCGACCATCGACAATGGCCAGCCCACCATGATCGTCTACCGCACAACCAAGGGCTGGCAGTACGGAATCGAGGGCCGCGATTCCCACGGTGCGGGCCACAAGCTGTGCTCGTCGGACTTCTACGACGCCCTCCGACCCTTCGAGAACCTGCTCCATCTCGAGCTGCCCCGGTGCAACAACGACGACCCACCGTGCCGCCACGGCAACGACATCGACGTCGTCGAGCAGTGCTATTGGGAGGCGCTGGTGACGGTTCGCCAGGCGATCGAAGCCAGAGCGGAGATGGTCGAGATCCTCGCCGGCAGGCTGCGGACTTCGCGCAACCGGCTGAATTCCCGCAAGCGTGCGCCCCGCCCAAACGCGCCGAGAGTCGAGGCAATCTTCGAGCACACCGCAGCGGTCAGGGAAACGCCCGATCACCTCCGCCTCGAGCCCGGCGCCAAAGCCACCCTTCGCGACGAGCTCGGCAAAGTCCTCGACCAGTGCAATCGTATCAGCGGCGGCGGGCTCTTCATCGCCGCTGCGGATCTTCTCGGTTCCACCAGCGTTGCCACCGGCGGCAAGGGCTTCGCAGACGGATTCTGGAACGCTCGAACCAATCCCGACGCACGATTGATCGCGGTCGGGGGAATTTGCGAGGACGCCATCTCAGGCCTCATGTCAGGTCTGTCGAGCTACGGCCGCCACATCGGTGTGGGCTCGTCCTACGGCGCCTTCATCGCTCCCCTCGGCCACATTGCCTCACGGCTCCACGCCATCGGCAACCAGGCGCGCCAGGCCATCAGCCCGGGCCCCTACCGTCCCTTCTTTTTGGTGCTCGCCCACGCCGGACTCAAGACCGGTGAGGACGGGCCCACCCACGCAGACCCCCAGGCCCTGCAGCTCATCCAAGAAAACTTTCCCCGCGGCGCCATGATCACCCTGACGCCGTGGGACCCGCAAGAACTGTGGCACCTCGTCTGCGAGGCCCTTGCCAGGCGGCCGGCGGTGATCGCCCCGGTCGTCACCCGTCCTCCGGAGCCGGTGCTGGACCGCCCGGCTCTCGGCCTGGCGCCGCCTGAGGCCGCCCGCCGAGGCATCTACCAGCTCGTCGAAGCTTCGGGGAAGGTGGACGCCACGATCGTGCTGCAGGGCTCCGAGGTTGCCTACACGTTCATTCTGGAAACCATGCCTCTGCTTGAAAAGGACGGTATCGACGTCGACGTCTTCTACGTCGCCTCGAGCGAGCTCTTTGATCTTCTCCCACCGGAGGAGCAGGAGGCCATCTTCCCCGAAAGTCGTGCCTCGGCTGCAATGGGCATCACCGGCTTCACCTTGCCGACGATGTACAGGTGGGTCACCTCGGCCCGAGGCCGTGCCGCCACCCTCCACCCTTACCAAAAGAACCACTACCTCGGCAGCGGACCCGGGGCAAGGGTGCTCGAGGAGGCGGGCCTCGACGGGCCAGGTCAGTTCGAAGCGATCAAGCAGTACCTGGGAAATTCTAAATTTTGAGTTTTGAGTTGAGGAAAGGGTGCGATCGCCCTGCGTGATTTGGTGAGTAACTGAGAAATGGTACATCGCGTATGATGGATAGGGGTCTAACCCGTATATCTCACCGGGTTCAGTTGCGAGGGCGGTGAGGTGCCGTGCCCAGTGGGGTTTTCGACCTGAGGGGCGCGGAGCGCGTACTTGCGGTACGTCGAGCACCCCGAGGCGAGAAAACGCCGCAGGGCACGGTGCATCATCGGCCGCAGTAGGAAGCTGGTGAGATATGCGGGCTAAATGAACACCAACGATTCGTCCAACTCACCCGCCGGTCAGCCGCCGTCCTCCCACCCTGACGATGCCGGTACCGATCACGTCGGAACGGTTGAACCGCCGCCGATGCGACGGCCTGTTCCTGACAATTGGGTGGCCCGCCAACGGTGGTTGTTAGGAACTCGCCGGCTATTTCTGGTGAACAAGCGTCATCAACTCAGGACCGCGGTGGTCACGATGCTCCCCGACGCCGCATTGCTGGTGGCGGGCATCCAGGCCCGAGCGGGCAATCGGCGGCTGGCCGGCGAGCCTCCTCGACACCTCCATCCGGATCGATACCGTGCAGCACAACATCAGCGCCCTCCTCGGCATGGAGAAGCGGCACCTATCGGCGTCAGAGCGAGAGAACGCTCCCATTTTCGGAGGTCAACCAGGAACCCCCTGAGGGATTGTGGGCGAAGGCCTTGCCGTCCATGACGATGACCGCGTGCTCAGTTACGTCGGTGACGATCCTCTCGACCTCGGACGGCTGGTACCGGTCTCGGAGAGAGTTCTTGAGTCGGGGAGCGAGTTCGGAGAGGACGCGCGCAGCGCCGCTCTTTGCTTGAGAGTAACTGGAGCTCTCACCGCCCTGGAGGCCGGCGATGCCGACCTCCAGACGAATGGAAAGGGAGACCGGTCCGGAGGCGCCTGCGGCTGACGACGGGCTCGCGAAGGTGGTGACGAGAAGAATGAGAAAGCAGAGACCCATCAGAGATTTGCCTTGGGGGGAGGCCGGTTGGGGCGCCACAGGTCGGTGATTCACGATGGTCTCCATCGCGGTCTGAGAGAGCAACCTCGATGCCAACTTCCAAAAACGAACTCAAATGATTGAAAACATACCTGTTACGCGTCGCGAGCGCGACAGGGCGATAGTCTCAAGATGTACGGAAACACGACAGGAAGGTAGGCAGCGCGGGCCCTGCGAACGGCGCGAAGGCAGCCGTTCATTGGCTCGAGCACGGTATGAGCCGGCGCCCGGAGACATGTCCGGATATCGTACACACACTGTGATCGGGGGAATGTCGGTTACAATTGAGATGACCATGGCATCACAGACCGCTGCAGGCAGGATTCTCGTCGTCGAGGACGACCCACTGACGTCCGAGATGTTGTGCACCTGGTTGGCTGCGGAGGGGCACACAGTCGATGCGGTGGACACAGCTGCAGCCGCCCTCGAACACCTCGAGACGCGAGCGCCCGAAGTCGTCCTGCTCGACCTCGGTCTCCCGGATGAAGACGGAATCGACCTGCTGCCAAAGCTCAAGGACGGCGACGAGCTCATCTCGGTGATCATCCTGACCGGGCAAACCGACACCCGTACCGTGGTCGAGGCAATGCTGCGCGGCGCCGACAACTTCCTCCCCAAGCCGGTGACCATCGAGGTCTTGCTCAACGCGTTGAATCAGACCCTCGAACGACACCGTGCTCTGCTCCGGGTCTCGGTTTACCGAGCGGCAAACACCTCTCGTGCGAAGGACGACGGCCAGGTCCTGTCGGAGCTGGTGGGCACCAGCGACGCCATCAAACGCGTGCGCGACCTCGTAGCAGCTGTGGCGGAGACCGATTCCGCTGTGGTGCTCCACGGAGAGACCGGAACCGGCAAGGACATCGTCGCGCGGGGCATTCATCGGCTGTCGAAACGCGCCGCCGGTCCGTTCACACACGTAAACTGCGCCAGTCTGCCCGAGGCGTTGGTCGAGTCCGAGCTCTTCGGCCACGAGAAGGGGGCCTTCACCGGTGCGGCGAACCGGAAACCCGGTCTGCTCGAGGTCGCAAACGGCGGGACAGTGTTTCTCGACGAGATCGCGGAGCTCAATCTACCGGCGCAGAGCAAGCTGCTCAAGGCGGTGGAAACCCAGTCCTTTCGCCGGGTCGGAGGCGTGCGGGAGATCTCGACCGACGTACGCTTCATCGTCGCCACTCACCGCGACCTCGACGACGAAGTGTCGGACGGCAGGTTCCGAGCTGATCTCTTCTACCGTCTGAGTGTCTTCCGAATCGACATCCCACCGCTTCGGGAGCGGCGGGGCGACGATATCCTCGAGCTCGCACGCCACTTCATCCAGGTCCTCAATCCGCTGGTCCGCCGCAACATCATGGGGTTCTCGCCGCGGGCGGAGGAGCTGCTGCTGCAGCACGCCTGGCCCGGGAACGCACGCGAGCTCCGAAACGTCGTCGAGTCGGCGATGATCAGGGCCGGCGAGAGCACCTCCATCACCCCCATTCATCTCTCCGGGACCTTGCGTCCCTCGCGCGCGGCGGCCGATGCCGGCAACAAGACGCTCACCGATGTCGAGGGGGAACACATCCGACGGGTGCTCGAACATACCGACTCCAACATCCAGCGCGCGGCCAAGATCCTGGGTATCTCGCGCTCGACGCTCTACTCAAAGCTCAATCAACTCGGGCTGCGGTGAAGGGCGTTTGCCCGGGGAGCTATCCCCATACGCGCTAACGTAAGGAGGAAATCAACGCAAAGGCGCGAAGACGCAGAGGCGCAAAGAGAAATGGTGACACACCGAGATCGCTGGTGTACCCCGCCACAATTGGCGGGTAGTATCGAGCGTCGAGGCGCAAGTCACTGGCCAGCCGAGCACCCTTGTGTACAATGGGGACGCTTTTCTGGCGTCCGACTTCGAGCCCCCTGAGCTGCAGTTCGCACACCAGTGCCTCCTCATAGACGCT
>JBGMRN010000140.1:7158-8544 GCA_048061535.1 Thermoanaerobaculales bacterium | reverse complement strand
GAATACCTCGCCCACCTCGCGGTGGAGCGAAACCTGAGCCCACGCACCATCGAGTCCTACACCCGCGACCTCCGCCAGTTCGCTGCCTGGCTCGACCGGGAGGGTCTCACCCTCGACGGTGTCGAACGCGCAACCCTCCGCAACTACCTCGGCCGGCGTCGCGACCAGGGGTTGGCCGCCCGCTCCGCCGCGCGGGCACTCTCGACCCTCCGCAGTTTCTTCCGCTTCATGGTCCACACCGGTGCCCTGACCGCCGACCCGACCGCCAACCTTCGTTCACCGAGCCTTTGGCAAACTGTTCCCCATGCCCTCACCGAAGACGAGATCGACGCTCTGCTCGGCGCCCCCGACACCGGCAGCACCCTCGGGCTGCGGGACCGGGCGATGATCGAAACCCTGTATGCCACCGGTCTCCGGGTCTCGGAATTGGTGGGGCTCACAGTCGACCGGCTTCGTCTCGACCCGGGCTTCGTTCGCGTGCTTGGCAAAGGCAGCAAGGAACGTCTGGTCCCCCTGGGCGGCAGCGCCATTGCCTGGCTCGACGACTACCTGCAACGGGCGCGCCCCGAGCTCAACCGCCGCCGCCTCCCCGAGCTCTTTCTCAACCACCGCGGCGGAATCCTCACGCGCCAGGGCTTTTGGAAGATCCTTCGCGGCCACGCCGTCCGCGCCGGAATCACCGCGCCCCTCAGTCCACACGTCGTGCGGCACTCGTTTGCCACTCACCTGGTCGAGCACGGCGCCGACCTGCGCGCGGTCCAGATGATGCTCGGCCACGCCTCGCTGACGACCACTGAAATCTACACCCACGTCGCACGCGAGCGGCTTCGTCGGCTGTATGACGAAAAGCATCCAAGGGCATAGGATTTCGGAATGAGGAATTCGGAATTCGGAATTCGAAGATCGCTTGTTGTCCTGATCGTGTTGCTGGTTGTTCTCGTGCCCGCGGTAACCTCAGCAAAACTGGCTGTCTTTGTCGACGGCCGGGTCCTGAAGGTGGCCGACGCCCGGCTCGACGGCTCGTCGATCGTGCTCGACCTGCCGGGTGGTGGCACCCTGCGGGTTTCGGCAAAGCGAATCGATCGCGTCGTGGCGGACGAGATCGAAGAATCCGCCGGGGAAGATCCCCTCAGCGACCCTGAGTGCGCCTACTCCTGGAGTCCCGGCGAGTCCCTCCCAAGCGACTTTCCCTTTCGCGAGGACATCGTCGCTGCGGCCCGCGCGGCCGACCTCCATCCATGGCTGGTGGCGTCGGTGGCACAGACGGAGTCGGCTTTCGATCCGTTGGCGGTTTCTCGGGTCGGCGCGGCGGGCCTGATGCAGCTGATGCCAGCCGCGGCTGCCGACCACGACGTGGATGATGTCTTCGACCCCTCCCAGAACCTG
>JBGMRN010000140.1:0-7058 GCA_048061535.1 Thermoanaerobaculales bacterium | reverse complement strand
CGAAAAACGATGATTGCATCGGGGGCGATTCTGGCTGCGGTGATCCTCCACTCCTCCTGCGGCCCCGGGGAAACTCCCGAGCAGCGGGTGGAACGGCTCCGCTACAACCATCAGCTCTACCCGGTGGCCACCACGACGCTGTATGGAGAAAATGGGGAACCGACGATGTTGGTGGACCTGCAGGTGGTGAACCAGGGTACCGAACCACTGCGGCAACTGACGGTCATGGTCCGCGTTCGCACTCCCGACGGAACGCACAACATGGAGGAACGGGTCACCCTCGACCTCGGCGACCTGCGGCCCGGAGTGGGCGAACGAATCAGCCTTTCAATACCCGGGGTTGCTCTCGGCGAAGAAGACGAAGTGACCGTGGAGCTTGAGAACAACCTTCCCCCCGAGATCCTCCACGAGCTCCCGGAGTTCGCTGAAGTGGCCGCGGCCTCGGCCGAATCAAGCGCTAGTTGACCGGGCCGGGCGGCAACTCCGAGAGTCCGAAACGCTCCATCAGGACGCTCTGCATCCGAGGAAGGATCCGGGCATCGAAGACCTCCATGGATGCCGGCGCCATGCGTGCCATCGCCTTCCGCGTCGCTTCGATCAGCCGCAGACCTTCGCACAGGCGGAGCTCGGGATCCGACTCGAGGGTCTTGTAGGTGACATCGAGCATCACCTCGCAGCGCGCATCGAACAACACACGGGGATCGTCGGAGGTCATCTTGGCACCATTCACCACCGATAACGGGAGAGCGAACCATGCTATTTCAAGATCCTGAAGCGTTTCTTACGGAGGTCGAGGCGATTGCTCGCCTGGGCGCTGAGCAGCTCTTACCCTTCTGGCGGTCTCTCGAGCCGAATCAGATCAGCGAGAAGTCTCGGAACGACCTCGTGTCGGCCGCCGATCTCGCCTCCGAACGAGCCATCATCGATGCCGTACGCGAACGCTTTCCGACGCACCGGATCCTTTCCGAGGAAGCGGGCCGGAGCGGTTCAGACGGATCCGCGCCGACCTGGATCGTCGATCCGCTCGACGGCACGACCAACTTCATTCACGGCTTACCTCAGTTCGCGATCTCGATAGGCGTCGCCATCGACGATGAGGTCGCCTTCGGAGTGATTCTCGACCCCTGCCGGGACGATGTCTTCAGCGCTGCGCGCGGCCGTGGCGCCCGCTGGAACGGCGCACCCTGCCGGGTCAGCGAACGCCGCGGGCTCGAAGGCGCCCTCCTTGCCACCGGCTTTCCCTTCAAGGCGCACCGACTCCTCGATACCTACCTGGATATCTTTCGGGACGTGTTCCTGCGCTGCAAAGCCATCCGCAGGCCAGGGGCGGCGGCCCTCGATCTTGCCTACACCGCTTGCGGCCTCTTTGACGGGTTCTTCGAGTTCGAGCTCTCGGCATGGGACATCGCGGCAGGTTCACTGCTTGTCGAAGAGGCCGGCGGCATCGTGACCGACATGGTCGGCGGCGCCGATTTTCTCGACAGCGGCAATGTCGTCTGCGGACCTCCGGAAGTGCACCGAGAGCTGCTCGAGGTCGTCGGGTCTCACCAGGTCGGGCGCGCCTGAGAAGAGCAGCTCTTCCGTGCGAGCTGCCGTTGCTATTGATGCAGATTGCCGATGAGGACTTTTCTGAAAAATCCACCGACGAAGGTGGTATGCATCACTGTCACAGTATTGTAAATCTCGATCATCCGGATATACTTGCTCGGTGGAGGAGCAGGAGATCAGCCGCGAAGCGATGCGCGAAATGGTCCAGGACGCCGTCACCTGGACGCGTGAGGAAAAGTACGTCGACGCGATCGATGTCTTCGAACGGTATCTCTCCCCACTTTCCGAGGGCAATCTGGAAGACAAACGCCTGGCGGCAGCGACCTTCTCGTACTACGGCGTCTGCGTGGCCATGGTCAAGAGGAAGTACGCCGACGCGGTGAAGTACTGCAACATCTCCGTGAGATCGCACGTCATGGACGCCGAACATCGCGTCAACCTCGCGCAGGTCTATCTCGAGCGGGATGACCGACGCAAGGCGGTCGAGAACCTCGAGGCGGGTCTTCGCATGCAGCCTTTCAACAAGCGCATCAGTCAGATCTTCGAGGAGCTCGGTCGGAGAAGCCGGCCGCCGATAACATTCCTCTCACGCAGGAACCCGATCAATATTTGGCTGGGCAAGTTCCGCAACCCGAAGACCGACTGACCGGCGTCATCGCCTGCTGCTCACTTCAGACGATAATAAGCAGGCCGGAAAGCGCGGCGCCATCCGGTGTCCACAGATGGTCGTGAGACATACCGATATGAAACCAGGAATCGTTCAATATCGTCTCGATGCCGCTTGCCAGCAACCCCGCTCGGGTTTATTCTACCTGTTGTGAATTTGTTCACGTAACCGGAAACAGCGTGGCAAACACCTTGAGAACAATCGGGGAGGCCTGTTCCGCCCGCCCCGCGGAGGACACCCATGACAAACAGACGAACCACAATGATTGACGGCAATGAAGCTACGGCCTCGGTCGCCCACCGCATCAACGAGGTCTGCGCCATCTACCCGATCACGCCCTCCTCCAACATGGGTGAGTTCGCCGACGAGTGGTCGGCTCAGGGACGCACCAACATCTGGGGCACAGTCCCAGACGTCATCGAGATGCAATCCGAGGGCGGCGCCTCGGGAGCGGTCCATGGCTCGCTGCAAGCGGGCGCGCTGACGACAACCTTCACCGCCTCCCAGGGGCTGCTGCTGATGATTCCGAACATGTACAAGATCGCTGGCGAGCTGTCATCAACGGTTTTTCATGTCTCCGCGCGCACGGTGGCCACTCACGCTCTTTCCATCTTCGGCGATCACTCAGACATCAACGCCTGTCGGCAGACCGGCTGGGGGATGATCGCCTCAGGATCGGTCCAGGAAGCACACGACTTCGCATGCATCTCCCAGAGAGCCACTCTCGCCAGCCGCATCCCGTTCCTCCACTTCTTCGACGGTTTCCGCACCTCGCACGAGGTCTCCAAAATCGAGGAGCTGTCAGACGACGACCTGCGGGCGATGATCGACGAGGACAAGGTCTTCGCCCACCGCGAACGGGCCCTGTCCCCGGACCGTCCGGTGATCCGCGGCACCGCCCAAAACCCCGACACATTCTTCCAGGCTCGGGAGGCTGCAACCCCTTTCTACGATGCCTGTCCCGGCCACGTTCAGGAGGCCATGGACCGCTTCGCCGAGCTCACCGGCCGGGCATACCACCTCTTCGACTATGTCGGCGACCCCGAGGCCGAGCGGGTGGTCGTGATCATGGGCTCCGGCGCCGAGGCGGTCCACGAGATGGTGGATTGGCTCGTCGAACAGGGTGAGAAGGTCGGCCTGCTCAAGGTACGACTCTACCGCCCGTTCGTGGATGTTGATCTGGTGAAGGCCCTGCCCAAGACCACCAAGAGAATCGCGGTTCTCGACCGCACCAAGGAGCCCGGCTCGGTCGGCGACCCCCTCTACCTCGATGTCCTCACGAGCTTCACCGAGGCCCGGATCAAGGGCGAAAACCCCTTTTCCCAAGATCCTGTGGTTGTGGCCGGCCGCTATGGCCTCTCATCCAAGGAGTTCAACTCCGGCATGGTCAAGGCCGTCTTCGACAACCTCAGTCAAGAACAACCCAAACACCACTTCACGGTCGGCATCGTCGATGATATCAGCCATAGCTCACTGCCGGTGGACGACGAATTCGACATCGCCCAAGACGACGTCTTCCGAGGCGTCTTCTACGGCCTCGGCTCCGACGGCACCGTCGGCGCCAACAAGAACTCGATCAAGATCATCGGTGAGGAGACCGAAAACTTCGCCCAGGGCTACTTCGTGTACGACTCGAAGAAAGCCGGCGCGGTGACCATCTCCCACTTGCGGTTCGGCCCGCGCCCCATCCGCGCCTCTTACCTGATCAAGAAGGCCAACTTCGTCGCCTGCCACCAGTGGGTCTTCATCGACAAGTACGACATGCTCGAGCAGGCACAACCCGGCGCAACCTTCCTGGTCAACTCCCCCTTCGGTCGCGACGAGATCTGGGATCATTTCCCGCGCGAGGTCCAGGAGGCGGTCATCGACAAGGGGCTCAAGGTCTACTGCATCGATGCCACCTCGGTAGCTCTGGACACCGGCATGGGCCGGCGCACCAACACCATCATGCAGACCTGCTTCTTCGCCATCTCCGGGATTCTGCCCCGCGATGAGGCGATTGCCAGGATCAAGGGCGCCATCAAGAAGACCTATGGCGTCAAGGGCGACGAGATCGTCCAGCTCAACTTCAACGCGGTCGACGGAACGTTGGCCAACCTCCACGATGTCAAGATCCCGACCGCAGTCACCGCCACCCGCATGCGCCCGCCCATCGTCTCCGACGATGCGCCCGAGCTGGTGCAGAAAGTCACCGCACTGATGCTCGCCGGCAAGGGCGATCTGCTGCCGGTCAGCGCCTTCCCGCCCGACGGCACCTGGCCGACCGCCACCACCCAGTGGGAGAAACGCAACATCGCCATCGACATCCCAATCTGGGACGAGGGGCTGTGCATCCAGTGCAACAAGTGCGCTTTGGTCTGCCCGCACGCGGCCATCCGCGCCAAGGTCTACGAACCGGCGGCCCTCGAAGGCGCGCCCGGGACCTTCAAGTCGGCCGACTACAAGGCCAAGGACTTCTCCGGCTCGAAGTACACGATCCAGGTCGCACCAGAGGACTGCACCGGCTGCACGCTCTGTGTCCGCGTCTGTCCCGCCAAAGACAAGTCGAACCCCAAGCACAAAGCTCTCGACATGGCGCCTCAGATGCCCCTCCGCGAACCCGAGCGCGAGAACTACTCCTTCTTCCTCGACCTGCCGGAGGCGGACCGTACCAAGATCAAGCTCGACGTCAAGGGCACCCAGTTTCTCCAGCCCCTCTTCGAGTACTCCGGCGCCTGCGAAGGTTGCGGCGAGACGCCATATATCAAGCTCCTCACGCAGCTCTTCGGCGACCGCGCGCTGATCGCCAATGCGACGGGTTGCTCATCGATCTACGGCGGCAACCTGCCCACAACCCCGTACGCTGTCAACAACGAGGGACGCGGACCGGCCTGGTCCAACTCCTTGTTCGAGGACAACGCCGAGTTCGGGCTCGGTTTCCGCCTCGCCATCGACCAGGCGTTGGTCACCGGACGGCGGTTGCTCAAGGATCTCGCGCCCGAAGTGGGCGAAAACCTGGTCGACGAGCTGCTGCAGGCGAACCAGGAGAGCGAGGAGGGCATCGTCGCCCAGCGCGAACGGGTGGCGGCCCTGAAGGAAAAGCTCGCAACCATCGACAGCGCAGAGGCAAGAACACTCACCTTCTTTGCCGACTACCTGGTCAAGAAGAGCGTGTGGATCGTCGGCGGCGACGGCTGGGCCTATGACATCGGATACGGCGGACTCGACCACACCCTCGCCCTCGGCCGCAACGTCAACCTCCTGGTTCTCGACACCGGCGTCTACTCCAACACCGGAGGGCAGGCTTCGAAGGCGACACCGCTTGGCGCCACGGCCAAATTCGCCATGAGCGGCAAGGACGTGCCCCCCAAGGACCTGGGCCTGATGGCGATGGCCTACGGCCACGTCTACGTCGCCGGGGTCGCCTTCGGCGCCAAGGACTCGCAGACGGTGCGCGCCTTCCTCGAGGCCGAGTCCTATGACGGACCGTCGATGATCATCGCCTACTCACACTGCATCGCCCACGGCTACAACATGGCCGACGCCCTCGACCACCAGGCTGCGGCGGTCGACAGCGGCGCCTGGCCGATGTATCGCTTCGACCCCCGCCGCACGGCGATGGGCGAGAACCCGCTCAAGCTCGACTCGCGGGCGCCCAAGATCTCCTACCAGGAGTTCGCTCTCACTGAGGCCCGCTTTCGGATACTGATGAAGACCGACCCCGAGCGGTCGAAGAGACTTCTCGAGGAAGCCCAGCGGACGTCGCGAGCGCGCATCGACATATACCAGCAGCTTGCCAACCTTCAATTCGGCGGCGCCGCCGAGACCGACACCAACTGAGGGATGAAGGAGAGCACCATGGATTTGAGCAGTACCTATCTCGGTCTCGAACTGAAGAATCCGATCGTCTGCGGCGCCTGTCCCCTGGGCGCAAACCTCGACACCGTGCGCCATCTCGAGGACGCGGGAGCCGCAGCGGTCGTCCTCCCTTCGCTCTTCGAGGAAGAAATCCTGGGCGCGGTCGAGGCGCAGATGGAGATGGAGGCGGCGGGCGCGGGCTTTGCCGAGGCCTCCTCCTATCTCCCCAACCCCGACGGCTACCACCTGGGACCCGGTCAGTATCTGGAGCATTTGCGGGTGGCTAAGGACACAGTCTCTATCCCGATCATCGGGTCGCTGAACGGCAGCACCCCGGGCGGCTGGACGAACTACGCCAAGAAGATTGAAGAGGCGGGCGCCGACGCCATCGAGCTCAACACCTACCTCCTGGCCACCACTGCCGGCGAGACTGGTGAGCAGGTGGAACAACGCACCCTCGACATCGTACGCTCGGTGACCGAGACGGTCTCCATTCCGGTCGCGGTTAAGATCTCCCCCTTCTTCTCCTCAGTCGCCAACCTTGCGGCCAAGCTCGAGGGGACCGGCGCCAAGGGCCTGGTCCTCTTCAACCGCTTCTACCAGCCCGATCTCGACATCGAGGAACTGGAGGTTGTGCCCAACCTGCGCCTGTCCTCCCCGGACGAGCTGCGACTTCGGCTCCGCTGGCTGGCGATACTCTCCGCCCAGGCCGGCCTCTCTCTGGCCGCCACCGGCGGCGCCCACAGCGCGGTCGACGTCATCAAGGCGGTCATGACCGGAGCGCACGCGGTGCAGATGGTCTCCGCCCTCCTCATCCACGGCCCCGAGCACATCACCCGCACCCTGGAGGCCGTCGAGTTCTGGCTTGCCGAGCACGAGTACGAGTCCATCCGCCAGATGCAGGGCTCGATGAACCTCGAGAAGACCCCCAGACCGGCATCCGTTACCCGCGCCAACTACATGAAGATGCTCGACAGCTGGCAGCAGTAGCTCCAGGCAATCCGAA
>JBGMRN010000139.1:0-8558 GCA_048061535.1 Thermoanaerobaculales bacterium | reverse complement strand
GTGAGTTTCTTTCCGATGGGTCAAACCGGCCACGGTTCGTGGGATGCTTCTCACCGGCTTGCTATTGCGGCCTGCGACGCGCCCCGCAGCCGGAAGCTCGTATGAAATGCGGTCTGGCCGCCATGTGACGCCCCGCACTGATCGACCCCTCCACAGGCGGTATCCTGGGTTGACTGGAACCAGACGCCGCTCGCGACAACAAGAGAGGAGCCGAGCATGGACCACCTCACAATCAGGAAGATCGGCGTACCTGTCCTCCTCGGGATCCTCGCGATGGCTGGAGCCGGACCGGGACCAAGCAGCGCCGGTGAGAACACGAAACGGGAATGTTCCACCGCGGCGGAGGCTGGGACGGAGGCCGACCGGGATTCCGACTCCACTGGCCGCGTCGAGCTCGGGATCGCGGCGAATTACCCCAACGATACCGGCATCGAATCGAGCGCGGCCGTGATTCTTGCTGAGGATTTCGAAGAGGCCACCATCACCGATCTTCTCGCCGGGTGGGAGTACAACACCAACTCGGCCAGGATGTCATTCTCGCCGGACACGCCTGCAGGTTCCGGCGGTTCCCAGTCTGTCTTCTTCGATGGCTCGGCAGACCTGTACACCCGTCTCCTGCCCGGTCACGATCAGCTCTTTGTCCGCTATTACGCAAAGCTCGAGACCGAATGCAACAACGTGCACCACTGGCCCTGGCTGGGCGGACACAACCCCTCGACCGCTTGGCCCTGGCCCAGGGCGGGCATCAGGCCGGTGGGGAACGAACGGTTCTCCACCGGAGTCGAGCCCTTCGGGAATTGGTGGGCCTGGGCCTTTTACACCTACTGGATGCACATGAGAACCAACCCGGGCGGCAGCTACTGGGGAAACACCTTCAGCGGGAAGCCCTCACCCCACACAGCCCAAAAGGGCCAGTGGATCAGCATCGAGTTCATGGTCAAGATGAACGACCCGGTAACGGACTCCAACGGAGAACAGGCATTCTGGATCGACGGCGTCCAGAAAAACCACCTCGGCCCCGGCTTTCCGCGGGGAGAATGGATCTGGGACGGCTTCTGGCCGAACCCGTCCTGCACGCCTTCGGGGGCGTGCGACCCAAACGGCTCCGGAACGCCCTGCTGTACGGACTTCGAAGGTTTCCGATGGCGAACTGTCCCGGAGCTCAATCTCAACTACTTCTGGCTTGAGCATTACGTCGACTCTGATCCAACCTGCGGCGTCTGGATCGACGACCTGGTGATCGCAACGCAATACATCGGGCCGATGGAGGGTCTCCTCGCCGACGGGTTTGAGAGCGGCACCACATCAGCGTGGTCATCGGCGGTGCCCTAGGAGCGTGGAGGGAAAAGGTGGATGGTGAGTGTCGGAGCGTCGTGGAGAACTATCTTTCGATGATTTCGAGGATGCATACTCTCAGTATTCGCCGAGAAAGCAACGGAAGACAGGCTCCTCGCCGCCCGAGAGACACCGTGCACTTTTTCCCTACACGCTCCTAGCCCGGACTTCTCACCGGGTTTCGTCGCGACACCGGCAAGGCCCCGTACAGCCTCAACCTCCGCCACGACGTAACCTGGAACTGTAGGCAGGTCCTTCAGGGCCTGCCACCCAGCCGCCCCAATTCAGTACACCGACGGGGCACGCAAATTCGATTCCGAGGTCTGCTTCTGCGCCATGGAGGGCAGCCCCCTCCCCTACCCCAAGAAGACCTGGGATGGTCAAACGGAGCGCCGGGCCCTTCTGGCGAACAAGAGCATCGAGCTGCCGAACCACATCAAAACCCCCGGCCGGGCGCCTTGACGGGCAACTGTCGACTGGACAATTCGGCAGTTCGGTGTCCGGCGCCGTTCAACACACCCATTTGGGTGATGCCAGGGCGGCGGGGACGGCTCAAATTGTTCGTTGATCACAGAAAGCTGTCACCCAATGCTACTGCCTCATTCTCACCTTTCGTGCCGAGACCGTCTGGCGACCGGCAGCGCGAAACGCTCCTGCCGCGCCTCACGAGGTCCGCCGCGGTACCACCGTCGAGTCGCGGAGGCTCCGCGGCCGCGCCTGGTACCCGCCTCCGGTGCACGGAGCTCGCGCCGTTGACCGGACTCGCGCCGCAACCTCGCACACTTGAATAATCAACACCGGGAGGCTGGCCCAGCCCCAGCTTCCCGGAACACCTCACCGGGAGGAACGACCATGAGAAGTACTGCAGCTTGCCTCTGTTTCGCCCTCGTTTTCGGCGCCCTGTTTTGCGTCGGTGGCGCCGCCGAGGCATCGAAGTTCACGCCGCTGGAATGGCAGCAACCGGTCCAGCAGCACTCCTTCTCCGCCTTCGTCGATCAATCCAAGCACACGACCTGGATTCGCGACCGCGACCGTACCTTCGTCGATGACGAAATCGAGCGTCGCTTTGGGCCCGGAGAACTGGTCGATGTGATCGTCGACCTCAACCGCTGCGTCCCGCCGGGCGCGATCCAGAAGTTGCTCGCGCCATTCGGCAAGGTCCGCTACATCGGCCAAAGGATCACCTTCGTGCTGCTCGACAATGTGCGCTACGAGGACCTGCCCAAGCTCGCCTCGATTCCCGAGGTGGCAATGGTCGAGTGGCAACCTCCCCTCGTCTGGACCAACGACGTCAGCTCCCGCAGCGTCCAATCCCGCGCCAGCTTGACGTTTTCGCCGAACACCGCCGGAGACGCGGGCTTCGACGGCAACGGCATCCGGATCGCGATCATCGACAGCGGCGTCGACGACGGCCACGAGACTTTCTCAGGCAAGTTCGCGGGTGGCTTCGACGCCTCTCTCTACGAGGACACGAACGGCAACGGAATCGATGACTCGTGCGAGCCGGCGCCGGTCGGCAACGGGGTCTGCACCGACGCTGACGACGAGCCGGCGACAGGCACGACCAACCCGGATGACGTCTTCGGGCATGGTACCCACGTGGCCGGCATCGCGCTTGGCGCCGGGGCGACCGGTCGCACCTGCAGCACGCCCGATGACGGCTCAACGACCAACTGCGCCGGGGTTGCCTCCGGGGCCGACCTGATCGATGTCAAGATCGACAACACGGGATCGCTGGCCAACGCCATGGAAGCCATCGACTGGGTCGGGCGAATGGCCGCGACCCTCAACATACGCGTCGCCAACATGAGCTTCGCCTTCTGCGTCGACGACGACGGCACCTCCGCGATCGCACAGCAGACGAGCGCTCTCGCCGCGGTCGGTGTGGTTCCGGTGGTCGCTCACGGCAATGCCGGCAATTGCGGCGTGGCCGCCGGCACCCAGCTCACCTCGGCGCCGGGCTCGGCGTCGTTCGCCGTAACGGTAGGCGGCACCGACGACCGCGACACGGTCGCCCGTAACGACGACACGAACTACTCGGGCTTCATGCAGGGGCCTCGCATGGACTTCAGCGCGGCGACCCCGAATCTCCTGGCCCTCAAGCCGGACCTGACGGCGCCCGGCCAGAACATTTTCTCCGCCCAGGAGGGTACGACCACCTCGTATGTCAGCTTCTCCGGAACCTCGATGGCCGCACCCCAGGTCACCGGCGCCGCCGCTGTCGTCCTCCAGGCCCGCCCGACGATGACCCCGGACAGTCTCAAGGACCTGCTGAAACAGAACGCCGACACGACGCTCAACACCGCCCAGTTCCCGGCGGTCGACCCCAACTGGGATGACGACCTCGGTTCAGGCATGCTCAACCTGTGGGCGGCGATCAACGCCGCTGCGGCTGCGGACATCCTGTTCCCGAGCTGTGTCGGTGCACCGGCAAGCCCGGGTCAGCCGTGCGCCCTGGCAGCGCCGAACCCGCCGTGGAACAACTCGACGGACATCACTGTCGCGGCCCCTCCGCAGGTGGGCGTGGCGAACACCCTCTCCGCGCGGGTCCGGAACACGTCGCCGGCCGCTGTCAACGTGCTGGTCAATTTCGGGGTGTACGTGTTCGCGGCCGGCAACACACAGTTCTTCCACATCGGCAGCCAGCCGGTGACGGTGCCCGGATCGACCACGATCACGGTCAACCAACCGTGGACTCCCGCCGCCACCAACCATCAGTGCGCGCAGGTCTCGATCGCGTACGGGCTCGACACCAATTTCGACAACAACGTCACCCAGCGCAACCTGCAGATTGCGCCGTCGACCTACACCATGCGCGTCGAGAACCCGTTCGCAGTGCCCGCGAAGATGCGGCTGGATGCGCGCAGCACACGCGACGGCTGGCGTTGCGAGGTCGAGGAGGAGGAGTTCATCCTCGATCCCTACCAGGACTGCCCGCGCGACGTGGAGGTGAAGTTCGTGGCCCCGGAGGACGCCAGGCCGGGGCAGCGAGGCACGTGTGACATCGCGGTGTACGCGCTGCCGGAGGGGCAAGAGGAGCCTCGACTCGTCGGCGGCGTGACCGTCGAGACCTACGTCCCGAAAACCTGCCGGGCGTGGATCGAGGTCGTGGACCGCACGGGTCGGCCGATCGCGGACGCGCGGGTCCGAGTCGGTCGCGAGAAGGGAGAGACCGACGAGCAGGGGGTGGTCGCATTAACGGTGCTTCCGTACGTCCGGACCAAGGTGGAGGCGGAAGGCCGCGGTGGCGGCGGAGTGGCCAAGGTGCGGCCGCTATGCGGCGCCGGACGACTGCGCCTGATCCTCGACCGCAAAGGCCTCGAAGCGGTGACAGACAACCTCCGCTGGAGCGATCTGGGGGTCGAACCCCGCAAGTAGCCCGCTGAGCGACGGAGGGGCAGGACAACAACGCCCGGCACACGATTCGAGTGGGACGTCTCCTCCACCACTCGGGTCCTGGGCCGGGTGTTTCTTCCGTTCGTCGATGAGATCGTGACCTCACCGTCGTCGGCGGCGGCGCAGGCGAGGGGCTTCAGTCCGAAGTGAGAGGAACTGATCACGATGGACCTCAATTTCGCATTGTTGCATTGCATGAGGCGGATGGCGGTCGCACACAGCCAGTCCGAGTCGAGTCCACATATTTCACCAGGTTCTGTTGCGAGGCCGGCGAGGTGGCATGGCCGACAACGAATCAGCGCGCGACGTGGAGCAGCTGGCCGTCACAAAGGCGGCAAGACATGCCGGGCGCCTTTCTTGTGGTCGATTTCAGTACGCATCACCCCGGGGCAGAATCGCGTAGACGTGCAACACTCCTGACTCCCGGTCCGGGGTAAAGAGCACTCGCAATTCCCCAACCCTCGCTCGAAAATCTCCCTTGAGCTTCCCGGTCAAGGGTCTCACGCGCGGGTGAAGAAGTGGATTCTCCTCGTTTTCAAGATCTCTCAGTACATTCTTGATACGCAGCCGAGTCTTCTTACCGAGTTTGAGATACTGTTTCTCGGCTGTCGGTTTGATTTCAATCCGCCAGCTCTTCAAGAGCCTTGCCTTTGGCGCCGTTGATCACCTCCTGTTTGCCGCGGGTGATGACCTCGACCCACTCTGGTTTCGAGAGGAGATCAAGCGTTTCTTTGTGGCGCTCGATGTATTCGTCGATGAGTTCGGAGAGGATTTCCTTCATCTCGGTCCTCTCGATTCCGGCGATGATTCGCAACACATCTCTCTTCTCGGCCGGGATCCGTACGGTAGCGGTTTCCATGAGAGGTCTCCCTTTCGTTCACGAATAGTCTAAGCGCCTGGGCGCTTAGTGTCAATCGCTCGATGTACCGCAAGTACGACTTCGCTACCAAACCTTGCGAGAGCGCAGACACGCATTGCGTCTTGTACCCCTCGTGACGAAATCCGGTGAGATATGCGGGCCAGTGTACGGCGGCGACCGGTCGTTCAGGAGAAAGGGCATCACCGTCTATCGCTGGTAGGATCTGTAGCCGCTCCTCCGCCCACAGCAGAAAGATGGTGAGGTAGGCGGGTTAACGTTCAGCCTCGGTGTAAGATGGTATTGATCAGCCGCCCTCGAGTACCTGGCCCTGTGATTTGGGAAACCGCGTCCACCGCTCCCGGGAGGGCACGAGGACACGATCCTCGCCAAGGAGGTTGAAATGACACCACTTCGACAGCGCGACATGCGTCTGAGGTCGGCGACAACCGACGAAATCAAGGACGTGTGGGAAGACCATTGGTTCGGCCGCGTCGTTTGCCTCAGCACGGTCTACACGCCCCCGGATGTGGAGGGGCTCGCCCTTGTTGATAATCACGACGAGCTGGTTGGGCTGGTGACCTTTCACGTCGATGGGCCGGCGGGCCAGATCGTCACCCTCGATACCATCATCCGGGGACGTGGATTCGGCCGACGCCTGCTCGAGGCCGTCGAGAACAAGTTCCATGGCCGCGGCCTCGGCCGCGCCTGGGCATTGATGACCAACGACAACCTGCGCGCGGCGGGGCTGTACCTCTCGAGGGGATATCGGTTGGTTCGGATACATCTCGATGCGGTCGACCGCGTGCGCGAACACAAGCCCATGCTGCCGGAGAAGGGATACGAAGGCATTCCGATTCGCGACCTGTGGGAGTTCGAGAAACTGGGGCCGCTCGGGGTGCCGGTTCCCTGACATCACCATTCAGGCCCCATTCGAAAAAACAATCCCGACCACATCCCCGACGCCGGCAACGTCCCGTCCGACGATCTCCTCGACACTTCCGCTGCGGGGTGGTCTGGTACTGAGTCCCGAACGACCAACACCTTTCCAAAACATCAAAACCCAGGCGCCACCTTTTGGAACAACCTCGATCTCCGACGCGACGAACCCCACAACCGTAGGCAGGTCCTTCAGAGCCTGCCACCACGGCTTCTCAACAACCCCGGGCGTCGAAGCCCATCACCACCGCTCGATGGATGCAACATGCGAGCCCAACCCTGTTGTGAGGTTGCAATCGGTTGCACCCATCCGATTCGGTATGCTGGCGCCATGACTGACAACGAGACACTCGAAATACGCGGTTTGTGGCTGTCGAATCTCGGCGCCCTCTTCATGGCCGGCCTCGGCATCGGGTTCGCCATCTTGACGTCGTCGGACGCGGTATGGTTTTCACTTTCAGGCCGAAACGTTCAACGCCCAGAGCTGCCAACAGCTCCCGACTTCTGACAATCGCTTCTGTTCGCCCTCGCCCGCAAAGATCGTCGAAATCCACGCCAAGGCTTGACGCTCCCTCGGAATCGGTGTCCGCAATCGTCGGTGTCCGCACTGAACGACCGAACACCAACCGAGGCGTACTTCAAACTCGAGCTCGGCTCATCTCTGGGCAGCTGCCCAGAGATGAGCCGCCGGAGCCGCGCGGCATGAATCAACCACTGGATTCCACCTTAGCCCGCATATCTCACCAGATTCCAGATTTCCTCGCGAGGCCCGCGAGATGTCGTGAGGTGTCGTGTTTCCGACCGGAAGACAGGAATATTTAAACCCTGTCCCTTTAAGTTTGTTGCGTAATGCGCAACATGCTACAATGCAGTTGTGATCAAGACCTTCCGGCACAAGGGGCTGCAGAGATTCTTCGAAACAGGCAGCAAGGCCGGAATCCAACCCGATCACGAGGAGAAACTCAGAATGCGTTTGGCTGCTCTGGACACGGCGATCTGCATCGAAGACACGGACCTGCCCGGTTTTCGTCTTCATCGGCTGAAGGGCGATCGAAGGGGATTGTGGGCGATCGACGTGAGCAGGAATCGGCGGATCGTTTTCTCGTTTGAAGGAGGGAACGTGTTTCTTGTCGATTACGAGGATTATCACTAATGGCCATGCATAACCCACCTCATCCTGGTGAGTTCATTCGAGAGGTCTTTCTGACGCATCTCGACATGAGCCGTCGAAGTGTGGCGCTCAAGCTGGGGGTGTCCCCGTCGACCTTTCTTCGGCTCGTAAAGGGCCAGAGCGGAGTTAGCCCGGAGATGGCCCTCCGTCTCTCGAAGGGACTCGGGCGGTCACCAGAGAGCTGGCTCGCGATGCAGGATACCTACGATCTCTGGCACGCACGGCAGGTCATCGACGTCGATGACATTGAGCCGATCCCAATCTCGGGATAAGAACGAGCTGGGAAGCCTATCCGACCAAATTCCGTGCCAGGCGCCCGGGCATTCGGGGGGCTTGGAGCTGTGGATCTGACGCCCTGTGGGAAATCCGCGGCGGTTTTCCCATCATTTATAGAATTGAACGGTGTTGATAATTCACGAGAGGTACTTGGCCATAAGTGGTCGTAGTTGAGCTATTTCGGCGTCCCAGGAGGTTGGAAAGGCGAGGGCGTTTCTGAGCCAGCGAATAAACTGCGGGCTTCTCTGAGAGACTCTGGTGCAGTTGACAACAAGGGGGTTTGGTTCGCGCCCACTGGCCCGAATTGTCCGCTTCATTTGCTCAAGGCACTTTTGACGTTTGGCAAGGCTCTTTTCGTCACGCAGGTTTTCTTCCCGTTCGAGACGGCGCTCGAAGAGGACCATGAGGTTGTGGGCCATGCAAACGAAAAATGCCTGTTGAGATCTCGCAACATCGGAAGTAGCCCAGGCCTTCTTTTCCTGGAGTTGGCCTTTTCCCGGCTGATGAGATAAATCCCTTTGGTTTTCCATTTCAACCATTGTCGATAGTCGATGGCCGCCGCATCGTAGGCATGAATCACCTTGG
>JBGMRN010000138.1:0-8578 GCA_048061535.1 Thermoanaerobaculales bacterium | reverse complement strand
CACTAGACCCGCCCGAGAGCCCTGCCGGAGGTGCCCACGGAGCCGGCCCCCTGCTACAGTAGTCAATGTGTTCCTCCGCAGGATCTTTCCCGCCGGCATTTCGGTCCTGACGGTCATTTCGTTGTTGGGGGCGGCAGCCGGCGCCTCTGCGACGCGCCGAAGCCGTCAAACCGAATTCAGCCACGTCACGACCGACGACGGGTTGTTACACAGCAACGTGTACGCGATCGCGCAGGATCGCACCGGGTTCATGTGGTTCGGCACCGAGGCGGGACTGATGCGGTACGACGGGTACGGACTGACGCCGTTCGTCAGTGACCCTGACGATGCCACGGCCATCTCCACCAACGGCATCGCCGCCATCCTCTTGGACTCGGCAGGTGTGATGTGGGTCGGAAGCTGGGGCGGTGGTTTGTACCGCTTCGACGACGGCACCGAGTTGTTCGCCAGCTTCACCCACGATCCCTCCGACCCCCTGTCGGTGCCCGACGACCGGATTCAAGTAGTGTTCGAAGACCGGGACAAAACATTGTGGACCGGCAGCTTCAGTGGCGGCCTGAGCCGTTTCGAGGCGGGCAGTGGCAGCTTCGTCACGTACCGCCATGATCCTGCCAACCCGGAAAGTCTCAGTGCCGATCGGGTGTGGGCCATCTGCGGGGCAGAGGGAGGAGCGCTGTGGATCGGCACCGAACAAGGGCTCGATCGTTTGGATCGAGAAACTGGGACGCTCACGTCCTTCCGCCACGATCCACAGAACCCAAAAGGGCTGCCGGCTGAGAACATCCGCGCCCTCGCCATCGACGGAGACGGAACGGTGTGGGTTGGGACATGGAGAGGCCTCGGCTCCTTCGATCCCGGCCTGGAGGTCTTTCACCCGGTTCCAGGCGACACGCCCGCTGCCGAGCAGCTCAGGAAGGTTCCCGTCAACGTCATCTTCCAGGCTTCGGATGGAGCACTGTGGGTCGGTACGGCGGGGAACGGCCTGTTCTCGATCGATGGGGCGACTGGCGCTGTCGAGCAATTCGTCCATCATCCGGATCGCCCTGGAAGCCTCAGCAGCAACGATGTCCGCGCACTGTATGAGGACCGGTCCAGAGTGTTGTGGATCGGAACCCGTGGCGGTGGCATCGACAGGCTCGACCTGAAACCGCCGAAGTTCGACCGGGTGAGGCACGATCCGAGCGACGCGAGCAGCGTCAGTAACGGCTGGGTGTCGTCATTTTTGGAAGACAGCTCCGGAAGGTTGTGGGTCGGGACCAGTGCTGGATTGGATCGTCACGATGAATCGAACGGCGGATTCGTACACTTCCGTCCTGACGCCTCCGATCCCACGACCCTCCCAAATCCCACGGTCCAGTATGTTTACGAGGACCGGTCCGGTGTGATCTGGGTCGGCACCTGGAACGGCGGATTGAGCCGCTTCGACCGGAAGTCCCAGTCTTTCGACACGTTTCGCCACGATCCTGCCGACCCTGAGTCGTTGAGCGACAACAGGGTGTCGACGATTCTCGAGGACAGCGAGGGTACCCTCTGGGTCGGGACCGCTCGAGGGCTCAACCGCTTCAATCGTCAACGAGGAAGTTTCGACCGGTTGTTGCCGGGCTCTCTCGACGGCTCCGACAGCCTTGGCGACGACGTCATCTGGGTGTTGTTCGAGGACCGTCAGGGGCAGCTTTGGGTCGGCACCGAGGTCGGCGGTCTGGTCCGCTTCGACCGCGACAGTTCTGAGCTCGTTCGATATCTGCCGGTCTCGGGAGACGCGTCCAGCCTCAGCAGCCGCCACGTCCTGGCCCTGTTCGAGGATGCCGAGGGCACGCTCTGGATCGGAACAACCAACGGTCTCAATGCCCGGGCGCCCGGCGCCGAGAAGTTCGTCCGTCTCGGGAGCGAGGTTGGTCTGCCGGCCGGTATGGTTTACGGAATTCTCGGCGATGACGACGGCCATCTTTGGATCAGCACCAGCCGCGGACTGTCCCGGTTCGACCCGCACACGGGTGAGGTTCGGAATTACACGGCCCGGGACGGTCTTCACGGCATCACGTTCCGGTCCGGGGCGTGCTTGAAGGGTGGAGACGGGCGGCTGTATTTCGGGGGCAACAACGGATATACCGTCTTTCACCCGAGTCAGGTAGCGGACAACCCCCACGCCCCTCCGGTCGTCCTGTCTTCTTTTCGACGCTTCGACGAGAAGGTGACCCTCGATCGCCCGTTGTCGAAGGTTGAGACAATCAACTTATCCCACCAGGACAACTTCTTTTCGTTGGGCTTCGCAGCGCTCGACTACACAGACCCTCTGCGCAACCGCTTCCGGTACATTCTGGAGGGATTCGATCGGGAGTGGAACAAGCCTGGCACGCGCAGGTTCGCCAGCTACACCAACGTCAGTCCGGGAAGGTATGTGCTGAAGGTACAGGCATGTAACAGCGACGGTGTGTGGAACGAAAAAGGTCTGGAGCTGGCGATTCGGATCATTCCTCCATTCTGGCGAACGTGGTGGTTCCGGATCCTGGCTCTCGCCTCGATCATCCTCGGCGTCATCACCCTGCTTAAGGTGAAGCTCGCGGCTGAACGACGCCGGCAAGAGGTTCTCGAGCAACAGGTGGGGCGCCGCACCGAGCAGCTACGAACCGCCAACGACCGGATTTCCGAGCAGAACATCAGGCTCGAGAATCTGAGCCGGACCGACCCCGTGACCGGTTTGAAGAACCGCCGCGTCCTGGAGGAGCGACTCCTGTTCGAGATGGCGATTCTCAGACGGGGCCTCGATGCCGGGGCGCCGGCCTCCACCCGCGGATTCGCCGTCTTCCTGTTCGACATCGATCGCTTCAAGGACGTCAACGACACCTATGGCCATGAGGTAGGGGATCAGGTTTTGCGGGCAGTCGGCGGCGCGCTCGAGAGCACCTTGCGCGAGGTTGACCTTGCGGTGCGGTGGGGGGGCGACGAGTTCGTTGTACTCGCCCGCGGGCACGACCACTATGGGGTCAAATCGCTTGCCGAGCGGCTGCAGATGGCCATCACTCGAGTTCAGGTCCCGCGCCTCGACGAGGTCACTCTGGCACTGACCGCCTCCGGCGGCTTTGTCGCGCACCCTCTCGCAGGGCGCGGGCTGCTGTCGTCCGAGGAATGGCCGCTCCTGGTCGAGGCGGCGGACCGCCTCATGTACGTGGCCAAGGCCCGAGGGAGAGCGCGTACCCGCGGCATCATTTCGCGGGCGGGCGAATCGAGCGCGCTGGATCAGAGGGAGATCCTCAAGGCCATCATCGACAACGCCGACGAGGACCTTCCTGACGGCGTGGATCTGGTCGAGACGCTCGCCGTGACGCCGGGCACGAATGAGGTCTGAGAAGAAGTTTGCCGCTCAGAACCGGAGCAGCATCGAGGCCGAGGACAAAGCCGGCGCAGACGCTTCCCGCCATGTCGAACGCCGGGATCGTCCACTACATCAGAATCTGCCAGGCGAACGCGATCTGGGCCGCCCAGCTCGCGACGAAAGCGATGGTCCGCACCCACGGAACCCGGAACGTGTACGCGAAGAAGTGCACCACCCGCGCCCAGAAGTACACGGCGGCTGCCGCGGCGGTGCAACTGCTGGTGGCTACCACCGTATTCGCCACCATCACCAGCGCAGCGAACACCACCAGGTTTTCCACCGCGTTGGCGTGGGCCGCCTTCATCCGTTGAGCCCAGGGAGCAAGCGGCGCCGGGTTCTCCGGATAGCCGACGGCAGCCGGTATCCCTCTGACCATCATCAAGTTGAGGATGTATGGGATCCACATGAATGCCGTAAACGTCGCCACGAGAGCCAGATAGCAGAGTTCAGTGGTCATCGTGCACTCCCCTTTCCTTGCCCCGGTCGTTTGCCGGGGCCTGTGAAACACGCCCCATCAATACCACAGGAGTTTCCATTTTGTCGGTAACGGCGTCATTTTCTCTTCATGGACGAGACGGGAACAGCTTCTGATCGGTCGAGATCTTCACGCCGAAGACCGTCAGCTCTCCATCCCCAACGCCTTGACGAGGAACGCCCATTGGTCGGCGATCTCCTCGATCTGCATCCAGGTCGGCTTGCCGGCGCCGTGGCCGGCTCGGGTTTCGACCCTGATGAGGATCGGGCTCGAGCAACCCTGAGCGTGCTGCATGGCCGCCGCGAACTTGAAGCTGTGCCACGGCACGACGCGGTCGTCGTGATCGGCGGTGGTGATCAGGGTGGGTGGGTAGCAGCTTCCTTCCTTGGTGTTGTGGTACGGCGAGTAGGCGCGCTGGGCGCGGTACTCATCGTCGTTCTCGCTCAGGCCGTAGTCCGATGACCACTGCCTGGCGTTGGCGCTCGGTAGGTGGTAGCGCAGCATGTCGAGCACGCCGACCGCCGGCAGGGCGGCGCCGAAGAGCTCCGGTCTCTGGGTGATCACCGCGCCCACCAAGAGGCCCCCGTTGGAACCGCCCTGGACCGCCAGCTTGGGGGTGGAGGTGTAACCGTTGGCGATCAGCCACTCGGCCGCGGCGATGAAATCGTCGAAGACGTTCTGCTTCTGGAGCTTGGTGCCGGCCACGTGCCACGCCTTGCCGTACTCACCGCCGCCGCGGATGTTCGCAATCGCGAGCACGCCGCCCATCTCCAGCCACACCATGCGCGACGTCCGATACGACGGGGTGCGCGAGCTGTTGAAGCCGCCATAGCCATAGAGCAGGGTCGGGTTCTGCCCGTCGAGGGCCAGGTCCTTCTTGTGAACGATGAACATCGGCACGCGGGTGCCGTCCTTGCTCTCGTAAAAGACCTGCTCGCTCTCGTATCCCGAGAGGTCGACCGGAGGCTGGGACGCGGCGAACAAGGTGCTCTCATCCGAGTCGGCCGCATAGCGGTAGATGGCCGTCGGAGTCGTGAAATCGGTGTAGGAGTAGAAGGTCTCGGGGTCGTCGGCGCGACCATCGAACCCTCGGACCGTGCCCGTGCCGGGCAAGCTCACCTCGTGGGCGAGGCTGCCGTCGGTGCGGTAGACCAGCACCATGCTGTGGGCATCGCGCAGGTACCGGCAGACGAGCCGGCCGCCCACGAGGCTGACGTTGCTGAGGGTCTCCTCGATTTGCGGAACCACCTCGCGAAAGGTGTTGGCTTGGTGCCGGCGACCGAGATCGACGGTCACGACGCGCCCCCTCAGCGCATCGTTGTTGGTCCAGAAGTAGAGGGTCGGGCCGTCATTGCCGATGAAGAGGTAGCGCGCGTCCCACTGGTCGAAGATCGGCAGGGTCGCTGAGCTCCGCGCGCCGAGCGGGATGTAGTGGACCTCGTTGGCGTCATAGCCGTAGCGGTTGGTGATGACGAGGTAGCGGCCGTCCCTGGTGGCCGTGCCGTAGGGGTTCTTGGTGGTTTCGCCGGGAACGGTGTAGACGTGCGCGTCGTCATCCTGGGCCGATCCGCGGCGATGGTAGTACACCGAGACGGTCTTCGATCCGTCGCCGGCGCCGTCCGCGCCGGCCGGGTAGCGGCTGTAGTAAAAGCCCTCGCTATCGGACGACCAGGACGCGCCGGTGAACTTGCACCGGGAGATCACGTCGGGGAGGTCCTTGCCTGTGTCGACGTTGCGGATTCGCCAGGTCTTCCAATCGGTGCCGCCGTCCGACGTCGAGTAGGCCAGCCATTTCCCGTCCGGACTCGGGACCCACGATGCGAGGGCGACGGTGGCGTCCTCGCTGAAGGTGTTGGGATCGATCAGCACCCGCGGCTCGGCGTCCAGCGCCTCGGCGACGTAGAGAACGTCCTGGTCCTGCAGCCCGTCGTTCCGCCTGTAGAAATATCGGCCACCCTCCTTCTCGGGAAGGCCGTAGCGCTCGTAGTTCCACAGCTCGGTGAGTCGGTCCTTGATCGTTTCACGCTGAGGGATGGCCTCGAGAAAAGGTTGTGAGATCGCGTTCTGCGCCTCGACCCAGGCCGCTGTCTCTTCCCCGTCGAGGTCCTCGAGCCAGCGGTAGGGATCGGCGACCTCGTCGCCGAAGAAGTTGTCGACGACATCGCCCCGTTTGGTCTCGGGGTAGGTGATCGTGTCCGTCGCCGGTGCGCAGGCCGTCAAGCTCAGGGCCACGAGGCCCACCAACGTCAAAGTGCCGAGCTGCTTTCTCATCATCCCCCCATGGCCGCGGAAGCGGCTGAAAGATGATAGTCGGTAGCGGAAGGACCGGCAAGCAAGGCCAGCCAGAACTCGATCTTCGGAGCTCTGCGTTCGGCGTCGGAGGGATGCTCGGTCGGGTCGGTGACTTCGGCATTGATGGTGGCAGGCCCTGAAGGACCTGCCTACCCGACGAAGCCCCACGCCGGTTGGGCCGGTTCGACCTCGATTTCCGGAACACCGTCTCCGGAGTCCGTTGTGGGTGGGCCGTGCATTTCGGAATGACGTGTCCTGCAACCGTAGGCGGGTCCTTCAGGGCCCGCCACCATCATCGCTCCAACCAACCGCAGCCTCGATCTTCACCACGGCGCTTCCTCAGACCGTAGGCGGGTCCTTCAGGTCCCGCCACAATCAACGCTTCAACCAACCACAGCTTCGATCTTCGCCACGGCGCTTCCGCCACCACGTCTGCGGCTGAATGCGGCCCCGCGATCGACTACCATCGTCCCGGTTAACGCCGGGAGGACCCGCCATGACATGCCGACGGTCTGTTGCCTTGGTCTCGCTGGTGCTGCTCTCTGCCGCCTGGGCCCCCGCGGGCGGACCGAGCGGTGCCGAGATCAGCGAAAAAGTGAGGGCCTACCGCGCCCGTAACGAGGTCCGGATCGTGCGCGAGCTGGCCGCCCTCGTGGCCCTGCCCAACGTCGCGGCATTCCCCGAAGACATGGAGGCGAACGCCGAGCACTTGACCGGTTTGCTCGAGTCCCGGCGATTCGAGGTCGAGCTGCTGCGGGCCGAAGGCGGGCCGCCGGTGGTCTTCGCGCAGCGCCGGAGTGAGGCGGCCGAGTTCACGGTGGTCTTTTATGCCCACTACGACGGACAACCGGTGGCGTCCGAGCTGTGGCGGAGCGACCCGTGGGCGGTCACGGTGCGCGAGGGACGGCTCGAGGCCGGCGCCGAGCAAGCGCCGTTCGACGCCCTCGAGGCGCCCATCGATCCCGAGTGGCGGCTCTACGGCCGATCGGTCTCGGACGACAAGGTCTCGATCGTGGCGCTGCTGACGGCGCTCGACGCTCTCGATGCCGCGGGGATTGTCCCCGGCGTCAACATCAAGCTGCTGCTCGACGGCGAGGAGGAGCGCGGCTCGCCCCACATCGCCGAGATCCTGCGCTCGCACCGCGATCTTTTCGCCGCCGACCTTTGGGTCTTTTGCGATGGGCCGATGCACCAGACCCGGCTGCCGCAGGTGGTCTTCGGCGTGCGCGGGGTGACGTCGGTGGAGATCACCGCGTTCGGCGCGGCGGTCGGCCTGCACTCCGGACACTACGGCAATTGGGCGCCCGACCCCGGCATGCTCCTCGCCCGCCTGGTGGCCTCGATGCGGGATGTCGACGGCAACCTCCTGATCGACGGCATCGACGAGCTCGTACGCCCGCTGGGCGAGACCGCCGCGGCTGCGATCGAGAACGCGCCGCCGGTGGACGAGCAGCTCAAAGACGATCTCTCCCTCGGCTGGACGGAAGGCCAGCCGACGCCGCTCGCCGAACGGATCACGCGCCCGGCGGTCAACCTGTTGGGTTTCTCTGTCGGGCAGGTCGGCGCCAAGGCCAAGAACGCGATCTCGCCGCAGGCCGAGGCGGTGGTCGGCTTCCGTCTCGTGCCCGATGTCACCCCCGAAGCCGTGCGCGCCGCGGTCGAGGAGCACATCCGCGCCCAGGGCTTTTACATCGTGCGCGAGGCGCCGGACGAGGCGGTGCGGCGGGAGCATGCGAGAGTCGTCCGGCTCGAGTGGAAGAAGGGCTATCCCGCGCTCCGGACCGACATGGATCTGCCGGTGGCGAAGACGGTGGCGAGGATCGTCGACGAGGCCGTCGACGGCCCCATCGTGCTCACGCCGAGCCTTGGTGGGAGCTTGCCGCTCTACGCCTTTTCGGAGATCCTCGGCGCCCCGCCGATCGTGGTCGTGCCGATCGCCAACCACGACAACAACCAACACGCACCGAACGAAAACCTCAGGATCGCAAACCTCTGGCAGGGCATCGAGATCTACGCGGCGCTGATGGCGCGCTTGGGGGAGGCGACGACCTCACCGAACTGACGGGGGTGGTGGCAGGCCCTGAAGGACCTGCCTACCTGACGAACCACCACGTCGGCTGGGCCGGTACGAGCTCGATTTCCGGGACGACGTGTCCTGCAACCGTAGGCGGGTCCTTCAGGGCCCGCCACCATCAACGCTTCAATCCACCACAACCTCGATCTTCGGGCCATCGTCTTTGGCGGTCGGGGGATGCTTATTCGGGATGGTGGCTTCGGCATTGATGGTGGCAGGCCCTGAAGGACCTGCCTACCCGACGAACCACCCCGTCGGCTGGGCCGGTGCGAGCTCGGTTTCCGGAACGACGCCCCCTGCAACCGTAGGCGGGTCCTTCAGGGCCCGCCACCATCAGCGCTTCGGGCCTGTACCGCGGGCGATC
>JBGMRN010000137.1:0-8587 GCA_048061535.1 Thermoanaerobaculales bacterium | reverse complement strand
CACTCGCCCCCGACCAGCTCGAGCGAAATTTCAGCGATATCCGTCCGCCACTCTCGGCGGACGAAGCCAAGGCCCAGGCCGCGCGCTGCCTGTTCTGCTTCGACGCGCCATGCACGAGGGCCTGTCCGACCCACATCGACGTGCCCCGGTTCATCCGCCAGATCCTGCATTCGAACCCCGCCGGGGCCGCCGAGACGATTCTCGACGCCAACGTGCTCGGCGGTTCCTGTGCGCGCGTGTGCCCGACCGAGGTGCTGTGCGAGGGCGCCTGCGTCGATCGTATTCTCCAGGGTAAGGCGGTGCCGATCGGCGGCCTGCAGCGCTTCGCCGTCGATTGGGCGGACGAAAAACGCCTGAGCTTCTTCGCGCCCGGACCCGACACCGGCCGTCGGGTGGCGATCATCGGCGCCGGTCCGGCCGGGCTCTCGTGTGCCTTCGAGCTGCGGCGGTGCGGCCACGCGGTGACCGTGTTCGAGGCCGGTGGCCTCGCCGGCGGCTTGAATTCGATCGGAATCGCCGCCTACAAGATCACCACCGACTACGCCCTTTCCGAGGTCGAGCGGGTGCTGGCCATGGGTGCGGAGATCAATCTCGAAACGCCGATCGACGGCCCCGGCTTCGGTCGCCTGAGGGCGGAGTTCGACGCGGTCTTCCTCGGCATCGGTCTGGGCGCGACCGCTGCGTTGGGGATTCCCGGAGAAGATGCCGACGGCGTTTGGGAGGCCCTCGACTTCATCTGCCAGACTCACCGCAAGCCGTTCGCCGAGTGCGAGGTCGGCCGTCGGGTGGTTGTGATCGGGGGCGGCAACACCGCCATTGACGCGGCCACCGCCGCCACCAGGCTGGGTGCTGACCGCGTCACTATCGCCTACCGTCGTACTCGCGCCGACATGCCGGCCTACGCGAAGGAGTACGAGCTGGCAAAGGGTGACGGCGTGATCTTCGAGTGGTTGACCGCGCCGTTGGAGTGCCTCCACGACGACGGCGCGCTGACCGGCTTGCGAATGCAGCGCCTCGAAATGCGGGGTCAGGGGCGCGGCGCGACCCTGGTGCCGGTTTTTGGCAGTGATATCACCCTCGAATGCGACATGGTGGTGAAGGCTCTCGGCCAGCAACCGCTGGTCGAATTCATTAACACCATCGACGGCCTCGAAATCGAACGCGGACGGGTGGTAGTCGAAATGCCAAGCGGCGCCACCTCGGTGCCGGGTCTCTTCGCGGGTGGAGATTGTGTCAGCAAGGGCGCTGAAGTCGTCAACGCGGTCGAGGAGGGCAAGACTGCCGCTCGCGGCATCGCGGACTTTCTCGACCGATCCGAGGAAAAGTGAGGGCGTGATGAAGGACAGACCGAAGCTCACGACCGAGATCTGTGGCATTCGCTCGCCGAATCCGTTCTGGCTCGCGAGCGCGCCGCCCACCAATAGCGGCGACCAGATCCGGCGGGCGTTCGCGGCGGGCTGGGGCGGTGCAGTATGGAAAACGCTCGACTTCGAGCCCGTCGTCAACGTCTCCTCGCGCTACGGAGCGGTCGACTACGACGGGCGCAAGATCATGGGCTTCAACAACATCGAGCTGATCTCAGATCGTACCTTGGAGGACAACCTGGTCGAAATCCGCGACGTCAAGAAAGAGTTCCCCGATCACGCGCTGGTGGTCTCGCTGATGGTCGAGAGTGAACGGGAGAGCTGGCATGAGATGGTCAAGCGGGTGGAAGACACCGGGTGTGACGGACTCGAGCTCAACTTCGGCTGCCCACACGGCATGAGCGAGCGAGGCATGGGCTCCGCCGTCGGTCAGGTGCCCGAGTACACCGAGATGATCACTGCCTGGGTCAAGGAGGTAGCGCAGACACCGGTCCTGGTCAAGCTGACCCCCAACATCACCGACATCCGCGCCGTCGGCCGGGCGGCGCAGGCAGGCGGCGCCGACGCCCTGTCGTTGATCAACACCGTCAACTCGATCATCGGCGTCGACCTCGACACCTTTTGTCCCATGCCCCACGTCGCCGGCCGGGGCTCGCACGGAGGCTACTGCGGCCCGGCAGTCAAGCCGATTGCCCTCCACATGGTCCACGCCCTGGCCGCGGATCCCGAAATCCATATTCCGATTTCCGGCATCGGCGGCATCCAGGCGTGGCAGGACGCGGTCGAGTTCATGCTCCTGGGAGCGAGCGGAGTACAGATTTGCACCGCAGTCATGCACTACGGCTTCCGCCTGGTCGAGCACATGGTGTCCGGACTCGAACACTGGATGATCGAAAAGGGGTTCGAGCGAACCAGCGATTTCGTGGGCAAGACCGTGCCCGCCATCGGCGGCTGGGGCGAGCTCGACCTGGCATACAAGGTGGTGGCCGAGATCGACCAGGACCGTTGCATCCGCTGCGGGCTGTGCTTTACCGCGTGTGAGGACGGCGCCCACCAGTCGATTGTGCGCACCGAGGTGCCCGACGAGGAGTTCGCGGCCTTGACCGGCGCCGAGTTCGAAACCAGCGGTGGGCGGCGTTTCATGGCCGGTGCCGGCGGCGGCTACGTCAACTGCTTCGAGATCGATCAGGAGACCTGTGTCGGCTGCAACTTGTGCTCGCTTCTTTGTCCGGTCGAAGGCTGCATCAGCATGGTTGCCCGCGAGTCCGGCCTTCCGTCCATGACCTGGTCCGAGTATCAAGCCAGGCTCGAGAAGGGCGAGGTGGAGGAGATTCTGCCTCCTCGGCACCACTGAGCTTCGTTCGCCGGTAGTTGGGGTCCTGTGAAAAAGCCGGCTACGGCGCTTCCTCTTCAGCGTCCGCGGTTGTGTTCTCAGCGTTCCCCTTGCCGTGGTCCAACTCCCACGGGGGAAGATCGTCCTTCTTCTCCATCACGAAGTGGTCCATCCAGCGCATGAGCCTTCTCGCGAAGTCGTCTCGCGAGGCGGCCCGAGCGTTTCCATGGCCCTCACCCGGGTACCGGACGTACCGCGTGGGGGTTTCCCCAACCGCCTTCAGGGCACGGTAAAGCTGCAGGCTCTGCGATGGGTGAACCCGGCTGTCGGCGGTGCCGCCGGCGATCAAGAGGGGAGTCCGGGATCGTTCCGCGTAGAAAATCGGGCTGCGCTTCAGCTTGTCAGCCATCCGTTCCGTCGGTGGCCTTCCGGCCCGCCGTGGACCATCAGAATCAGCGGCAGGGGCGCACCCGCGCCGGGATCGGCCGGTCGAATGAGGATTCCCTCGAGCTCGAGACCGTCCCTGGCCTGCCAGCGAAGCGTTTCCTGCGGAGCCAGATCAACGTTGCCGAGCCACGGGTTGCTGTCGGTCAGGCGCCGTACCGCCGGTTGACCGCGATCGACGACGAAGACCTCACGCGGATGCCCGGGCGTGTCTCCCGCGACAGCGGCGTGCGAACCATCGGCGGAGAGGCTCAATCCGCCCATGATCGGCACCCTTGAACCATCGAGCTCGGCGCCCGACACAAGGTGCGTCGTCTGCCGGCCGCTCGCAAGATCGACCTCGGCGAGCCGCGTCTCGACGCCTTCATCGGCGATGAAAACCAACGCCTCCGACCCGCGCCAGGCGAAGGAACTCACGTGTCCCTCGAGGCCGGGGAGCATATCCCTCAGCTCACCGTCGTCGACGGAGGCAACCATCAGGCGCCCCGGCGCGGGATCGTTCGGGTCGGCCGCCGAGATCATGGCGATGCTTCCACCGTCGGGGCTGAATTCGAAGGCGCCCAGCTTGCCCGGGTTGGGAATCGTCGCACGAACCGTCCCACCGGACGCGCCGACGATGTGGACGCGGCGCTTCATATAGCGGTCGTCGATCAGCGGGCTGGGCGCGGGGTCGACCGCCAACCACTCCCCGTCGGGACTCCAGCGCACATGGAAGGCCGAGCCGTCGATTGCCAAAGCCTTCGGGCCCTCTTCCTCCACCTCTTCGCCGGACGGATCGGTCTGGGTCGGTTCATATGGCGGCAGCGTGGCAAGCCATACCTTCCGCGGCAGCCAGTCTTCCTCGAAGATCTCCTGGCTGTAACCTTCCTCCTCGGCCTTTTCCCGGGCGTCGCTCGCGGGTTCGAGGGCGACGAAGGCTATCTGCTTGCCGTCAGGCGAAACCTGGTAGTCGGTGATCGCGGTCTCAAAGCTCAATAGCTGCCGAGACTCTCCGCCCGACAGCGGGATTCCCCACAACGCGGTGTGTTCATCCTCACCACGCTTGGCGAGATAGGTGATCAGGCGGCCGTCGGGCGAGAAGCGAATTCCCGAGACCTTGATCTTTTCACTGATGAACGAACGGTCGGTCCCGTCGGCCGTGGAAACGACGTGTAGCTCGTGATATGCGGGTCCGTCCTCGTCCACGCCCGGCAGTCTGGGTACCACCAAGCTGTAGGCGACAAATTCGCCGTCCGGGGAGAGCTGAACCTCTCCGACGGAGCGCAGGGCCGCCAATTGTTTGAAAGTGAGGCCGGCCCCGTCGCTGGCCGCGGTGAGCCCTGCGACGGCGATCAGGGCGACGAAGAGCAGCACTATCATGAGCAGCGCTTCCGGCCGCTTCGCAGTTCGACGCGGTGGCTGGTGGCGGGGAAATGGGGCTTCGGGAGTTTTTTCGGTTTTAGGTGACATCTTTTCTCCTTCGAAGACTGAAATGGCGCCGTTGCGACGCTTCCCTGTCGATAGTAACACTCGTTACGAAGATCACCTTTCTCAATTGCGGGGTCAATTTTTGGCAAACAGCCGCGCATCGCGACTCCGATTCAAACGCCAACGCCGGGTTATTGGCGCCGGCGGCGGTGCTGGGCGGCATGGCATAATCGATCAATGCGAAGAGACGATATCTCGTTTTCGTGCCTGCTGTGTTTTCTGGCGCTGTTCGCCTTGCCGGGCCGCAGCGCGTCTGCCGGCGACGGCGTTGTTCCCGGCGCCGTTCGCGCCGACGCCACATTCGAGAACCTCGGCGCTCTGTGGTGGATCGACGGCGACGATGACCTCGACAGCTCGATGGTGCTGGAGTTCCGGCGCCAGGGCGAAACAACTTGGCAGGCTGGAGCTCCGGCGATGCGCGCCTACCCCGGCATCATGGTCAACGGATCGGCTCTGGGCTTGAACTACTGGGCGGCAAGCGCACTCTTCCTCGATCCCGGCCAGGTCTATGAGCTGCGGCTGACGCTGATCGATCCGGACGGCGGCGGCGAGGTGCGCACCGTGGTCGCGAGCACCCGCACACCTCCGCCCGCCACTATCGTCGGTTTTTACCGTTATGTGGTCCCCGGCAGTGGTGGGGGTGACGGGACCGCGGGCAACCCGTTCCGTGGCCTCCAGGCGGCCGCCGATGACGCTTTTCCGGGGGATGTTTTCCACATTGCCTCCGGGACCTACGCGCCGTTTCAGTTGCTTCTGAGCGGCACTCCGTCCGCACCGGTTGTTTTCTCGGGGCCCACTGACAACTCCGCGATCATCGACGGCGGCGGTACGGATCGCGGCATCATCACCCTCGGCGAGTGGAACCAACCCATCGTCCACGTCGTCATCGAGGGATTGGTGCTTGAAAACGGGCGCTGGGGCGTCGATGCCCAGCACAGCCACGACATCGTCCTCCGTCACAACCTGATTCGCGACGTCGATTTCGGGGTGGTGAACCGGCGCAGCGACGCCTTGGAGGGCAACCAGACGGTGTGCGACAACGTCATCGAGGGGCGGGTGATCTGGCCCGGCAGCGGCATCCCCTCTGAGCGTGGAATCGACCTGCGCGGCCATGGCAACGTGGTCTGCCGCAACCGCATCCGCAACTTCGGAGACTGTGTGTCGCTGCAACCGATGACCGGGCCGTCCTACGGAAATGACGTCTTCGGCAACGACATCTCGTTCTGCGTGGATGACGGCATCGAGATCGATTACAACCAGGCCAACGTGCGGGTGTGGCGCAACCGGGTGATGAACGCTCGCATGGGCGTCAGCGTCCAACCGATCCGCGGTGGTCCGGCTTACATCTTCCGCAACGAGCTCTTCAACCTCGAGAGCGTGCCCTTCAAGATGCACAATCAGACTACGGGCTTCTTTGTCGCCCACAACACCGCTGCCAAGCACGGCGACGGACATGGCGACAACGGCGCGATGTGGCGCAACGCGATCTTTCGCAACAACTTGTTTCTGGGCACCCGCTACGCCTTCGAGTTCTCCACCGTCGCCGACGAGGGGTTTCGGGACTTCGACCACGACGCCTGGGGCACAACTCGCGACATCGGCCAACCGAGCGACCCGTACTTCAAGTGGGACAACGTCCGCTACGACCGGCTGCCGGATCTTCAGGCTGTGGGTGTCGAGGTTCACGGTGTGGGAGCTCAGTTCAACGACTTGCTGAATGCCGCTCTGCCGCCGGCGTGGGACCAGCAGGCGACCCCGGGCAGCCGCGATCTTCGGTTGGTGGCGGCTGCGCCCGAGATCGACGCCGGCCAAGACCTGCCGAATCTCAATGACGGTTTCACGCTGGTGGGCCTGCCGGACATCGGCGCCTTCGAGTTCGGCCGGCCTCTCCCCGAGTACGGCCCCCGCGAGCGTTCACTGTTTTCCGACGGCTTCGAGTCAGGTGACACCACGCGGTGGAGCGGTACGGCGGGAGTCGTGCTGGCCTTTGCGGGTAAGAAAAACCCCTCCACGGGGGAGGGGTTTTGAGTTGGATGTTAGGGGGATCTACCAGCCGCTGCTGTAGCCGCCGCGGCCACCGCCGCCGCCGCCGCCGGAGCGCTGTTTCGCCTGAGCGACGTCCACCTTGATCGTGCGGCCGTCCAGCTCGGTTCCGTTGAGGGCTGCAAGGGCCTTGTCAGCCGCCTCGTCTTCGTTGAAGGTGACGAAGCCGAAGCCGCGGGAACGGCCCGTGTCACGATCGCTGATCACGGTGGCTTCGCTGATTTCACCATGAGGACTGAAGGCCCTGTGGAGGCTGTCCTCATTCGTGTCCCAGCTCAAACTTCCAACAAACAATTTCTTCGACATAACTCTCTTTTTCTCCCTGAGCGCTGCCCTTCAGGGGCGCGCCCGACTCGCTAACCGTGGCGGACACTGCGTCCACCGAGACAGAAGCCGGCCCCGTCGGCCGGCAACAGACAGTGTAACCTAGCAGATATCTTCCTATATTCCAAGCACTTTCTTTATTGCCGGCGTTCCCGTAGACTTTTTCTGCAGGATTCGAAAAGAAGGAGGCCTGGCATGTTGGGCGTGATTGGAGTACTCGCTTCGATTGGGTTGGTAATTTTTCTTGCTTTTCGAGGATGGAGCATTATTCCTGCATCG
The DNA here is from genome assembly GCA_048061535.1 of Thermoanaerobaculales bacterium. GTDB lineage: Bacteria > Acidobacteriota > Thermoanaerobaculia > Thermoanaerobaculales > Sulfomarinibacteraceae > Sulfomarinibacter. The sequence continues at coordinate 1,333 of JBGMRN010000137.1, read as the reverse complement.
CTCTTGTGCTCGCTCGTCGTAATCCTCACAAATAGGGCGGGAATTTGGCAGAGCATTTCCGGTTCCTATGCAGACGGTTTCAAGTACTTCATCGGGGCGTTTTTTCTCATTTTCTTCCTGGGTTCACTTTTTGGGAAAACCATGGGGGATAGTGGGTCGGCAAACTCTATTTCTTACAAACTATTGAATGTTTTCGGAGCAAAGAATGCTCTTCTTGTGATCATTCTTTCGACTGCAACTTTGACCTATGGCGGCGTGAACGTTTTTGTGGTCGTATTCACGATCTAATTGAAAATCCACTGAAAACACTCAATGAGGGTGTCTCTCAAAGCGTGATGCCCTTGCTGAATACTGCTGCGATCGTCGGCTTCGGGTTTGTAGTAAAAAACGTGGTCGCCTTCAAGAGCTTCGTTGCCTTTGCGTTGTCCTTGCCCCTGCCACCACTCGTTTCCGCCGCGTGCGCGGTCAACATCATGGCCGGGATCACCGGGTCTGCGAGCGGTGGTTTGACGATTTTCATGAAAACGATGGGTCCCGAATATTTGAAAATGGGCGTCGCCCCGGATGTTCTCCACAGAATCTGCTCGGTGGCGTCGGGCGGGCTGGACTCTCTCCCTCATTCCGGGGCTGTCATCACGTTGCTCATGGTCATGGGCGTCACCCACAAGGAAGGATACAAAGACCTGGGAGTGGTTACCGTGGTCTTTCCCATCGTGGCGACGGTCGCCATCGTGCTCCTCGCGATGATGGGTGTTCACTGATCCGGTCTGGGCGGCCGGCGCGTTCCAGTATTTCGAAGGGAGCGTGAGGCAATCACTCCCTATTTCGTTCCACCCGATGGCCGGGTGAGAATGAACGTCAGCATCGTCACCCCGACGACCAGGGCGAGGGCGTTCCACGGGAGGTCGAGGCGGATCACTGAGAATGTGATCGAGACGAGCAACGTGATGGTGGCCGCGACCTTGGCCCGCGGTCCAATCGCCCGGTGCTCACGCCACGAGTGAATCATGGGTCCGAAACGCGGGTGCTCATGGATCCAGATGTGGAACCGCTCCGAACCGCGTGAGTAACAGACTGCCGCCAACAGCACGAAGGGCGTCGTCGGAAGTAGCGGAACGAAGATGCCGATGAAGCCCAACGCCAAGCTCCCGTGGCCCATCAGGAGAAATGCTAATCGCATGCCTAGATGTCAACCACGGCCGGGGCTCGGATCTTCCGTGATCGGCAGTGGAAAAATTTCCGACGTGCCTTTTCTCCTGTTCGGATGAGCTTCCCTTCTCGTCTCCTCCGCTTTTATGTGCCAAGAAGTCATCGCGAAGGGGTGTTGAGACGT
>JBGMRN010000136.1:2050-8858 GCA_048061535.1 Thermoanaerobaculales bacterium | reverse complement strand
CTAGTGCACCCCGCCACAATTGGCAGGGTATTCGATCGCCGATGCATCCTTCCTGCCCGCATTTCTCACCAGTTTCCTGACGATCGCGAGCACGCAACTCACCGGGTTCCGTCAGGAGACGCTCGAGACGTCGAAATCCGGAAGGCGATACCCGCCGAGGTATTGGACATATCCCATCGGGTGCACGCCATCGGGCCACAATTGCCCAGGGCCATCCCCCTTCCCCATCCTGCAGGCGGCTCAGGTCGCTGAGGTCCGTCCGGAATCCGTCGATCTCCGTCCTTCTTCGAGCGGCGAAACCTGCGACGACTGCGGAAAGCCAATGCTCCGCTTCCACCCGGGTGAGGCGGGGCAGAGCTGCAGCGCCTGCGGCTTTCGCTTCTCAGACGTCGACGTGACAACCAGGGACACGATGAACGACGTGTGGACGCGCAAGGGCTTCCGCTGCAAGCGTTTCATCGCCTGGTCCGACGTCGGGTCCGTGCAGACCGAAACCACCAACGGCATGTTCACCGACCTGCTACTGCTGCCGCACGGCGCCGGCGGCGGCATCTTCAACCTCAGGCGGTACCGCTGCTCGTTGCGCTTTATCCCGGGCAAGAAGAAAGAGCTCTACGCGGCGGAGTTCTTCTTCTGGCTACAGCGCGCGCAACCCGCCGCCGGTACGGCGACGATCGGTCAAGCCCTGTCAGGATGAGGGTGGTGCCGGGCGACCGGGATGCACGCGATAGCGGTGCAGGGCCGAGATGAACCTGGGGTACTGACGGTCCGGGATGTTGAGACGCTGGGCCAGGTCCTTCAAGCTGTGGTGGCACTGCCAGAAGTAGTCCTCCAGCAGACCGCGGAGCTGGCGCCGGTTGAGCTCGCGGTCGAGGAACAGCGGCCACACAGCGTCCCAGAAGCTCTCGCCGGCCTCGATCGCAACGCGCAGAGCTGCGAGATCGTCATGCTCAGCGCGTGCGCTCGAGGGCGCGCGGCGGCGCATCAGCAGCTCCTCGACCTCGTCGCCGACGATCCGGCCGGAAACCTGAATGCCGGCCCGCTTGACGACGCTGACAAGCTCGCGCACGTTGCCAGGCCAGTCGTGCCGCTCGACGGCTTGCCAGAAGCCGGGGCCGAGCTCTTTGCCGCGTAGGAAGCGCTCGTGCTCGAGAATCAGCGCCCGGATATCCTCGGGCCGTTCCCGCAACGGTGGGATCTCCAAGGTCAACACGTTGAGCCGGAAGAAGAGATCCTCCCGGAAGCGCTGGCGGGCGATCTCGTCCTCGAGCTTCCGGTTGGTGGCCGCGATGATACGCACGTCGATCTGCCGCTCCCGCGGGTCGCCGACCGCGCGGAAGCGGTGGGTGTCGATGAAGCGCAGGAGCTTGGCTTGCACCGACAGCGGAACCTCGGCGATCTCGTCGAGGAACAGGGTGCCCGACTCCGCGGCCTCCACCAGGCCGCGTTTGGCCCGGTCGGCGCCGGTGAAGGCGCCCCTGGCGTGACCGAAGAGCTCGCTCTCGAACAAGGGCTCGGGCACTGCGGGCGAGTCGATGATGATGAACTGTCCTGACCGGCCCGAGAAGCGGTGGATCAGCTGTGCAATGCGGCTCTTGCCGACGCCGGTCTCGCCGAGAATCAGCACCGGGTCGTCCTCCAGACCGAAGGCCATAACCAGCTCTCGCATGCGCCGCGCCGCTGGGCTGTCGCCGGTGATCCCGCCCCCACGGCCGTCCACCGACCGGAGCTCGGAAAGTAGCGACCGGATGGCGTTGCCGCTGCTGGTGAAGAACTCGATGTCGGAAGGGTCGAGAGAGTCACGACCGCTGTCGACATAAAGCACCAAGTCGTCATCGATCGGGTGGATAAAGAGGCTGCCGAGGAGCAGTAACCGCGCCGAGTGGGGAAGGGCGTGCTCATCACCGGTGATGGTCACATCGGAGGTCTCCAATGGGTTGCCACTCCCCAGCACTTCGAGCAGGTGAGTGCGCGAAAAACCCCACCCTTGCTCCACCGTCCGACCGCCCACCGGCCTACCATGGTGCCAGCGGATCCGGCCGCCACGATCGACGATCATCACCAGTCCGATGTCCTTCTGCCGGATGCGTTCGGCGAGACGGGCCTTGAACTGCTCGACCATCAAGCATCCGTTGCGGCGAGGCGCACCTGCCGGTGAACCAGCTCTTCTCCGGCGGGCCGGCGGCTTGGGTCCTTGTGCAGCATGGCCATGACCAGCTCGCTGAGGCCGCCGTCGAGATCGAGGCGAAACAACGCCGGTTCGACGGGCTCGGCATCCAGCAGCTGCCGCAAAAGCATGGCCGGGTCGTCGGCGGGGAAGGGTTTCTCCAGGGTCAGCAGCTCGTAGAAGACAACGCCCAGCGAGAACACGTCGCTGGCGGGCGTCGGCGCCTGATGACGCACACACTCGGGGGCCAGGTAGCTGACCGTGCCGAGGAGCTCGCCTGCCGCGGTAAGGGTGGTCATCGTGTCGAGCTTGGCGGCGCCGAAGTCGAGCAGCTTTACCTGTTCCTCAGCGCCATCCGCTCCGGTCACGATGACGTTGTTCGGCTTGATGTCGCGGTGCACGATACCCATGGCATGGATCGAGGTAACCGCATCGACGAGCTGCCCCATGATGCTCAGGCATCGGGGCAGGGGAACGGCCGCTTCCCGGCGGGCAGTCTCGTCGAGCATCTCGGCCAGCGTACGCCCAGCCAGGTACTCCATCGCGATGTAGAGCCTCTGGTTGTGCTCCCCGCGATCATAGACGGTGACGATGTTGGGGTGGTTGATGGAGTCGATGATCTGGCCCTCGTTGACGAACCGCTTGCGTTGGATGGCATCGCCGGCATACTCATCTCGGATGACCTTGAGCGCAACCGTCTTACCGGGTTCGAGCACGTTGGTGGCTCGGTAGACGACACCCATGCCGCCCGCACTGATCTCATCTCCCACTCGATACGGCCCGATGAAGACCTTCTTCTTCCAGAAGGCCAGCAAGGATCGGTAGCGGCGCAGCAACAGCACTGCCATCCCGATCACCAGTGCCGTGACCGCCACCAAGAGGGCCGCCACCAGCTTCGTCCGGCCCAGCTCCAGCTGCTGGATCTGGTTGTCCTTCGTGAGAAGCTCGATCTCCTCGCGCCGACGGTCGGCGTCATACCGTGCCTGTAGCTCGGTGACCGCGCGGCTTTTCTCCTCGTCAAGGTGGGCATCACGCACCTCGCCGAGCCGGAGCAGGCTCTCGTACGCGCGGCGGTAGTCGCCTTGCATCCGATGGGCCTCGGCGAGGTTGCGGTAGGCGCCTTCCATGGCGGCATTCGACCCGGTCTCGCCGGCGATGGTCTCGGACCTGTTCAAGTATTCGAGCGCCTTGGATGGTCGCTCCATCAGCAAGTAGACTTCGCCGATATTCTGGTAGTCGATCGCCAGGTTGGCCATTTCGCCGAGCCGCCTCCTGATCTCGGCGGCCTGTTGATAGCTGTCCAGGGCTTGGTCGAACTCCCCCCGCTTCTTGTGCACGATGCCCATATTGGAAAGCGGGTTGGCCTCGATCGACGGTATTCCCAGCCGGCGGGCCACCTCAAGGGCGCGACCGAAGTACTCCAGGGCCTTCTCGTCTTGGTCGAGGTTCTCGTAGGTGTTGCCGAGGTTGTTGAGACACTGGACCACGCCGTAGTCTTCCCGGCTCTGCTCGAAAAGCTCGAGGGCCTGCTGGTAGTACTGCCCGGCCCGTTCGTAGTCCTCCAGCGTGGCGTGGATGTTGCCGATGCTGTTGAGGTTGTTGGCAATCCCACCGGTGCGGCCGAGAGAACGTTCAATCTCCAGAGACTCGAGGTTGCGACGCAAAGCCTGCTCGTACTCGCCGACCCGCTCGAGGTAGATGCCAAGGTTGTTGGTGGAGGCTGCGATCCCCTTCTCGTCGCCCAGCTCCCGAAACATCTCAAGGGCCCGATCGACGACCTCGATCGCCGGCCACAGACGACCCATTTTCGACAGGGCCATGCCCTGATACCCAAGACACTTGGCCGTTTCCCGGTTTTCCTCCAGGCGACGGTAGAGATCCTCGGCCTCCCGCATCTCGGTCAGACTGTCGGCGTAGTGTTGCATCACAAGGTGGGCGAGACCCATGAGCTTGTGGGCGTCGCCGGTCAACCGCAGGTTTTTCTGCCCGGTCGCCAGCTCCAGGGCCTCGCTCGCCACCTCGATCGCCCGCTCCGGCTCCTGACGCCAGATCAGATTGGCAAGCTCGTTCAGAAGGCGCGGCCTGTCGCTGTCGCCGGCGACCTCGATCTGCTGGGCGAGGCTTGCGCGTCGATCGTCAAGTTCTTCGTTTTGCGCCGGCGAGACGGTGGCGGCCAGTGCGCAAACCACAAAGAAAAACAGCAGGTACGGCCAACGCAGTCTCATTACTTGGAGACCTGTTATAGCTCAACCGCCCCAGCCGCTCAATCACCGCAGCAGAACTCAGGCAGTTTCCCTTGCGTGGGACCAGCTCGACTGTGTCGGAGATCCGGTCGAGGTTGATTGGGGAGCACCGCACGCCTCAGCAGGAAGTTGGTAAGAGGGTCCGCCTCACGGCCTCCGTCGGCCGCTGGAGCGACGGACCCTCTCCGAGGCAGCGAGCGTGGTCCAGTAAAGCCCCGAGCCAAGGCTACCGGCGATGAGGCGCGGCGACCCCTGCTGGGTGACGTCCAACGACAGCAGACGTGGGTGGAAGATCCCGGCGCTGAAATCCTGCCAGGTGTCACCGCCGTCGGTGGAGCGCAGCACCCCGTAGCCATCGGTGGCCGCGTAGACGTGGCCCGGGTTGTGCGGGTCGTACGCGAAATCGTAGACGAAAGCGATGCCGGAGACGGATTCGGTCCAGGTCACGCCGCCGTCTCTCGAGCGATAGATGCCGCCATCCCAGGTGCCGGCGCCGGCGAGCACGTCGTCGCTGTCGCCCGGGTTGACGGCGATTGCATCGACAAAGTTGTGCTCAGTCAGTCCCGTGACCTGCCAGGTCAACCCGCCGTCGGTGGAGCGCACCGCGCCACCGCCGAACTGGGTTCCGGCCCAGACTGTGCGCGGGTCGTGCGGGTCGACGGCGAGGCTGAGAACCGGGCATGGACGTTCGGCGAACGTCGGAAATCCCTCGGCGCCCTCCTGCCACGTTCCACCGCCGTCAGTGGTGACGAACACTCCATTTCCGTTGGTGCCCGCATACATCCCTGCGGTTGAGAACACGATGTCGTTCACTGTGGCGTCGACATCCACCCGTTCGAGGGTGCGGCCGAAGTCTGTGGAGCGCATCAGGTAGGGGAAGGCCGCGACCCAGACGATCTCGGGCTCGGCCGGGTCGACGGCAATCGTACGAATGGTCCCCAGGTAGCTGAGCTCACCGTAGCCTTGATCCTCGAACCCTCTGTACCAGGTTGTGCCGCCGTCTTGGCTGCGATACAGGTAGCCGTCGCCGCCCGCGTAGATTCGGCGCTCGTCCGAGGGGTCGACGGCCACGGCACGGATCGAAACGGCGGCAAGGCCTTGGATGCTCTCTCTCCAGCTGTCGCCCCCATCTGTCGAGACATGCACACCGCCCACAAGATCGCCTCCGGCTTGATTGGTGCAGAAAAGGGAGTCTACCGCTCCGGGATCGACGGCGACCCGATCGCATCTGCTGTGGATGTCCTGCCAGGTGATGCCGGCGTCCCGGCTCACGCTGAGGCCCATGAGTCCGCCGGCGGCATACAGCCGTTGAGCGTCTGTGGGATGCACATAAAGCTGGGACGAGATGAATCCGAGAGGCATGGGGCCGGTCGATATCTGCTGCCAACCCCCGGAAATGTCGTAGGCGAAGAAGTCCCCCCCGATAACGGCGACCGGGCGGCCGCCGCGATGGTGGTCGACCGCCAGCGCGCTGACCTCGCTCAAGTAGTCGTCGTTGGAGCGAAACGGCACACCTTCGTTGAGCGTCTGCCAACTTTCGGCCGAGTCCGTGGTTCGGAACACTCCCTCGTAGATGGTGCCGGCGTACAACGTCTGCGGAGAATCTGGGTCAAGGGCCAGCGAGAGCACACCGTTACTGTAGTCTCCGCCGCCCATGATCATGCCGCCGTTGGCAGCCGTCCACGTCGCGCCGCCGTTGTCCGAGCGGAAGACGTTTCCGACGGTGAAAGCGGTGCCGCCCGCGAGGCCGCAGAAAACGGTCTCGGGGTTTTGCGGGTCGATTGCGAGGTTGAAGGCCACCAGTCCTTGGTCGAGACCGACGCTGGCCAGGGACCAGCTCGTACCGCCGTCGGTGGACTTCCAGACGCCGTGAAAGTCCGTGCCGGCGTAGAGCACCTCCGGGTGTGCCGGGTCGACGGCGAGGCTACGGATGGGCAGATAGGTAAGGCCGTCGCGAGCTGCCTGCCAGGAGAGTCCGCCGTCGATCGTCTTGAAGACTCCGCCGCCCCGGCTGCCGACGTAGATGGTCATGCGGTCGACGGGGTCGATGACGATCGAGGTCATCTCGCCGCCGAAGAGCGGGTAGGCATGCCAGCCGTCCGGATTCGAGTTACTCGAAAGGCCAGCGCTGCGCGCAGTATGTTCCGTCTGAATACTCCCGATCGTGCTGCGCGGTTCGGGCCGCGTCTGACCCAACCCGGGCGAAGAGGTCACAACCAGCAGTACGAAGAAGGTGAGGACTGCGCCGCCCCCACGCCGTCGGCTGGCTGCTCGAAAAGTTCCTTTTCCGGATTCTCTGTTCTTGCGAGCTGTCATGTTCAACCTCCAAAGCAGGCGTCGCGATGGCTATCAACGCCAAGGTACTCTGGTCGTCCGTAAAGCAGGAAACGTGCCACCG
>JBGMRN010000136.1:0-1950 GCA_048061535.1 Thermoanaerobaculales bacterium | reverse complement strand
GGATGGCGGCACGAGACCGCGCATGTCAACCTGGAGTGGGCCGAGATCGTCGTTAGGGCGGGTCCGCCGGAACTCTCTGAAGACCGGCCGGCGCCGAAATGAGGTTTGGCATGAAGCTGGGGACTCACATTGGATGGCTGCTGGCGCTGATAATCTCGACGCCCGCTATTGCCGGCGAGCCCACCGGCGGCTACGTGACCACGACCACCGCCGCGTGGGTCACCGAGCCCGTCCAAAATGTCCAGATCTATGCGCGGGTGCTTGGTCCCGATCCGTCCAGCCATCCCGGAGAGAGCTTCCCGGCGGTGGTGATGGCGCCCGGCGGGACGGGGGCGGGGGCTCCGGTCGTGGATCAACTCAACCTCCGGGAGCTGGCATCTCAGGGGTTTGTGGTGGTGGCCTTCAACCCCCCTGGACGCGGGAGCGGGCAGCCCGGAAACCTGACTAGCGGCGGGCAGGAAGACTACAACGGCTTCGCCGGCCAGGACGCCCTCAAGGCGGTGATCGAGTACGTGGCCGGCCTCGGCAACGTGGACCGCGGGAACCTGGGCATCCTCACCAGCTCCTACGGAATCGCCCTCGGCGCCGGGGCCGTGAGCCGGTATCCGGACCTTCCCGTGGCGTGGCTTGTGGACATGGAGGGGCCATCCGACAGCATGATCGTCGCCTGCTACTACTGCTGGGAAGAGCGTGGACTAGGCGGCCATCTGAGCACGGTCACGGATCCTTCTTCCGAGAACGTGGCGTGGTGGAGCGAACGGGAGGCCTACCGCTATATCGGCGACTTCCGCGGGGAGTACCTGCGGGTGCAGGCGTGGAACGATCATGTGCAGCCGGAGGGTCTCCACCTTCATGCCTTGCAGATGAACGAGGCGGCAATTGCGGGGGGCGTGCCGTGGACCCGCATCAACGGCAGCGACATGGGCAATCCCGTCAACGAGCTCTACGAGGATTCGGCGCCCGCCTGGCTCCCGGGCAGGATGGCGGACTACCGTGACCTCAACGTGAGCTACATCGTCGAGATGGCCCGCCGCTCCGGCGCCACTGTCGACCCGTGGTGGAACGTGAGCCTCAGCCTGCCACACGATGTGGACCGGCTGCCGGACGATACGACCCTGATTGCAACCGGGCGTGATCCCAGCATGGTGATGGAGGTGGACGCCGGCGGCCGGTGCGTGGGTGTCTACCGCGGCGGGCTCGACTTCGCCCACAACGCCGACCGTCTCGCCAACGGCCATACCATCATCTCAGACACCGGGAACGATCGGATCGTGGAGCTGGACAGCGACAACGTCACGGTGTGGAGCTCGGACTGGGTGAGTCTCTCCGACGGCAGCCACCTGGACTACCCCAACGACGTCAACGGCATCGACGGCGACCGGTTCCTGGTGACGGACCGCGACAACAACCGGGTGATCGAGATCGAGCGGGACGGAACCCTCGTATGGCAGCACGGCCAGACCGGGGTAGCGGGATCCGACGACTCCCATCTCGACCAACCTCACAACGCCGACCGCCTGGCCAACGGCAACACCCTGATCGCCGACTCGGACAACAACCGCATCGTCGAGGTCACGCCTTCAGGCAGTCTCGCATGGGTGTGGCAGCCGGCGGGCGACGACGCCCTGGACTGGCCCCGTGACGCCGATCGGCTGGTCGACGGCAACACCCTTGTGACCGACTCCCAGAACGGGAGAGTCCTCGAGGTGGATGCCTCGGGGACGGTCGTGTGGGAGTACGCCGCGGGCTTGGAGCTTCCCTACGACGCCGATCGCCTGCCCAATGGAAACACCCTGATCGCCGACTCCATGCATGACCGGGTGATCGAGGTGGACGCGGTCGGGGAGGTGGTGTGGCAGTATCCGGCGGTGGCAAGTCCGGATCGAAGCTCGGTCTTCGGCTTTCATCCGGCCAGCGTTTTCATGTCCGGCTATCCCGACAGCGGCTTTG
>JBGMRN010000135.1:0-8889 GCA_048061535.1 Thermoanaerobaculales bacterium | reverse complement strand
CCGGGTTTGCCCTACTGATAGGTGATGCGACCTTTTGTCATCGCGCTTCCCGTGGATTGCCAGGCTGAAGCCAGGCACGTCCCGCCCAGCGCGCCCAAACGCGGACACTAGGTTCCCAATAACCCATCCGCCGCCCCGCGCCGGTCATTCCGAATTCCGAATTCCTAATTCCTAATTCCTTCCCTGCTATCCTCCCTCGTCATGATTGCGGTCACCGATCTCGTCAAGGCCTACGGGAGCCAGACGCTTTTTTGCGACGTCAGTCTCCAGCTCAATTCCGGATGCCGTTACGGGTTGGTCGGCGCCAACGGATCGGGCAAGACCACTCTCCTCAGGATCCTCAGCGGTACCGAGGACCCCAGCGGCGGCGCGATCAACCTTCCCAAGCGCCTTCGGGTGGGCGTGCTGGAACAGGATCACTTCCGCTACGAGGAAACTCCCATTCTCGACATCGCCATGATGGGCCACAGTGAGCTGTGGAACGCGCTCGCGGAGAGAGAGAGAATCCTCGAGGCCTCGGCGGATCACTTCGACGGCAGCCGCTACGCCGAGGTCGAAGATCTCGTCGTCAGCCTTGACGGCTACTCGTTCGAAGCACGGGCGGCGGAAATTCTCGAAGGCCTCGGCATCCCCACCCGACAACATCGGATGCCTCTTTCGACGCTCTCCGGAGGGTTCAAGTTGCGGGTGCTCCTCGCCCAAGTCTTGGCCTCCGATCCCGGCGCCCTGCTGCTCGACGAACCCACCAATCACCTCGATATTCTCTCCATCCGGTGGTTGGAGAAATTCCTGGCCTCTTATCGAGGATGCGCCGTCGTGATCTCCCACGACCATCGATTCTTGGACAACGTCTGTACCCATATTCTCGATATCGACTACCAGACGGTCACCCTCTACACCGGCAACTACGCGGCGTTCAACGAGGCCAAGCGGACCGACCGCGAGCGCAAGGAAACCGAGATCTCCCGCCAGGAGAAGAAGATTTCCCAGCACCGAGCTTTTGCGGACCGTTTTCGGGCCAAGGCCACCAAGGCGCGCCAGGCCCAGAGCAAGCTCAAGCAGATCGATCGCATCGTCATCGAACCTCTCCCCCGTTCCTCCCGCCGATACCCCCTCTTCCGCTTCGCCCAGATTCGGCCGAGCGGCAAGAAGGCACTGGAAGTGGAGGGAATCTCCAAGGCGTTCGGCGACAAGCACGTCCTCGAAAACGTCTCGCTCTTCGTTCGCCGCGGCGACCGGCTGGCGATCATCGGCCCCAACGGTATCGGCAAGTCGACGTTGCTCAAGATCGCGGTCGGGGAGTTGGCCGCCGATGAGGGCGCCGTCGAGTGGGGACACGAGATTCGCATCGGCTACTTCGCCCAGGACCACCGGCGGACTCTGGCCGGCCGCGACGCCACCGTCGAGGGCTGGCTGGCTTCGTATTGCGAAAACGAGACGGTCGGTTCCGTGCGCAGCCGTTTGGCAAGGGTGCTGTTTTCCGGCGACGACGTGGGGAAAAGGCTCAACAGCCTGTCAGGGGGTGAGGCAGCGCGGCTGGTCTTCGCCCGCCTGATCGTCGAGCAACCCAACGTGCTGATCCTCGACGAGCCGACCAACCACCTCGACCTCGAAGCCATCGAGGCGCTTGTGGCAGGACTCGAAGCCTTCGACGGCACCCTGATCTTTGTCTCCCACGATCGCTGGTTCGTCTCCCGGCTGGCGACTCGAGTGCTTGAAATCACCGCCGAAGGCATCACCGACTATCCCGGGACCTACGCCGAATACCTCGAGAGCTGCGGGGACGACCACCTCGACGCCGACGCCGTGATCCTGAGAGCGCGACGCGAGAAACGAGACCGGACGAAAAAGCCCGAAAAAACCACAGAGAACACCTCCCGCCGTCCCAATGGCTCCACTATCAAAGACCTCAAACTCCGCCGCGACGTCGTCACCGCTGCCATCGAGCAGGCAGAGAGACGGGTTGAGGAAATCAACGCGTCGTTCTGCGAAGAAGGGTTCTTTTCGTCCACTCCCGAAAAACGCATTCGCGCCATGCAGCGCGAACACCAGGACCTCGCCTCTGAGGTCCAGCGTCTCCTCGAAGAGTGGGAGGAGATCGAGGCAGAGCTGGAGAATTCGGAATGAGGAAGAAGGAATTTCGGATTTCGGATTGCGGATTTGTCGGCGCGCGGTTCGATCGAGTGGCTTGAGCTTTTGCCCGCGCTCAGGCGCGATGACCGAACGCAATTCGCCGGGCGAATTGCAGGGGGCTCTCTCGGGAAGCGCGATGGCAGAAGCTCGCATCACCCACCAGTAGCGCAAACCCGAAACCATTGAAAGCGCGTTACGCCGGCGCGCTCCGCCGAATGGCATGCATCGTAAAGCCGTCGCCATCCGGGTTCGGCAGAATTCGCACACCCCCTTCCGTTGTCGGGTGGCACGGTACGTTGTCCGGAGCCGTCTCCTCCAGAACAACGTGCTCGAAGCCAGCCGGAAGGTCCCTTACAACCTCCTCATTCTCCTCCGGCTCCACCGAGCATGTGGCATAGACCAGGACGCCTTCCGCGGCAAGCATCTCAAGACCCGCCGCCAACAAGCCCCTCTGGTCGGCGGCCAAACGAGCGATCGCGTCGGGTTGAAGCCGCCACTTCAGCTCCGGGTGGCGCCGAAAGGTACCGGTGCCGGAGCACGGGGCATCGAGCAGAACGAGGTCCCACGATCGCGGTTTGAAAGGCGATTTCACGGCGTCCGCCGCGACCACACCGGCGACTCCAATTCGATCGAGCAGTGGGCGCATCAGTCGGACTCTGGAAAAAAGCCGGTCTCCAGAAAGTGCCGGGTCCCAATCGCCAAGGTGAACTATCAGCGCCGATTTGCCGCCCGGCGCCGCACAGAGATCGAGGAATCGCCCGGCGCCGCCGCTCAACCGAGCCGCCACATGAGCCACCACCTGCGAACTCGGGTCCTGGGCATAGGCCGCGCCCGCTTCCACCTCCCGGATCAGTCGTCCGACCTGATCCGGGGCCGACCAGGCGCCCGGGCACCACGGATGTGGTTCGAGGGCGAGGCCCTCGGCCGCCAGACGCGCCGGCGCCGACTCGTCGAGGAACCAGGCCCAGGTAACGGCAGGCTGCTGGGCCGAGGCCATCGCTCCCTCGGCCCTATTCGGGCCGAACTCTTCGATCCAGCGATGGGACAACCACTCCGGATGGGCGAGACGAACGTCGATCGCGGTCCCTTCCAACACCTTCCGCCAACCGGAGGTCGCTCGCCGAAGGACTGCGTTGACCATCCCCGAGGCGGACCCACAGCCCAGACGGCGCACGAGGTGGACGCCTCCATCGGTAGCCAGAGCCGGCGGACACTCCAAATACATGGCTTCGAAAAGCCCGATGCGAAGGACCGCCCGCACCTCCGGATCGAGCCGCGCGAGGTCACGCCGGCACAGGGGAGCGAGGACCGTATCGAGGGTACGAAGCCAGCGAAGAACCCCGAGCACGCGCACCCGGACACTCGCGGCGCAGCCATCGGCGAGCAAGCGCGATAAGAACGCCCCTCCTTCAACGCGCACCAACAAGCGCGCCGCCGAAACGTTGTCAGCCGAAGACCTCACCAGGGCTCACCCGTTCGCCGATCAGAAAGGCGTCTACCGGCATCCGGCGCCGCCCCTCTCGCTGCACCTCGGTAATCTTCGCCGCACTGCCCCTTCCGCATCGTACAACGATGCCGTCGATCTCCGCCGCAATCACGCAACCGGGATCTTCTTTCCCCCGGGGCGGGCTTTTGACCTCCTCGAGCCCAAAGATCTTCAACCGGCCTCCACGGAATTTGGTATAGAGACCGGGCCATGGTGAAAAACCACGCAACCGGTTGACAAGTTGGCGGGCCGGCATCGACCAATCCACTTTGGCGAAGTTCCGGCGCAGCATGGGGGTGGTGTTGGCGCCGTCTTCGGGTTGGGGGCGCGGGGTGATCGTCCCCGCCTCGAGCTCGTCGAGGGTCCGCACCACCAACTCTGCACCCAGCTCCGCCAACCGCGGAGCAAGCAGCTCCGCCGTCTCCCCGGGTTCGATGGCAACCCGCTCCTGAAGCAGGATCGGACCGGTGTCCATGCCTTCGTCGATCTGCATCGTGGTGACTCCGGTTCTCTGATCACCGCAGACCAAAGCCCACTGGATCGGGGACGGGCCACGGTGGCGGGGCAACAGGCTGGGATGGAGGTTGATGAATCCCGAAGGCGGAAGCGTGAGCAGTTTCGCCGGAATCATCTTGCCGAAGGCCACAACAACCGCCGCATCCGCTCCGGATTCGGCCAGCGAGCTCGCGAACTCCTCGGACTTCAGGTTCGCCGGTTGGAGGCAGCGGAGATCGAAACGACGCGCCATCTCCACGACCGGCGGAGCAGCGAGAACCTGGCGGCGTCCCACCGGCTTGTCCGGCTTGGAGACGACCAGGAGCACCTGGTGCCTGCTCCCCACTACCCGTTCGAGGGTCGGCACGGCGAATTCTGGCGTCCCGAAAAATACGATCTTCATGGCGCATGATTGTACACTGAAGGTTCGGCCGGGCCTCGAGCCCTAACTTCCCACCAGGATTCGTCTCGGGAGCGGCGAGGCGCCGCGGCTCGGACATTGGAAATCGTTGAGAACTCGTATACATTGAGCCGTCCCGGTGCGTCACCGGACGGGAGGAAGAGTGACCAACCAACCTTCGCCGACAGCGATCCGCACCGCCCTGGACGAGATTCTTCCCGGGGTCCAGAAGCCTTCGCGCTACCTCGGCCTCGAACGAAATCTCGTGCGCAAAGCCTGGGATACGGTCTCGGTGCGGGTGGCCCTGGCCTTCCCCGATGCTTATGAAATCGGGATGTCTCATCAGGGCTCCCGAATCCTTTACCACCTGATCAACCGCCGCGACGACGCCCTCGCCGAGCGAACGTATGCCCCCATGCCGGACATGGCGCAGGCCCTGCGCGAGGCCCAGATCCCCCTCTACACCCTCGAGTCCTACCGGGCGGTCGGTGAGTTCGACCTGGTGGGCATCTCCTTGCAGTCCGAGCTCAACTACATCAACGTCCCTTACCTGCTCGACCTGTCGGGGATCGCCCGCCGGGCCTCGGACCGCTCTGAAGACGAACCGATCGTCCTCGGCGGAGGGCCGTGCACCGCCAATCCCGAGCCGGTGGCGGACTTCTTCGACGCCATTCTCATCGGCGACGGGGAGGCGGCGCTCGACGAAATCCTCGACACAGTCCGGGACGGGCGTGCCGCGAGCGAGACCCGAACCACCATTCTCCAAAGGCTGGCCAAGATTCGAGGTGTCTACGTGCCGCGCTTCTATCAGTGGCAGGAGGCAAACCCAACCGGACCGGCGAGCTGGCAAAAGATCCTCCAGGATGCGCCGCTCCCCGTTTCCCGGGTGTGGGTGGATCGTCTCGATCCCGCCGACCAGCCGGAAACTGCCATCGTCCCGTTTGCCGACGTGATCCAGGACCGCCTGGGAATGGAGATCATGCGGGGCTGTACCCAGGGTTGCCGCTTCTGTCAGGCGGGTTACTGGTACCGTCCGGTTCGCGAGCACGATCCCGAAGTGGTTGTCCGGCGGATCGAAAGCCAGGTGGCGGAGACCGGCTTCGAGGAGGTCGGCCTGCTGAGTCTTTCCACCGCCGACTACTCTCAGGTGGAACCGCTGGTCTCTCACCTCTCCGAGAAGCTCCAAGACCGGCGGGTCTCCGTGAGCCTGCCAAGCCTGCGCGCCGACGCGTTCTCCGTCGGCCTTGCCGAGTCGGTGTCGCGGGTGCGCAAATCCGGCTTTACCTTTGCCCCTGAAACCGGCTCGGACCGCTTGCGGCGAGTCATCAACAAGACCTTTACGAACGCTGAAATGGTACGTGCCGCCGAGGCAGCCTTTGCCCGGGGCTGGAACCTGATCAAGGTCTACGCCATGATCGGCCTGCCGACCGAAACCGACGAGGACCTCGAGGAGCTGGCGCTGCTGACCGAGGATATCCTGAGGGCCGGGCGTCGGGTGAGCGCCCGGCGGGTCGAAGTCAAGGTCTCGGTGGGCTGCTTCATTCCCAAGGCATGGACGCCCTTCCAGTGGCAGCCCTTCACCGGAGCCGAGGAGCTCTACCGACGGATCCATCTTCTCAAACAGCGTTTTCGCCGCATTCGAGGAGCGCGCCTGCAATGGTCGAATCCCGAGGAAGCGGCCCTCGAAACCCTGCTTTCGCGGGGCGGCCGTTCACTCTCGGCGACAATCGAAAGGGCGCATGCTCTCGGCGCGGTATTCGACGGGTGGTCGGATCACCTCGACCTCGAAGCCTGGCGCCGCGCCATCGACGAAACAGGAATCGACCTTCCGCGCGAGTTGGGCCGGCGTGAAATGAGCGAAACTCTGCCCTGGGATGTGATCGACGCCGGCGTGCGCAAGGGGTTTCTCAAGGCGGAGTGGCGTCGCGCCGAACGCGAAACCGAAACCGAGGACTGCAAATGGGGCCACTGCTTCCGATGCGGAATTCCCGGCGACGGCGCCGACACTCAACTTGCCTCCGCGACCCTGCCGGTTCTCGGCTGTCCGCAGCCCAAGCCCGATATTCAGCAAGCCGCCTATCGCCACCATGCGACACCTCAGCTCCGCCCCTCCGCTCCGGTTCAGGCTCAGCTCCCGGTGTATCGCCGTTTCCGGTTCCTCTTCTGCAAGAAAGGGAGTGCCCGCTTTCTCTCCCACCGTCAGCTGATGGATGCGTTCGAGAGGATCCTGCGCGCGGTCGGCCTCCCGGTACGCTTCACCGAAGGATTCAATCCTCACATCAGGCTCTCCATGGGACCCGCCCTTGCCGTCGGCCACCAGGGCGAGGCGGAGGGCTTTGACGTCGATTGCACCGCACCGGTACGCCCACAACACATCGAGCGGGCCAACCAGCTCCTCCCCGAGGGGGTGGTGATCCTCGACGCGCGGCCGCTGCTGCCGGGCGCTCCCTCCCTCGGCAAGCTGATCACTTCATCGCGGTACCGCATCGACTCCGTCCCCGACCACGAGCCATGGCCCGAGTCGGCGGACGGTTTCAGCGACGACATCCGCGGCGGCATCCGACACTGGCAACGCATGGACGACGGCAGCATCAGGGTCGAGCTCAACCTCCGCCAGGATGACGGGCCCGTGGTTTCCACAAAACAGCTCCTTGCTGCCTTCGGCCTCGATCAGGAAAGCATCCCCCGCGTCGGCGTGACCCGCGAAATGTTGGTCTTGAGCGTGGGCAAGAAAGAGAAAAAACCAGTCGGAGATACTGCCGGTGCAGCGATTTAATCCCGTATATCTCACCAGTTTCCGGATGGGAACGGGCTAAGGCTCGGATGCGCTGGGTCATCCACTCGAGGAGGGCATTCGAGGCCCGGCACGCCCTCACCAGCTACCAGGGCGGGGCGGAGTCAGCCCACAGCCACCGGTGGGAGGTGGCCATCAGGGTCGGCGCCCGGCGCCTCGACGACGAGTCCTTTGCCCTCGACTTCCATCAGGTTCATGCTCTGCTCGCCGAGGAGGTCGAGCCTCTCGAAAACAGCGACCTCAACGTCCACGCCGAAATCGGCCGGCTGTCCCCCACCGCCGAACGGGTGGCCGAGTTCATCGCCGGACGCCTGGTCCCCCGAGTCGCGAAGCTCGGCGGAACGCTGCTGTCGGTAAGCGTGTGGGAGGGTCCGGACAATCGCGTCGATTTTTTCCTCGACACGCCTAAAATGTTGCAATGCAAGATTTTAGGAGTTAGGAGGTTAGGAGGTTAGGAGGTTAGGTTTCGGGTCTTCTGACCCGGTTTGGACGACCTGGTCACTGCGCGCACAAGCCGGTGAGACAGCGCATGGGCTGGTCTTTGGGCGCAGGAACGGGTTTTCGGTCTGTCTTAACCCTTCACTTCTTCACTCTTTGCTCACATCTTCCGTCTTACCGAGAACACTCAAACGCCCAAACGACGGGACGCGCCTGTCATCCGGCCAGTGCGGTCACGCGCTTGATCAACTCGGGGCCTTTGTAGGGACGGCTGAGAACGTCGTCGGCGCCCGCTGCCAAAGCGTCCTTCATCTCCTTGTCGGACATGTCCGACACCACGAGGACTTTCATTTTGGCAAGCTCTGGCCTGGAACGAAAGGTCGTCAACGCGCCGAGACCCCCGAGACCCGCCATCTGCGGATCGAGAACAACAACCGCCGGCGAGTAGGTGATTGCGAGGGCGCCCGCCTCGAACCCGTCGACGGCGATCATGGTTTCGAAGTCAGCGCGCTTGAGGGTGCGTTCCATCGATTTCGCGACCTTGGCATCCTCCTGAACGATCAACACGCGATGGGAGGTCTTCTGCAGCTCCTCGGGAATCGGCATGTCGTTTTCCCGTAGAAAGGTAAGGAAGTCCGCCATCTGAACGCGATTGTCTCCACGTCCCGGAAGCTGGAAGGCCTTGATGTGGCCACGATGGATCCAGCGGATCACAGTTCTGAAATTGACACCGCACAGCTTGGCGATGTCGCCCGTAGTCAGGTTACGTTTCACAAAGCTCTTGGTCATGGCTCGAACTCCTTTCGGCCCGTCCCGACCTTCGCGATCGAGCCCATCCATGCTGGCTCAGCACGGCAGGCGCCCAACCTCGAACCACGAAGCGAAGACTGTCGACCACTTCGACAATTTGACGGCGCGCTGCATTCAATTGACCAGCAAACGCCGCGCGTCATTTACACTCGCGCACAGTTTAACATTGATCACCCATCGATAACCACTCCTGTCCGCGTTTCTCATCAGTTATCTTGCCGCGGGCCGCAGATCGTGGTTCTGCAGTTCCAGCGAACCGCAACTCTCAAGAACGACCCCGAGCCCGTTCCCATCCTGAAACTCTGGAGGGGATAGCGCGGTTCTCAATGCGGA
>JBGMRN010000134.1:3945-8896 GCA_048061535.1 Thermoanaerobaculales bacterium | reverse complement strand
GGGGACGAGCAACGCCTTCACGATCGAGAATCTCACCAAACCGAGACGCTGCCCCCATCGCTGCAACGACTTCATAGCTCCCATTTTGACTCGTGACAGTGAGACGTTTCACACCGTCATGTTAACCCTATTCCTTTTTTTCCTCCGCGAACTCTCCGAGAGTACGCGGAGGAAAAAAAGGACCAGAACACAAAAAACCGGGGCCGCAAGGCCCCGGTTGAAACGTCAGCAGCGCGTTCCTAGAAGCGGAACTTCACGCCGAACTGCCAGTTGCGGGGATCGCCCACGCGGTTGAGATCGCCGAAGTCGCTCGTCAGGCTGCCGTTCCAGCTCACCAGCCTGGTGCGGGTGGTGTACCAGTTCGCCTGGTTGGTGACGTTGAACATGTCGAGGATGAGCTCGAGCGACATGCGGCTGGAGAAGTTGGCCGTCCACGACAGCCGGAGGTCGAGGTTCTTGTTGGAGGGCTGGCGGAAGGTGTTGCGGCCGTACTGGAAGAAGGTGCCGTTGTCCTCGATCATGGCGCGCTCGTTGCGGTTGTAGCTGTCGCCGTTGATGTCGCGCTGGTCCATCGCCGAGTAGGGGAAGCCCGACCGGACCGAGCCGATGGCCGAGACCATGAAGTTCCAGGGCAGCTGGTACATGAACGAAGCGACGAACTTGTGGCGGATGTCGAAGTTCGAGTAGCCCCAGTCGATGTCGAGGTTGTACTGGTCCATCGGGAACGACGAGCTCGAGGACACCGAGCGCTCGTTGGAGTCGTTGTCCTTGGACTTTCCGTAGGTGTAGTTGGCGTCGAGGGCCCACCGGTGGGAGAAGCGCTTTCTGATGAACAGCACCGCCGCCTGATAGTCCTGGCGGACGTCGGAGGTGAACTGAATGACCTGGTCGAAGTCGGGGAAGACGTTGCCGTCCTCGTAGACCGGGTTGCCGACCGGGGTGAGCTCGCCGGGAACTACCTCGAGGTTCTGATCCTGCTTGCGCTGCAGCTTCTTGGTCTTCGAGTAGATCAGATCGGCGCCGAGGGCCAGGTCGCGCGCGACCTCCCGCTCATAGCCGAGCGAGAAGCGGAGGGTCTCGGGGTTTTCGAAGTTCCGGTCGAAGACGAAGATGTCCGGGGTTGCTCCGGGCAGGGCGCCGAGCGACGGGATGCGGTTCGGCCAGTCGGGGCAGGGGTCGCCGTCGAAGCAGTCGAGGGTCACGCGGATCACCCGCACCCCGTTGGTCAGCATGGCGTTGGCGTCGAGCAGGGTTGGGGTGTTGTCGTAGAAATAGCCGCCGCCGCCGCGCAGCACCGACTTGCCGTCACCCGAGAGGTCCCACGCAAAGCCGACCCGCGGTGACCAGTTGTTCTTGTCGTTGGGGATCTGGCCGGTGTCGGGATACAGCGGGTTGGTATCCGGCGGTTGGCCGTGCTTCTGGAGCTCCCAGCGCAGACCGTAGGTGAGGGTGAAGTTGGGGCTGGTGCGCCACTCATCCTGGAGGTAGAGAGCGTAGTAGTCGGTGTCGAACTTGACCGTGCCGTTGGAGTCCGAAAACGACTGCGTGTAGCGGAAGGGGTTGTTGTTGAAGAAGCCGTCCCAGTCGAGGTAGAGGTTGGCGCCGCCGCCGTAGCGGAAGAAGCCGTCGTCAAAGGTCACGAAGTCGAAGTTGATGCCGCCCTTGAGGGTGTGGTCGCCGGCATAGTAGGTGAGGTTGTCGATGAGCTGGATGCGATTTTCGTCGAGGAAGTTGGGCAGGAAGTTGTTCTGCCCGAAGACCGCGTCGTAGCTGAAGCCGATCTGCGCCTCCGGAATCGCGGTGGTGTTGGCGGTGCGTGGGCGCTCCTCTGCCGAGTACTGGACAATTGCCTCGTTGAACCAGTTCTCCGAGAGTACCGAGTTCGCGGTCAGGACCAGCGAGTTGAAGGAGTTCTCCTCGAGGCCGTTGGTGGAGCGACCGGAGCTGAAGTAGCCGTTGGTCAGGTTCACGCCCTCCTGGCTGGACCAGTTGTCGCGCAGGCTGAGGAGGTGGTTGTTGCTGACCTGCCAGTCGAACTTGACCATGAAGACCAGCGCGTCGTTGGTCTGGCCGATATCGCCGACCTCCTGGCCGTAGTCGAGGCCGGTGAGGGCCTCCCACTGCGGGATCCACGCATCCTGGAAATCGTCGAAGCCGCGGAAGGACGGGATCTGGAAGTCCTGGGTGTCGACGCCGACGAAGAAGTGCAGCTTGTCCTTGACGATCGGCCCGCCGAGTGAGAAGCCGTACTGGAGCTGCTCGAAGGCGTCCGGCTCGAAGCCGCGGGCGTCGGCCTGGGTCGTGCTCTCGTCGCGGTAGTAGCCGAAGACCTCGCCGCGGAGCTGGTTGGTTCCCGACTTGGTGATGGCGTTGATGATGCCGCCACCGGCCGAGAACTCGAGGTTGTAGGAGTTGCGGATGACCTGCATCTCCTTGATGGCCGACTGCGAGAAGGTGAAGGGCGGACGGGTGCCGCCGCGCTCCTCGCCGAAGAAGCTCGACTGGTCGTTGGAACCGTCGATGTTGAACGAGTTCTGGATGCCGCGGGCGCCGATGTTGATGCCGCCGCGGCCGCCCCCCTGGGTGGCGTCAGCCGCCACCGCGCCCGGCGTCAGGACGACGAAGTCGGTGAAATCACGGCCGTTGAGGGGCAGGTTGGCGATCGCGCTGTCGCTCACCGACGCCGAGACCGAGGGGTTGGTTGTCTCGATCACCGGCGCCTCGGCGGTGACCACGATCTCCTCCTCCACCGCCGAAATGGCGAGCGTGAACTGGACCTTGATCGACGAGCCGAGGGTCACCTCGACCCCACGTTTGATCTCGGACTTGAAGCCCGTGAGATCGGCTCGGACATCGTAGATCCCCGACGGCAGGAGGTCGATTCGGAAGAACCCGCTCGCGTCGGAGACCGTGCCGCGGTTGAAGCCGGTATCCTGGTTCTTCACCTGGATGACCACCCCGGGCATCACGGCGCCGTCGGGCCCTTCGCAGGTCCCGAAGATTTGACCCGTTGCCGAGCTCTGGGTCCACCCGATTTGAGGCGCCAGAGCCACCAGTGCGATGGCGAGAACGCCGACCATAAATCGTAGCCTGTTCATATCTCTTTCTCCTTCCCCGTTACTCAACGGTTTGTTCCAAGTGAATGTCCGGTGCGGGCGGCGCCGGCGCCGAAAAAGATTCTTCGGCCGCGAGCTCGCGGCCGATACGCCAGTTGTCGTCCACCACGGGTTGCCAGGGATCGTGGCGGGCGAGATAGTCGCCGATCAAATCCGTCATCTCCTCCGAGGATTTCCATACCACCTCCGCTTCGGCAAGGTGTGGGTAAAGCCCACCCCCGGAAGCGCGGTAAGAGTTGCATACGAGCGTGAAGGTGGCGTGAAGATCCAGCGGCAGGCCGCGAAAACGGAGATCGCGGATCCGCGATCCCTCGAGCCTGGTGGGATCGATGCGGTAGGAAATGCCTGCCATGCTATCTACGTTGTAATGGGGAACGGAGGGATCTGTCAACACCGAGCAGCCACCCTCCTCCGGACACCGGAGGCCGTCGTAGTACCGAGCGGAGTGCTCGAGAATATCAACGATCTGTGCGCCGTTGAGACGAACCGCGACCAGCGTATTCGGATACGTATAAAAGGCGTGCACCCAGCGCCAGCTCACCGGTCCGGGGCCCAGCGCCGGCAGGCGGCCGTTGAGAAGCGCGGCCAGGGAAAGCTGGGCGCCAGACGCCTCGAGCTGCACCGCGTGCACGAGATCGAGGGCGGCGCAGTCGACCAGACGGCAACGATCCACCCGCACCTCGCCGGTCACCCGTCCCACCGCCCCGTCGAGGGCCGTCTCGACCTTCTTGTTCAGGGGCGCGAAATGGGCCCTGAGCTCGTGATCGGGAACTGCCGCGCCGGTGGGTAGGTTTTCGCCATTCCATCGTACGATCTTCCACCCCGATCCCTTCCGCTGCAGATCGAGGTCTATCCGGGTCAGCAGTTGGGCGCGGGCGCGAGGCTGGGAGACGATGACCCCGTGCAAGCGCCGGGGCGGCATGTCGCTGTGGGTATGGCCGGTCAGCAGGACGTCGATCCCCGGCACCTCGGTGAGACGCCAGGCGAAGTTGTCGAACCCGGTGCCTTCCGGTTCGCCGCTCGAGGGGTTGCGTTCGAATCCGGTGTGGGCAAGGACAACCACCAGGTCGCAGCCTTCCTTCTCGCGGAGGATCGGGACCCATCGACGGGCGGCGGCATCCATGGCTTCGAAGGCGAGACCGCGGTAGTTCTCCTCTTTTTCCCAGCCGGGGATGTTGGGGGTTGTGAGACCGAGAACACCAACCCGCAGGGCGCCCGCCTGGAGCACCACGTACGGTTGGAAAGCCGGTTCGCCGTTGTCGACGCCGACCGTGTTGGCCGACAGGAAAGGAAACTGCGCGTGCGCCTGAGCGCGCCTGAGAACATCGAGACCGAAGTTGAACTCGTGGTTGCCCACCGCCATGGCCTGATACCCGATCAGATTCATGACCTCGATGGTCGGGCTCGGCTCGCCCCAGCGAACATGGGCGAACTGCTCGAGAGGACTGCCCTGGATGGTGTCGCCGGAGTCGAAGAGCAACACCGGATGGCCCGCCCGGCGACGGATGTCTTCGACCAGGGTCGCTACCTGGATCAGCGATCCGCGTCCGAGGTCATTGCCGGGGAGCACGGCGCCGTGGAGGTCCGAGGTGTGGAGGATCGTGAGCTCGGCGGTTTTGGGGCCGTCGGCGGCAACGCCGACAGCGCCAAGCAGCAAAAGCGCTGCACCGAAGACGAGTCCCACACGCATCCGAATCGAGGCCATCACAAGGACCGGATCATATCATCGGATGCAATCGGACGCTGTGATCGCGTCCGGGGATCAACTTGGTTCGGCGCCCGGGTCCGCCTGTCCTCCATCCATGAAAAATTCCAGTGAGATGTGCGGACTGGTC
>JBGMRN010000134.1:0-3845 GCA_048061535.1 Thermoanaerobaculales bacterium | reverse complement strand
GTGATCCTCACCCGCGAGGAGATCGCCTCGATGCCGGTGACCACCATCCATGAAGTCCTCGCCCTTCTTCCGGGGGTGGGGCTCACGCGGAGGGGCGGACGTGGAGTCCAGGGCGATCTCAACATCCGCGGTTCCACCTTCGAGCAGGCGCTGGTTTTGGTCAACGGTATGCGCGTCAACAACGCGCAGACCGGCCACCACAACCTCGACTTCTTCCTTCCTCTCGCCTCGATCGACAGGATCGAGGTGCTCTACGGATCGGACTCGGCGATGTACGGACCGGACGCCTTCGGCGGCGCCATCAACATCGTGACGTCCGCGCCCCGGCTTTCGGCGTTTGCACGGTTCGGCGAGAACGATCTCAGCGGCGGCGGCTTCGCGACCCCGCTCGGCGCCGGTCTGTGGGTGGCGCTGGAGCGAGAGGTTCACACCGGCTTCCGGGACAACACGGAAGCGAGCGTCAACCAGCTTGCCGGCGGCTGGTCGTGGGCCGGTCGCGGGACATCGGTGGATCTCCTCTTCTCCGCCGGCGAGCGCAAGTTCGGGGCGCACGCCTTCTACTCCACCCGATTCCCGGATGAACGCGAGGCCACGGCGGGCGAGCTGCTGACGGCGCGGAGTCGTTCCGAGGTCGGGAATTGCGTATTGACGGCCTCGCTCAGGCTCGATCGTCATCGCGACGATTTCGTGCTCGACCGCGAGCGGCCCGAGTGGTACCGCAACCGTCACAATACCCGGGGCGCCCTCCTCGGTCTGAATCTGGTGGGTGGTCTTGGCCGCTGGACATGGGCGGTGGGCCTCGAGGGCGCCCGCGACGAAATCTCTTCGTCCAACCTCGGTCTCCATCACCGAACCCGGACCGCGGCCTTCGCCGAGGCCGGACGGGTCGTCGGCCCCCTTTCCTTCACCGTTCAGGCGCGTGCCGATCACCAGCAACCGTGGGGCACGGCATCCACCTGGGCCGCCGGCGGCGCGTGGCGGCTGGGCGATGGATGGCGGCTGCGGGCCCACCACGGGAAGAGCTTCCGCGTTCCCTCCTTCACCGACCTCTACTACCGGAGCCCCTCGTCCGAGGGCAATGCCGAGCTTGCCCCCGAGCGTGCGCGCACCGCCGAGCTCGGGATCGACAAGGGGCCGTTCTCTCTGTCCCTCTTTCGGCGACGGGTGACCGACCTCATCGACTACGTCCTCGACGACGACGGCGTGTGGCGGGCGCAAAACCTCGGAGGCATCACAACCAACGGCATCGAGGCGGCTTTCGAGTTGCCGGTGGTGGGCAGGTTGAGCTGGCAACGCCTCGGATTCGTGTTGCTGGACTCGGAAATCGGCGTGGACCCGGCGCGGTCCGCCTACGCTCTCGCCCATCCCCGAGTCGAGGCTTCGTGGTCGGGAGCGGCGGATCTGGGTCGCAGGTGGAACGCCGGCTGGGTCGCGCGTTTCCGCGATCCGCAGGACGGCGGCTCGTGGGGGATCTTGGATTGCCGCCTGGGTCGGCGTATCCTCGATGAGATGAATCTCTCCCTCGAGGTGGCGAACGTCTTCGACCGTCAGGTCTCCGAGCTCCACGGCATCCCGTTGCCGGGGCGTTGGATCAGCCTGCTCGTCGGCTTCGGAACGGGGGGGTCGTGAGACGGCTGCGGCTGCTCACCGGCGGCGAAAGCCACGGCCCGCGCGTGACGGCCGTGCTCGAGGGCCTGCCTGCCGGTTTCGAGGTGGATCGCGGCCAGGTGAACGCGTGGCTCGAGCGCCGGCAGCACGGCTTCGGCCGCGGCGGCCGTCAACGCATCGAATCAGACGAGGTCGTGGTGACCGGTGGGCTGCGCGACGGTCGCACCCTGGGCTCGCCCCTGGTTCTCGAGGTTCTCAACCGCGATTGGGAGAACTGGTCGGCGGTGATGGATCCCTGGGAGGTGGACCCGAAGGCGGCGGCCCAGCGCGCCGTCACCCGCCCCCGCCCGGGCCACGCCGACTACTCCGGCGGCGCCGCCACCGATCAGCTCGCCGACATGCGTAATGTCCTC
Source organism: Thermoanaerobaculales bacterium (assembly GCA_048061535.1). Lineage (GTDB taxonomy): Bacteria > Acidobacteriota > Thermoanaerobaculia > Thermoanaerobaculales > Sulfomarinibacteraceae > Sulfomarinibacter. Next base: position 1,824 of record JBGMRN010000134.1, on the reverse strand, counting down.
GAGAGGGCATCGGCGCGGGAGACCGCGGCGCGGGTGGCGGCGGGCGCCGTCTGCGCCCAGCTGCTGGCCCGCATCGGTGTCTCGATCCGCTCGGCGGTGCTGCGGGTTGGCGACGAGGAGGTCATGGAGGGACCGCCGAGTTGGGACGAGCTGGCCGCGGTCCGCCACGACTCGCCGCTGGTGACCCCGCGGCCGGACGACGAGGAACGCCTGGTGGCAGCGGTGAGTACGGCCCGTGAAGCCGGTGAGACCCTGGGTGGGGTGGTCGGGGCAGTGGTGCGCGGGCTGCCGCCGGGACTCGGCTCCCATGTCCACTGGGACCGCAAGCTCGACGGGCGTATCGTCCAGGCGCTGGTGTCGATCCCGTCGGTCAAGGCGGCCGCCATCGGCGCGAGCCTGGAGGTCGTTGCCCGGTACGGCTCCGAGGCTCACGACCCGATCGTGCTCACCGAGGGGCGGCTCGCGCGCACCAGTAATCGCGCGGGCGGGCTCGAGGGCGGCGTGACCAACGGCGAGGACCTCGTGGTGCGGGCCTTTTTCAAGCCCATTTCCACCCTGCGGCGCGGCCTGCCCTCGGTCGACCTGGCCACCGGCGAGCCCGGCGCCACGGTGTGGGAGCGCTCCGATGTGACCGCCATCGGTGCGGCGCCGGTGATCGTCGAAGCGATGTTGGCGCTGATCCTCGCCGATGCCGTGCTGGAGAAGCTGGGCGGAGACGCCATCACCGACGTCGACAACGCCTGGAAGGCATTGGTGGCGCGTCTGGCGCCGTGGTGGGCGCCTGCAATTCGCCCGGCGAATTGCGGCTGAAACTCAAAACTACAAACTCTTCCTCGTTCTCCCTGTCCTGCTACGCTGGAGCGGTGAGCGATTGTGTGATCTGTCCGGACTGCAGTGCGGAGCTTGCACGCGGGGCGACGATCTGCTCGGTCTGCGGTTGGGACCAGACCACCACGCTGGCGCGGCCCCCCGGGCTTCCCCCGCTCGCGTACCTGCGCGCCGGCGGCTGGCGGCTCGTGGTCTACGGGCTGATTCTCACCTTGCCGATCGTCGGCTTCATGCGCCTGCGGGCGGCCGGTCCCGGGCCGGACCTTGCGACCACCGTGCGTTGGATGGTCTTTGGTGACGGCGGCCGCGCCGCCGAGCTGGTGACCATCCACCGCATGCACGAGATCGGCAGCGCTGCCTCGCGTTACATGGTGCGCGAAATGCAGGCTCCGCCCTTCGGCGACGGCTGGGAGAAGGTACTTGCCCCGGTGGCCACGGCCCGCGTTCGCGGCTGGATTCCGCTGCTCTTTTACGGCGCCGACACCGGCCTCGCCCCGGCATCCGTGCGCGAAATGTACGAGGTGCGGGCGGTGGACGGTTGGGGCCGTCCCTACCGGATCCACTCCCGGCTGCTGCCTCGCGGGGACGACTGGGAACAGGATGCGCAGGTGACGTCCGATCTCGAGGCCGGCTTGCAGGCGACGTTTTTCAGCCGTGACGAACCCGACCTGGCTCACGGCCTCTGGATGCGCCTCGAGATCGTCTCCGCTGGGGCTGATGGTGATTTTGACTCCGGCGACGACCTGCGGATGGTGAGCTATCTCCAGGTCGGCCACGTTTTTCGGCTGATCATCGATACCGACGAAATCCGCCGGCAGGTCGAGCGGGCCTACACCATCGGGCGCCACTACTATCGGATCGAAGGCAGCGACTATGACCTGATCGACGCCCGCCTCTTGGCGGAGTACCGATTGACGTCGATCTACTGAGCTTTGCCCGATCTACTCTCTCAACGACGCCGCCCACTTCGGCGGGCCGGCGGCGTCGTCCTGGAGG
>JBGMRN010000133.1:4689-8962 GCA_048061535.1 Thermoanaerobaculales bacterium | reverse complement strand
CCAGGCACGCCGATTCGCTCGTGCGTGGCCCAACGTAGCTTGCGCGCCTCGGTGAATCGGGATGCCAGGCACCTCCGAAGCAACGCGCCCAGACGCGGGCCTCATGCCCCAATACTCCCAGGTCGTTTACTCGCGCCGGTAATTCCGAATTCCGAATTCCTAATTCAATACAACAGCTTCCTCCCTGTCCCTAACGCTTTCTCCTCACTCTCGTATACTGGTGGGAAGGGCGGCTCTTCCGCCAACTGGAGTCCAATGAACCCCGTTACCGATACCGTTCTCGAGCGCCTCGAGCGTCTCCATACCTCGATCGTGCGGGTGATTCGCGGCAAGGCGGAGATCGTGGACGCGCTCATCGCCGCCCTGCTTGCTCGGGGGCATGTGCTCATCGAAGACGTTCCCGGAGTGGGGAAGACCACCCTCGCCCAGGCCCTCGCTCGCTCGCTTGATCTCGATTTCCACCGCATCCAGTTCACTTCGGACACCCTGCCGTCGGACATCATCGGCATTTCGGTCTACCGTCAGCAGCAGGGAGACTTCGAGTTTGTTCCCGGACCGCTTTTTGCAAACGTGGTGTTGGCGGACGAGATCAATCGGGCCGCCCCGCGCACTCAGTCGGCCCTGCTCGAGGCGATGAGCGAGCACTCGGTCACGGTTGAAAAGACCCGCCACCGGTTGGCCGAGCCGTTCTTCGTAGTTGCCACCCAGAACCCGGTGGAGTCCACCGGCACCTACCCTTTGCCCGAGTCGCAGCTCGATCGGTTTTTGATGCGATTGTCGATGGGTTATCCGGGGCACGATGAAGAGCGTGCCCTGCTGCGTGCAAGCGGCGCGGAGCCCGAGCTGGAGCAACTGGAGCCGGTGCTCGACGCCGAAGAGGTCATGGAAATGCAGGGGTTGGTTTCGGAAGTGCACGTGAGCGACATCCTCCTCGACTATCTGTTGGAAGTCGTAGAAGCGACCCGAGCTCACGACGCTCTCGCCCTCGGCGTTTCCACCCGCGGATGTCTGGCGTGGCAACGCTCCGCTCAGGCATTGGCGCTGGTGCGGGGGCGCGGTTTTGTGCTTCCGGATGACCTCCAGGGCACCGCCGAAACAGTGCTCGCTCATCGCCTGCTGCACGCGGACCCGCTGGTGGGAGACGGCTGGGAGCGGAGCCGCTCTGAGCGTGCCGTGGTCCGGGCCATCCTGGAACAGATCCCGGTTCCTCGCTGACGCGTGGAAGGAATGGAGGCGCCGCCTGTGCCGCGTCCGCGTTTGGTTAGGAGGTGAGGAGGTGAGGAGGTGAGGATTCCGCGATGAAAGTCGAGTGATGTTCCGAAATTCTCAATTTCTGATTCCTGATTCATGATCAAGTTCATGGTGTACGCCTCCTCTTTTCCCGGTTTTCGTCTTCGTATGACCCGGTGGGGGCTCCTCTTCCTGGTGGGTTGCCTGGTGCTTGGCATGGCGGCTGTGAACACCGGCAACAACGCCTTGATGGCCCTGCTTGGTCTCGCGCTGGGCAGCTATGTCGTTTCCGGAATGTGGTCCCGCCAGGTTCTGGGCAAGGTCGACGTGCTGGTGAAGCTGCCGGTGGACATCTATGCCGATCGGCCGGCGGTGGTCGAGGTGGAGCTTGTCAACCGCTCGAAGGTGTTTCCGGCATACGGGTTGGTGCTGCGGGATCGAAACGGTGGCCCTCTTGTCCGAGAGGCGTTGCTGGCGACCGGCAGGAGGCGGAGCCACGCGGTTGAGGTGGTGTTCCCTCAGCGAGGGTGGCACGAGTTGGGACCGTGGCGCCTCGAGGTTCTGATGCCTCTGGGGTTCTTTCTCAAATCGAAGGCTGTGGTGGGCGACGTGCGGGTCCTCGTCTTTCCGCGTCTCCTGCCGGCAACCGCGGCATCGGCGCTGAGAGGAGGTGGGCGGCGCGCCGCCGAGAGCTTCGATTCTCGTGGCCGCGAAGGTGAGGTGACCCAACTGCGGGACTACCAAGAGGGCGACGAGTTGCGGCAGATGCACTGGAAGCAGACCGCTCGCCAGCAACGTCCGGTTGTAGTCGATCGTCAACGCGCGTCGGAGAAGCCGGTGTTTTTCATGGTTGATCCACAACTCGATGACCCGAGCTCGAGGGAACAGCTGGAGGCCTTCGAGCGGATGATCTCAGAGGTCGCAACCGGAGTGGCGCTGCGCCTGCGCGAAGGAAACCTCGTGGGACTCGTTGTTGGGCGTCGAGTTTTTCCGCCGGTGCGCAGCTCGCGGAGGGCGGTCCTCCTGATGCGTCCGCTCGCGGAGGTGCAACCCCGTGTGGCGGGCAAGGTCGAACACACCGAGAGGGGGATTGAGGTTTGAGACCCCGGAACTACCGCCGCCTCCTCGGTCTGCTGTTGGTTTGGGCTGCGGCGCCCCTTCCCTTTCTCTATATTGTGATGCCGCCCTTCTGGTTGATCGCCGGGTCGGTTGGCCTGTTCCTCATTCTGCGCCCAAGGGTCGACTTGAAGTTTTCCAGGACCGCGCTCAATCTGATCGGCATCGCGATCCTGGTTGCGGTGGTCATGGCTGGAGGCCTTCGCGTCGGGCCGTTGCGGCCTCTCGGTCATCTGCTGCTCCTTCTTACCTCGGTTCGGGCTGTGGCGGTCACCGACCGACGGACTTTTCTTCGCGCGTTGCTGTTGGTCTTCCTGGTGTGGGTGGTCTCGGTGACGTCGTCAACCCACGTCACAGTGGTTCTGTATTTTGCTGCCTCGGCTGGTCTGTGGTGGTGGGCCGGGATGCGCATCCTGCTTGCCGGTATCGCGGACGGGGACGTGCGTTTCGTGGCCTCCTTCCCAAGACCGCGCCACGTTGCCGTGGCCGCCCTGGCGGCTCTCCTGCTGGCGGTACCGTTATTTCTGGCCATGCCCCGGTTGCGGTCGCCATGGGTTGCGGGCAGGGGCGGCATGAGCAGCGTGACGGGGTTTTCGAGTCACGTCAACCTGGCCGGGGTTGGTCCGATCCGCCGATCTCAGGAGATCGCTCTGGTGGTGCGATCGGTGTCCGGACAACCGTTGAAACCGGAGTGGATGCGGTTGCGTGCCACCGCATTCGAGCGCGTGACTCTCGATTCGTGGGCGCCGCGGCGGGCCGACCGCATGCCCGAGATGCGCCAAGGCGTGGCGTGGCTCCACCGCGACAATCCGCGGCTCGACGAAGCGGTGGAGCTCGAGGTGGAGCTGATGCGCCCACGCCGCTACCTCTTCCTTCCCCCGGGGACCGTGGCGCTGGCGGCGCCGGTCGATGTGCGGCTGGATCCTGCGGGCGGTGTGAGGCTCGCCACGCGGGTCCACTCTCCGTTGCGCTACACGGTGTGGGTCCGACCGGGCGTGTTGCTCCCCGCAACCGATGAGCCGCTCCGGCGGCGTCAACGATTCCAACCCCATCCCGATGTCCGCCAGCTCGGTCGGGATATTGTCGCCGGCCTGCGTACTGATCGAGGGCGCGCGGAGGCGGTCGAGGCCTATCTTCAGAACAACTTTGCCTATTCGATGAGCGGGATGTCGCGCATGGGCCCGGACCCCGTTGCCTGGTTCCTCCTCCACGAACGGGCCGGTCACTGCGAGTACTTCGCCGGTGCGATGGTCGCCCTGCTCACCGATCTCGGGATTCCGGCGCGGGTGGTCGGCGGCTACAGCGGCGGCGCGCTGGTGGCGTCCGATCGCGAGGCAGTGGTGCGGGAGGCAAATGCTCATACGTGGGTGGAGGCATGGGTGGGGGAGGAGGATTCATGGTCCGTCTTCGATCCCACCCCTGCAGGTGAGGTGCCGGCTCTCAACCGGCCCACCAATCGTGAGCGCTTTCAGTGGGCCTGGCAGTGGACTCAGTCGAGCTGGGACCGCTATCTGCTCACCTTCGGCCTCGGCGAGCAGATACAGCTGATCACTGCGGTGGCTGAGGGAGCCGGTGGGCTCGCCCGCGGATTCGAGTGGCGCCAACTGCTGTGGCTGGCGGTGGTGGCCGCGGCCGTAACTCTGGGTCGCCGGTATTGGCGACGCACGCCTGCGGCCGCCTCCCGGCGGATCTCCGGCAGATCCACTCCGGCTGCCGCGGTCATGGCGAAGATCGAGCGCCGGCTGGAGCGGGCCGGTGTTGGGGTGCCGCAGCACGCAACCGTTCGCTGGATCGCCGGGGAAGCTCGCGGCCGTTGGCCTGGATCCGGCGCCCCTGTCGGCGAGCTGGCCTGGTTGGCCGAGCAGGAGCTGTACGCGGAGGGCGGCGGATTCTCGGTCGATCAGGTTGCGATCCGCCGCCTTTGGAC
>JBGMRN010000133.1:0-4589 GCA_048061535.1 Thermoanaerobaculales bacterium | reverse complement strand
ACGCGGAGGGCGGCGGATTCTCGGTCGATCAGGTTGCGATCCGCCGCCTTTGGACTCGCGTGAAGCAGGGGATGAAGCGGTGACCAATATTCGGAATTGGGAATTCGGAATTCGGAATTTTGGGCGCGAGGAGGCGATCGAGGGTAATTGGAACGTATTGCCCGCGCCCGGGCGCATCGGCCGGCCGCAATTCGTCGGGCGAATTGCTGGGAAGCGCGATGGCAGAAGGTCGCATCACCTATCAGTAGCGCATTTCCGGAGCAGGCACCCTGTACGAATCGCGTTGCCCGCAGGAACAATCCGCCTCCGGTGACGTAGGTTTGGGCAGGAGAAAAATAGAAAGTGGAGATGGTAACAACGACGGTTGTGAATCGCGGCATTGGCCGTGTTCGGTTGAATTCCTTGTTCCGGAGGGTCAGGGGACGTATCATCCTCGGTATGCGACGTTTTTTGTTCCTATTCTGTTTGATGACGACCCTGGCCGCGGCCGTGCCCACCTGGGCCGGGGAGGTGGTGCGGATGCGGGTGGAAGACACCATCCAACCCGCGTCGCAGCGCTACATCGAACGGGTCCTCGACGAAGCTGCCGCGCGCAATGCTGTACTTGTGGTCATGGAGCTGGACACGCCGGGAGGATTGGTGAACACCACCCGCGACATCACCAGCGCCATCACGACTTCGAAGGTGCCGGTCGTGGTCTTCGTCGCCCCGGGCGGGGCGCGGGCGGCCTCGGCAGGGTTTTTCATCCTCATCTCGGCGGATGTGGCGGCGATGGCGCCGGGCACGAATACCGGAGCGGCCCACCCGGTGAGCGGCCAGGGAGAGAACCTCCCCGAGGACATTCGGGACAAGATCACTAATGACGCGGCGGCGATGGTCCGCGCGCTGGCCACGCAACGCGGCCGCAACCCGGAAACCGCGGAGCGGACCGTCCTCGAAAGCATTTCGCTCACCGCCGAGGAGGCGCTGGAGGAGCATCTGATCGACTTCGTTGTGGGTGATTTCGACGAGCTGCTCGAGATCCTTGACGGTTACGAGGTCAGCCGCTTCAACGGCGAGACCGAGGTTCTCGACCTCGCATCGCCGACGATCATCAATCTCGAGGCGAGCTTTGCCGAGCGTTTGTTTTCGGTGCTTGCCAACCCCAACGTGGCCTACCTTCTGATGGCCCTGGGCGCCCTCGGGCTCTATGTCGAGATCACCCACCCGGGTGGGATCCTCCCCGGCCTTGTCGGCGTCATTTTCCTGCTCCTGGGGCTGTATTCGGTTTCGGTGCTGCCGGTGAGCTGGGCGGGGGTGGCTTTGATCTTCATGGGGTTGGTGCTCTTCGTGCTGGAGGTGAAGGTGACCAGCTACGGGTTGCTGACCATTGGCGGGGTGATCTCCTTCGTCCTCGGCTCGCTGATGCTCTTTGAAGGTCCGATTCCGGCCATGAGGGTGAGCTTGGGGGTCGTGCTGCCGACCGCAGTGGTGGTGGCGGTGTTGACGGGGTTCCTGCTCACCAGGGTGCTCTGGGCCCACCGCCAGCGGCCGATGACCGGCCGCGAAGGCCTTGTCGGTGAGGAGGGAAGATCCCTCGAAGAGCTCGCTCCGGAGGGCAAGGTGCTGGTCCACGGCGAGTACTGGGACGCACGCGCCGTCGGACCTCCGATTCCCGACGACAGTCGGGTACGGGTGGTGACGGTCGGGGACCGAAGGATTGACGTCGTCGTTTTTGACGACACTGACACTGAGGAAGGGAGTTCGTGATGGGTATTCTCGGTTCCGGGCTCGGTTTGGCGATCTTTTTTGGAGTCTTCATTGTCTTCAAGTGGATCAACATCCTCAACGAGTACGAGCGGGGCGTGATCTTCCGGCTCGGGCGGGTGCTTCGCGAGCCCAAGGGCCCCGGCTTCGTCTTCGTCTTCTGGCCGATCGACCGCATGGTCAAGATCGGTCTGCGCACGGTGGTGCACGACATTCCGCCGCAGGATGTGATCACCCGTGACAACGTCTCGGTCAAGGTCAACGCGGTGGTTTACTTCCGCGTCATGACTCCGGTCAAGTCGGTCGTCGAGGTGGAGAACTACATTTATGCGACCTCCCAGCTTGCCCAGACCACCCTGCGATCGGTGCTCGGCGAGGTCGAGCTCGACGATCTGCTGACCAAGCGCGAGCAGCTCAACCTACGGCTACAGGAGATCATCGACCAGCACTCCGACCCCTGGGGTGTCAAGGTCTCGATGGTCGAGGTCAAGCACGTCGACCTGCCGCCGGACATGCAGCGAGCGATGGCCCGACAAGCCGAGGCGGAGCGCGAGAAACGCGCCAAGATCATTCATGCCGAAGGTGAGCTGGTCGCCTCCATTAAGCTGGCCGAGGCAGCTGAGGTGATGTCCAAGAGCCCGCTGACCATTCAGCTGCGCTACATGCAGACCCTGACCGAGATCTCCACCGAGAACGCCTCCACCATCGTCTTCCCGATACCGATCAATCTGTTGGAGGGGTTCGGGAAGCTCATGAGCCCTGGAGAATAATCCAGGGAATGAACGGTTGTTTTGAGGCGAGGCGACAACGCCTGTAGAGAACCCGGGATTGTGGGAGGTCGATGGCTCAGAGCTACTACGTGATCGAGCTCAGCAAGCGTTGGCTGACGGTGCTGCTGGTGGCCCTTGCGCTGGTGATGGTCCTCGCATTCGCCCTCGGTTATGGTGCGGCGTGGTCGGTGTTGTCCGAGGGTCGGAAGGCGCCGCAGACGGTCGGTTCGGCCGCAGCGGCGACACCGACGCCCACTGCCGTTGAAGTGGTGATCGCCGCGACCGGGGTTCCAGCCCCGACGACGGTTGAGGAGCCGACCGCGGCGCCCACCGCCACCCCCCGGCCCGCTCCGAGTCCCACCCGGACCGTGGCGCCACCGGCGCTGCCCACCCGGGCTGTCGTCGAGGGCGCCTTCCATGTCCAGGTGCTCGCATCGTCGCGAAAGACGACGGTGGACGAGGCGCGTCCCAAGCTGGAACGCCTTGGATTCCCCCGCGACCACCAGCAAGTCGTTTCCACGACCGTGGCCGGAGGGGGCGTTCTGTACAAGCTGCGCATCGGACCGTTCCCCGACCGGGCGTCGGCCGATCGGGTGGCCCAGCGCATGCAGGCCTCGGGCTTTTCGGACGCCTGGATCGTCTCTCCGTGAGCTTCGGAGGTCGCGTGCCCGGGGGGCCGGCGCTGCCCGATTGGATCCGCGAGCGTAAGCTGCAGCTCGGCGAGCTCCACGAAATCAAGAAGCGGATGAGGTCGGGCGGTCTACACACGGTCTGCGAGGAGGCGCGATGCCCCAACCGGACCGAGTGTTTCTCCCGCGGCACAGCCACCTTCCTGATCAACGGCCGCGTATGTACGCGCTCGTGCTCGTACTGCTCGATAGCGCATGGGCGGCCCGGCGTCCTCGACCCCGATGAACCCAGGCAGCTGGTCGAGGCGGTCGTGAAGATGGGGCTCGAGCACGTGGTGATCACCGCCGTCGACCGCGACGATCTGCCGGATGGCGGCGCCGCCGCTTTCGTCGAGTGTGTTCGACGCCTCAGAGAGCTTGACGATCCTCCCACCGTGGAGGTGCTGACTCCCGATTTCCGCGGCGACATGGCGGCTGTCGACAGCATCATCGACGCCCGGCCCGAGGTCTACAATCACAATGTGGAGACGGTCCCGCGGCTGTACCGCGAGGTGCGCCGGTCCGGCCGGTACGAGTGGGCGATGGACGTCTTGTGCCGGGTGAGCGAACGCAACGCATCAATCCTCCGGAAGTCAGGGTTGATGGTCGGGCTCGGAGAGACCCGCGATGAGATTGTGGCGGTGCTCGGAGACCTGCGCGAAGCCGGTTGCCAGGTGGTCACCATCGGCCAGTACCTACGGCCCACCCCACAGCAGGTCGAGGTGAAGCGCTACTGGGCGCCGGAGGAGTTCGCCGAGCTCGAGAAGTTAGGCGCCGATCTCGGCCTCGAGATCTTTGCCGGCCCCTTCGTACGCTCGTCCTACCGTGCCGAGGAAGCCTACCTGAAAGTTCTCAATTCTTAATTCTCAATTATCAATTCTTCGCGGCTGAGTGGCCTGCCGGCGCGGGCGCGTTCGTTCGGAGATGCCTGGCTTCGATTCGCGGCAGCCCGTTGCGGGTCGGCGACGCGCCCCCGCGAATCTGTGCCTGGCAAACCGCCGCCGGCAGCGACAGGTGGCCGAGGCAGGAGATCGCCTGCCATCGGCCGCTCGCTGGCGACGGTGCTTCACCGCGGTCGCAGGCCGCGAGTAGCCTCGCGGGCAGAGCGCCGATAGAAAGAGCGCGTTGACCGGGCGTGCCGTCCTTGACAATTTTGGGAGCGTAAACGCTGCCGTGACCCAGCGCGTTGAGTCCCAAATATTGTCAAGGGGGGCTCCCTCGGGGAGCGCGGCGACAGAAGGTCGCGTTGACATAGGAAACGGCCTTCTTACCACCGGGCGCGAACTCGGACTCGGTCGCGGACACGGAGACGGATATGGGCATGGGCACGGGCACGGCTATACTCCCCACCATGCCACGCGGTTGGTTCATCACTTTCGAGGGCGGAGAGGGCACGGGCAAGAGC
>JBGMRN010000132.1:0-8985 GCA_048061535.1 Thermoanaerobaculales bacterium | reverse complement strand
GCCGCTGGGCACGGTGCATCATCGGCCGCAGTAGGAAGCTGGTGAGATATGCGGGATAGCAGCAGTCGTTGCGCCGATTGACCTGCGCGTCACCAATTTGCGGCGCGCTTTTCTCTGCCACGCGCTCCCCGAGCGGATGCCAGGCACCTCCGGTCGTCGGGCGAAGTGCGTGCCAGGCGCCTCCCGGCTACGTGCGCTCCCTCAGCCATTTTTTAGGGCCAGGGGTTCTTCCCCTGGCCCTAAAAAATGGTGCCGAAGGCCGGACTCGAACCGGCACGGATCGCTCCACACGGCCCTCAACCGTGCGCGTCTACCAATTCCGCCACTTCGGCATACACAGAGGTCATCTCATCCAGGGCGAGAGGTCGTGACACGACCCTACTCTCCCTCTCCACTCCCGGTTGCGTCCTCCTCCGCGCCGGCCCCCTCGGTCTCCACCCCGAGATTCTCAGCGGGCGCAGCCTCCTCACCGGGCGACACGATCGCCGGTGTTTCGGGCTGCGATGTCTCGACAGGGGCCGCCGGGACAACCGACTCCATCACCGAGGCCCCCTGCTTGCCCGACAGAATCGCAAGCGCGAGACAGAGGACTACAAAGAGCACGAACGCGCCGGTGGTCATCCGGTGCATGATGTTGGTGTTGGTGCGGGGTCCAAACGAGGTTTGACTACCGCCGCCGCCGAAGGCGCCGGCAAGGTCCGCGCCCTTACCCTGTTGCAAGAGCACCACCATCACCAGGAAAAGACAAACGAAAACGTAGAAAAGAACCAAGATTACTGTCACGGGGTTTCTCCATCGGCACAGTCCGCCGCAGCGCGGATGATAGCGGAAAATGAACTCACGTCAAGGCTTGCGCCCCCGATCAGGCCGCCATCCACGTCTGCGAGCGGCAGGAGTTCGCCGGCGTTGCCCGGTTTGAGGCTGCCCCCGTAGAGGATTCGAATCTTCTCGGCGGCATCGCCGCCGAAGATGGCGGCCAAGCGCTGACGGAGGAAGGCGTGCGCCTCCTGCGCCTGCTCGGGCGTCGCGGTGCGGCCGGTTCCGATCGCCCACACGGGCTCATAGGCGAGGGAAAGGTGGGCCGGGTCGAGGGCGCTCAGACCGCCGACCTGCCGCTCGAGGACGGCAAAGGTCGCGCCGCTGTCACGTTCGTCAAGCGTTTCACCAACGCAGAAAATGACCTCGAGGCCCGCGTGCTGAGCAGCCCGGGCGCGGTCGAGGGTGGTGGTGTCCGACTCCGCGAACAGGGTTCGGCGTTCGGAATGGCCGACGATCACCCAGGTGGTCCCGAGCTCTGAGAGCATCGGCCCGGCGATCTCGCCCGTGAACGCTCCGTCGGCTTCCCAATGCACGTTCTGCGCGCCGAGACCGATCTCGGAACCCGCGAGGACCATCGCCGCCACCGGCAAAGAAACATAGGGAGGGCAGATGACGACGTCGACGCCGGCCGGCCGCTCGATCGCCAGAAGCTCCTCGAGGAAGGAGGCCGTGTCCGCCGGCCCCTTGTTCATCTTCCAGTTTCCCGCGATCAGGGGTGTGCGCATCTCAGTCCTCCAAAGCGACGATGGCCGGCAAGGGCTTGCCGGTGATGTACTCGAGCGAGGCGCCGCCACCGGTGGATACGTGGCCGATCGCTTCCATGACCCCGGCCCGACGGATCGCCATGACCGACTCGCCGCCGCCCACCACCGAGAAGGCGGGGCTTGCGGCCAGAGCCTCGGCGACGGCGAGGGTGCCGGCGGCGAACTGCTCGACCTCGAAGACCCCCATGGGTCCGTTCCAGAACACCGAACGAGCCGATGCCAAAGCCCGGGCGTAGCGCTCGCGGGCGAGCGGGCCGATGTCCACCACCATGAGGTCGGCGGCGATAGCGGTGCTCGGAACGATCGCCACCTGTTGCGGGTCGGCGAGGTCGTCGGTGACCACCACATCCTCGGGTAGGACGAGATCGATGCCCCGCTCCTCGGCGAGGTCGAAGACCCGGCGGGCGGTGTCGAGCATATCCTCCTCGACCAGCGAGCGGCCCACTTCGAGGCCCTCGGCCAGGAAGAAGGTGTTGGCCATCCCACCGCCGATCAAGAGGCAGCTGACCCTGTCGAGGAGGGCCTCGAGAGGCGCGGTCTTGGTTGAAACCTTGGCCCCCCCGACAACCGCGACAAAGGGCTGCTCGGGCGAGTCGACGATCTTGCGCAGAGCCGTCACCTCACGCCCCATCAGCAAGCCGGCGGCCCTGCGCCCGGCGGCGAAGAGTCGGGGAGCGGCAACCACCGAGGCATGGGAACGGTGGGCCGTGCCGAAGGCGTCGTTGACGTAGTGGCTGAAGGGCGCCGCCAGGGCGCCGGCGAAGTCGGCGTCGTTGGCCTTTTCTCCGGGATGGAAGCGGAGGTTCTCCAGCAGCAGCAGCGAGCCGGGCTCGCCGTCGGCGGCGACGGGATCGAGACAGTCGGGAACAAAATGCACCGGCCGCTCAAGCGCCCGGCCGAGGACGGCCGCGACCGGCCGCAGCGAGTATGCCGGATCGGGCGACCCGTCGGCCTTGCCGAGGTGGGAGCAGGCGGCCACCACCTCCACCCTTTCCGAGAGCCAGCGCAGGGTCGGCAGGGCCGCCATGATGCGGGCGTCGTCCTCGACCTCGCCGTCCTTGACCGGAACGTTGAGGTCGAGGCGCGCCAACACCCGCGCGCCGCCCAGGTCTTCGAGATCGCTGAGGGTCGGCAGGCTCACGCGTCTTCCCGGCCCACCATGTACTCGATCAGGTCGACGCAGCGCAGCGAGTAGGCGTTCTCGTTGTCGTACCAACCCACCACCCGGAAGAAATCGGGGGCGACCTGCGCGATCAGGGGCAGATCGACGACCGAAGAGCAGCTTTCGCCGATGACATCCGAGGAGACCATGGCCTCGTCGGCGGCGCGGAGAATACCCTTCAGCGGACCGGCGGCGGCGGTCACAAAAGCCTGCTGCAGCTCCTCGACCGACGACTCGCGACCAGCGACGAAGGTCAGGTCGCAGACCGAACCGTCGGCGACCGGCACCCGCATGGCAGCGCCGTGCAGCTTGCCCGCCAGCGTCGGGTAGACCAGCCCGATGGCCTTGGCGGCGCCGGTCGAGCTCGGGATGATGTTGATTGCCGCGGCCCGCGCACGGCGCATGTCTGAGGGGTGCTGGGTGTCGAGGAGACTCTGGTCGAGGGTATAGGCGTGGGTGGTCGTGAGCCAGCCGTGCCGGATGCCCACCGTCTCGTGCAGGACCTTGACCATCGGCGCCAGACAGTTGGTGGTGCAGGAAGCATTGGAGATCACCTGGTGCTTCGCCGGATCGTAGAGCTCGTGGTTGACGCCCATGACGAAGGTCTCGTCGACGTCCTTGCCCGGAGCGGTGATCACCACTCGTTGCGCGCCGGCTGAGAGATGGGCCGCGGCCTGGTCCCGCGTCCTGAAGCGACCGGTGGCCTCGAAGACGTAGTCTACGCCGAGCTCTCGCCAGGGGAGCTTGCCGGGATCGCGCTCGGCGAGAACGCGCATGCGGTCGCCGTCGATGATCAGATCTGAACCGTCGACCTCCACCGTACCCTTGTAGGGGCCGTGAACCGAGTCATGGCCGAAGAGATAGCCGAGCATGTCGGGAGAGGTCAGATCGTTCACCGCCACCAGATCGAAACCCTCGCGGGCCTTGAGATGGCGGGCCACCAGCCGACCGATTCGTCCGAAACCGTTGATTGCGACCTTGATGCTCATCGGGGTCCTCCGTGAGGTTAAATTGGCGCGACAGTATAGCAGAATGGCGGCGGGTTCGGTCCGTGCTCTCGATCTTGCGCCGTGGCGAGGCGTGTGTTAGCTTTGCCGCCTGTGTGGCCCGTTCGTCTAGGGGTCTAGGACGCCGGCCTCTCACGCCGGTAACACGGGTTCGAATCCCGTACGGGCTACCAACTCTATTTCATTTCGATCTGCGCGGAATATCGGGTAGAATCGTCGGGTCAGCAAGTAAACCGGACCCGAACAAACTCATCCGACTCGAAGGGAGAAATGATGCAAGATACGCCACAGGGCCCCAACGACAACGCCCCGCCGCCGGCAGCTCCGCCGCCACCGCCGCCCGAGGCGCCGCCACCCGAGGCGCCGCCAACCATGGCCCAGCCCGCGCCACCAACCGGTAAGGTGTCCGACAACCGCACCATCATGGTCGTGCTTTCCTATCTCGGTCTGCTGGCGCTGATTCCGCTGCTGGTGGAAAAAGAAGATCGCGAGGTCCAGTGGCACGCCAAGCACGGCCTCGTGCTCGCCGTCTTCGAGGTAGTGGTCATCATCGTCCTGCAGATCATCGTCATGGTGCTCGGCGCCGTCAGCGGCGGCCTGGGCTGCATCTTCGGGCTGCTGATGCCCCTGTTCGTGCTGGCGGCCCTCGTCGTCCATGTGCTGTGCATCGTCAAGGGGATCAAGGGCGAGCGCTTCTTGGTGCCCGGCATCAGCCAGTACGCGGACAAGTTCTGATCGGATTGACGTAAGCCGTCTGTGATGGTGGGGCTGCGGTGGGCAAGTCGGTCCGCCGCAGCCGCAGCGCACCGGTCCTGACCGTCGCCACCGACTGCGACCGGATCGCGGCGACCATGCCTGACATGCCCGGCGACGAAATTGGTGAGGTGTGCGGGCAAGCCTACATTTCGCCGGCCGCGGGAGCGAGGTCCGTATATTTATTGTCGACCGCCGCGTGACGGGTGACGGAGAGATCGTTTCGACATAAGCCCCCCCGGTGAGTAGTGAGGAGCATTGAGCCGTGCATCTGTACCAGCAACTCGCGCCCGAAATGATCCTGATCGCCCCCGAGGCGGCAGGGAGAGAGGGCCTTTTCCGCCGCTTCGGTGAAGCCTTCAGCGAGGCAGGACTGGTCGCGTCGCCCGCGGTCGTTGTGGATCGCCTGCTCGAGCGCGAGTCGATCCTCTCGACCGGTATCGGCGGCGGGGTCGCAGTCCCTCATGCCCAGATTCCCGGCCTCGGGCGTCTGGCCATCGCGGCCTCGACCCATCCCGGGGGACTCGACTACCCGTCGCTCGACGAACAGCCGGTGCGCCTCGTGTTCTGCCTTCTCGGGGATGCCGACACCGCCGCCGATCACCTTGCCGGGCTGGCGCGCCTTGCCAGACTCGCGCGGCGAAAGGAGGCTCTCGAGCCTCTCATCATGGCCACGAGCGGTGATGAGTTCCTCGATGCTCTGAAGCGGCTGGAGGGGAGCTGAGTGCGACTGCTGGTGGCCATCATCCACCGCGAGGAACTCCTCGACGAGGTGTTGTCGGCGCTGGTCGAAATCGGGGCCCCGGATGCCGTGGTGGTTGAAAGCCGGAGCGGTCTCGAGCTTCTGGAGCGGGACCTTCCGATCTTTGCCGGGCTGCGCACCCTGGTCCCCGGCGGCATCGACTTCAGCCGTCTCGTTCTCTGCCTGATCGAAGACGAGCAACTTGCCGCGGAGGCGCTGGCCGCTCTTCGCCGGCTCGGCGAGAGTTCGGCCGAACCCCGCAACACAGCGATGCTGGTCCCGGTGACCGGCGTCGAGTTTTTTTAGCCCGCCACAGTAAACTGAATCATGCTTCGTGGAACCCTGGCCTTCCTGCTGCTGGTGACGTTTGCGGTCGTCGGGGCCGAGCTGCGCAACCTCCTGGCCCGGCGCGGGCTGCGTGCGCCCGCGATGGAGGGGGTCTCGTTCCTGGTTGTCGGTTTCGTCCTTGGGGGCAGCGTTCTCGGACTGTTTCCAGCGGACATGGTCGCAAGTCTCCGGGTGGTCGTACTCTTCGGCCTGGCGTGGATCGGGCTGGTCTTCGGCGTGCAAATGGAGTTGCGGATCATCCGCCGACTGGCGCCGTGGCACCGGTGGGTGGGGTTGGTCGCGCCGGTCATGCTGGCGGCTCCGGTAGCCATCGGCGCTGTGGCGGCCGGCCTTCCCTCCGCGATCGCCCTGTCGCTGGCCGCGATCGCCATGGCGGTGTCGCCGACCTCGTTGGAAGGCCTCGCGCGCGGACGCCAGCCGCGAGATCGCGGGGCTCTGCGCCTGCTCAAGCTGGTGATGGCCTTTTCCGGAATTCCCGCGGTGGCGGTCTTCGCCGTCGCCACCGCCGTCGGCAGCCCGCTGGCGGTGTCCTCCGGAGGGGAGATTCCGGCCTGGCACCTCGCCATCTTCATGGTGGCGGTGGGGATCTTGGTAGGTTACGCCCTGGTTGTGCTGGTGCGGGGGGTCAAGGAGCACATCCATCTCCTCACCCTTGCAAGCGGCACCATGTGCCTCGTTGCCGGGGCGACGGCGGTCCTCGGGCTCAGCGGGCTGCCGGCGGCCGCCTGTGCGGGCGCCGTGCTCGTCAACCGCTGTGTCTTCCCCCACCGCATGCTCCGGGTCGTCCACTCACTCGAGCGACCCATGCTGGTCGCCCTCTTGGTTTTGGTGGGCGCGTCGTGGGGCGGCGCCTCGTTTTCGTGGGCGACGTTCCTTCTCCTGACCCTCGTCCGCACGGCGGCGGCGATCACGACCGGCGCCGTCCTCGGACGCGTGGTCCGGGCCCGCGGGCTGGTCGTCCACACCGCCGGCCTGGGTTGGGGATTGCTGCCCCAGGGTGAGCTGGCGCTCGGGCTGCTGGTGGCCACGATCACCTTCTTCCCGAACTCGGCGGGGATTCTCGAGGCGGTCGTCGCAGCCATGCTCGTCAACAACGCAGCCGGCCAGTGGTGGATGCGCCGGCGGCTCTTCGTCCGCGGTGACGGCGGGAGCGCGGAGTGAGGTGGTTTCTCTTCCTGATCCTGGCCGCGCTGAGCTGGGTGGCGCGGCTGATCGGAACCAGCGGATTGGACGATCCGGCGGGTTCGGCCCTGCTCAGCCTCGGGTGCCTGGTCATCGGCGGCGTCCTCGCCGGCGAGCTGGCGGTGCGGTTCCGGTTGCCGCGGATCACCGGATACCTCCTCCTCGGCATGGCAGCGGGGCCACACGCGCTCGGACTCGAGACCGCGCGTGATGCCAAGCTGCTCGAACTCTTCGAGGAGCTGGCTCTCGGCCTGATCGCCCTCACCGCGGGGGGCGAGTTCCGAATCGAAGCCATCCGCCGTCGTCTGGGGCCGCTGCTCGCCATCACCGCCGCCCACACCGTGGGCATTCTGGTCTTGGTCAGCGGGGCCCTGTGGCTCCTCTTGAAAGTGGTTCCCTTCTTCGGCCCGGTCAACCCGGCCGAGGCCCTCGCCGGGGTGGCTCTGCTCGGGGTCATCGCGGTCGCGGTGTCGCCTTCGACCACCATCGCCGTCATCACCGAGCTCAAGGCTCGCGGCGAGTTGGTCGAGACCGTGCTCGGAGTGACGATCCTCAAGGACCTGGTGATCCTCCTCCTCTTCACCGCCGTCAACGCGCTCGCGCTGTCGTGGGTGGGAGGATCGGAGTTCGGCCTCGCCGGTCTCGGTCATGTGGCGATGGATATTCTGCTGTCCCTGCTCGTCGGCGCGGGTCTGGGCGTGGTCCTCGGCCTTTACGTCACCAAGGTCGGTCGCCTGGTTCCGCTCACGGTGCTGCTCCTCGCCCTTGCCTCCGCCGAGCTCGGGAGAGGCTCCTGGATCGAACACCTGTTGGTGTGCATGGCGGCCGGGTTCGTCGCCCGCAACTTCTTCCCTCGCGCAGCCGGTCATTTCCTCGATGCGCTCGAGCAGTCCTCGGCGCCGGTTTACATCGTTTTCTTCGCCCTCGTCGGCGCCGGCCTCGATCTGAGGGTCTTCGCGGCAGTTTGGCTGCCGGCGGTCATTTATGTCGTGGTGCGTATTCTCGCGGTGTGGGTCACCACCCGCCTGCCGGCCCGGGTTGCCGGCGCAGGGACCGGCGTCGTCCGGCTGGGATGGATGGGTTTCGTGGCGCAGGCCGGCCTGTCCCTGGGTCTGGCGGCCCGTATCCAGCGCGAGCTCCCGGATTTCGGGGCGGCGGTGGCCACCGTGGTGGTGGCGGCCGTGGTCATGAACCAGCTCATCGGGCCGGTGCTGTGGGAGCGCGCAATCCGCGCTGCGGGCGAGCATGGAATAGAGGGCCGCCCCGAAGGGCGGCCCTGAATCTTCGACGCAGCGATTGCGCTCAGTTGCTCTTGCCGCCCACAAGGGCAAGCGGCATCACGTCCGGGGGGTCGGAGAAGGGGCCGTTGCACCCCACCTCGTCGCCGGTGAAGTCCGAGCCCACGGCATCGACGGTGCCCGTGAACCCCATGTTGGCATCCATGGTGAAGGTCACGAGCCACTTCATCTTACCGGAGCCGGAATCGGAATAGTCGTCGGTAAAATCGACAACGTTCACAAAGTTCTCCACCGGTGTCGGTACGAATCTGAATCCCCAGAGGAAGATCAGGGTGCACTCGGGGACTCCCTGGTCGTCGACCTTGTCGAAGTTGGTGTAGGTACCGTTGATGGCCTCGACGATGCCGTTCGAAATCACCAGGTTGCCGCCGGAGGCGAAGCCTACCTTGTCGTAGATCGCGAACTGGTAGGTGCCGTCCACGCCGCCACCACCGCCCGCTACCGCCGACTCGAGGGTCGTCGGGTCCTGACTGAGCTCGTCGATCTTGGTCGCCGCCGACACCGCCGACCCCGCGGTGACCTTGACCAGCAGGGTGCCGTCGTCGAGGGTGCCCAGATTCATGATCTGGGTGACGTTCTTGAGGTAGGGCTCGTAGGCGTCGAGCGTGAGGGAAAAGGTGTCGATCACCGTGCCTGCGGGATTGAGCATGGTCAGGTCGATGCTCGCTCCGTTGGCGCCGGCAAGGGCGAAGAAGTTGGTGCGGAAGTCGTCATTGGCGACGATGGCGATGATGTTGGTGGTTTCGCCCGCCGCGGTGGCCGCCCACGAAGGTACCGCCTCGAAGCCGGAACCGCAGGTTCCCTCGCACAGCGGCTCGTTGTCGACGGCGAAGATCAACGCGTTGGCCACCACCTCGCCGCCGGAGGCGGTGATGCGGAAGGCGCCGTTTCTCTTGTTGAAGCCGAAGCT
>JBGMRN010000131.1:7747-9004 GCA_048061535.1 Thermoanaerobaculales bacterium | reverse complement strand
AGATTGATTCGAGACGGCACGTCCGGTCATCGCACCCAAACGCGGGCAGAACGCTTCGAGTGACCCGAACGCTTCCCCGCGCCGATAATTCCGAATTCCGAATTCCGAATTCCTAATTCGTCCTGGTGTTCCCCGCTATACTGTCTCGCTGGAGTCTATGGTGCGTCCACCCAAACTTGCATGCCCCGCATCGAAACCGGGAAAGGTGACCTCGTGGGCCGTGTGACCCCCGCCACCCGGCTCGCACGGTTGTCATCGGTTCTGGACGGCGCCCGCAGCATGCTCATCGTCGTTCAGAACACCCCCGACCCCGACGCGATCGGCGCCGCCGCGGCCCTCCGAGAGATCGCCAACGAACGACACGACATCGCGTGCTCGATCGGCCACTCCGGGGCAGTCGGACGGGCCGAGAATCTGGCCCTCCTGCGGTACCTCGGCCTCAACACGCGATCCCTCGACGAGCTCGACCTCGCACGGTTCGATCGTTTGAGCATGGTCGATGCCCAACCCGGCGCCGGAAACGTGAGTTTCGATCCCCGGATCCGGCTCGACGTCGTCATCGATCACCACCCCATCCGGCGGGAAACCCGTTCGGCACGTTTCACCGACGTCCGCAGCCGCTACGGAGCCACCTCCTCCATGCTCTATGAATACCTCAAGGAGGCGAAGCTCGAGATCCCCACACCGGTCGCCACAGCGATGGTCTACGGGATCCGCTCCGACACCCAGGACCTCGGACGCGAAAGCACAAAGGCCGACCTCGCGGCGTTCCTGGACCTCTACCCCAGCGCCAACGCACGGGTGCTCGGACGCATCGTCCAAGCACCGCTCCCCCGGTCCTACTTTTCCTCCCTCCGAGTTGCCCTCGACGGAGCGATCGTCTACGGCAGGCGCATCGTCTCTGACCTCGGCCCCCTCGAGTCACCGGAGATGGTGGCCGAAGCTGCAGACCTCCTTCTGCGATCCGAGGGCGTCGACTGGACCATGTGTCTCGGAGTCATCGACGGCTGGCTCCACCTCAGCCTCCGCACCACCGACCGCGAGCACCACGCCGGCCGCATCGCCCGCAATCTCGGTGGCAGGAGGGGATTCGGCGGAGGCCACCAGGCTCTTGCCGCCGCCCAGATCCCGTTGCCGAACAACTCAAACGGCAAGCGCCGCATGGCGTCGCTCGTGCGCGGGCTCACCAAACGATTCCTCAAGGCCACCGGAAACTCAACCGAACCCGGCGAACCACTTTGTCGATAGTTTTGAGTT
>JBGMRN010000131.1:0-7647 GCA_048061535.1 Thermoanaerobaculales bacterium | reverse complement strand
TTCCGAATTCCGAATTAAGAACCGACAATCGCCTTTTCGTAGACGCGGTAGATCTTGTAGAGCTCCCCGTCCATCAGGCGTACGGCGCGCCGGGTGACCTCATTGTCCTCGAGAATCCAGGAGTACTCGCACCACGAGTAGCCGATCTCGATCGCCTTTTCGAGCCCTTCTCCGAGAAGAACGCCTTCGATCCCGCGTTTGCGGTGCTCCGCCTTGACTCCAAGAGTGATGACTCGCAGACCCTCCATCGTCTCCGGTTTGGACTTGAGCACGTGCTTGAGGGTCCGCAACGGGTGACGCCACGGCGAGCCGTCGAGATCCGCAAGAACCGGGTTCCAATCCGGCATGGTTAGCAGGAAGGCCACCGGCTCGCCGTCATAGAGGGCGAACCTGAGGAGATCGGACTGGACAAGCGGTTTGAGCTCCTTCGCCAACCACTCGATCTCATCGTCGCTCAACGGAACAAAACCCCAGTTCTTTTCCCACGCCGAGTTGTAAATCTCCTGGACCTGCCGCACTTCGCGGGCAAAGTTCTTGAGGTCGGCGCCGCGGGTCGTCAGCTTCGGATTGCGCCTCCGGGTGCGCTCGGCAAGCCGCTGGAGTCGTCCGAGGCTCGCGCCGTGCACCGGCGAGATGAACGCGTGGAGGTCTTTGACCTTGCGGAAACCGGCGCCCTCAATCAACCGCGGATACGACCTCGGGTTGTACGTCATCATCAACACCGGTGGACGGTCGAATCCCTCGACCAACAGCCCGCACTCGTAGTTGGTGGACGGATTCATTGGACCGCGCACCGCCGTCGCGCCGTGTCCGGCGGCCCAGCTTTCCGCCGCGGACAGAAGCGCCCGCGCCACATCCGGGCGGTCGATCGTCTCGAAGAACCCGAAGAAGGCCACCTTCTCGTCGTGGATGCGGTTGTGCGTATGGTTGAGAATCGCGGCGACACGGCCGACCACGTCAGGCCCCTCCCAGGCGAGGAAGAGCTCCACCTCGGCTTCGCGACCACCGTCGTAAAACGGGTGGCGTTTGACGTCGAGCAGCTCTCGGACCGAGGCTTTCAGGGGCGGTACCCAGCTTGGGTCGTCGCGGTAAATTTTCCACGGCAGATCGATGAAGCGGGCACGATCGGCCCGTCCGCGAACCGGCTTAACCTGCATATCTCACCACCTCGCTACTGCGGCCCGCGATATGCCGCAATCTGCGGTGTTTTCTCGCCTCGGGGTGCTCGACGTACTATCGAGTACGACTCCGCGCCCCTCGGGTCGAAAACTCCACATCTCACGAAATCTCGCGGGCCTCGCGACACGACGTGGTGAGATTTGCAGGCTAACCGTCACTCGATGACCCCCATCTCGCGTCCGACCTTGCGAAAGGCCTCGAGCGCTCGATCGAGGTGGTCGCGGGTGTGGGTCGCCATGTACGAGGTCCGCATCATGGCGCGGCCAACCGGCACCGCCGGCGACACCACCGGGTTGGCGAAGACTCCCACTTCCTGGAGGCGCATCGTCATCCTGAAGGCGGTCATGTCCTCACCCACCACCAGAGGGATCACCGGTGATGCCGATTCGCCGGTGTCGTAACCCATCGCCGTGAACTCGCGCTTCATGTAGTCGGTGTTTTCCCAAAGCCTTTGGCGTCGTTCGGGCTCACGCTCGATGACCTCCAGCGCCTTGATCACCGACGCCACCGATGCCGGCGGCGGCGCCGCAGAAAACATCAGTGACCGCGCGTTGTGTTTGATGAAATCGATCACTACCCGGTCGCCGACCACAAAGCCCCCGACGGCGGCCAGCGACTTGGAAAAAGTCCCCATAATCAAATCAGTATCATCCTCGACACCGAAGTGCTCCGCCGTACCGCGTCCGTCTTTTCCCATCACCCCTACCCCGTGGGCATCGTCCACCATCAGGCGAGCCCCGAACTTTCGCTTGAGGGCGACGATGCTGGGAAGATCGGCGACGTCACCCTCCATCGAAAACACGCCATCCACAACGATCAACGCCGAGCAGTCGTCGCCGACGCTGCGCAATCGTTCCTCCAACGCTCCCATGTCGTTGTGGCTGTACTTCAAGGCCCGGCCGAAGGAAAGACGGGCGCCGTCGAGGATGCAGGCGTGATCGAGGCTGTCCAGAATGGCCACGTCCCGCCGAGCAATCAGGCTCGAGATCACGCCGAGATTGACCTGGTACCCGGTCGAGAAAGTCAGCGCCGCGTCGCGGTTCATGAACTGGGCGAGCCGCTCTTCGAGCTCCACGTGAATGTCGAGGGTTCCGTTGAGGAAACGCGAGCCTGCGGTTCCCGTGCCGTACGCCTCCAGGGCGCGGGCGGCCGCATCCTTGATCTCCGGATGATTGGTCAGACCGAGGTAGTTATTGGAGCCGAGCATGATCACCCGCTGCCCGTCCATGGTCACCACCGGGTCCTGGCCGGACGCGATCATCCGAAAATAGGGGTAGACTCCCAGCTTTCGGATCTTCTCTGCGTCCTGGTATTCATCGCACTTTTGGAAAACGTCCACACTCACTCCGCCGAAATATAAATCAAACTAAAGAAGAACCGTTCATGCCGGCGATCTGCATCAAGATCTTGGCACATCTCATCCGGCAGAACCACTCGTCTCAATAAAAAAGCGACCGGCCGTCGATAACCTCACCGGCAACCGCCATGCAATCATAGCAGGCGCGTGCCCAACCAACCCTGATCGCGGTACCAGGCCCAGGTCTTTCGGCACCCATCGGAGAACGCCTCGACCTCGGCAACCCCGAGCGCCCGGAGAGAGTCCTCGGTTCGCGCCGTCCAGTGACGGGCAAGGAGCTCGCGGGCCTTGTCCCTGGTGAGGGAGAGACTGCGCCATCCGCAACGTTGAAGAAAGCTGCCGATGACCCCGGCGCCGACGACCATGCCTGCCGGCACCCGCAGAAGACGCAACCCCATGCCACCGGCCCGGGCCAACACCTCGATCAACTCGTCGAGCTTCATCGGCGCGGGCCCGCCGAGGTGAAACACGGCGCCCGATGCCTCGGCGGCGCCGGCGGCGACGATCGCCCGCACGACGTCGCCGACCCAGGCGACCGTCAGCCAGCGCTCGCCGGCCGGGAGTACGACCAATCCCTTGTCCACCATGCGAAAGAACTCGAAGACATCGGTATCACGGGGGCCATAGATCGCAGGCGGGCGAACAATCGACCAGGCAATTCCCTCCCCCAGGGCCCGCATCGACTCTTCCGCGGCCAGCTTCGACCGACCGTAGTGCGAAATGGGTGCGGGCGCCGCCTCCGGGCCGATGCCGGCCGGATCGTCCGAGGGCCCGGCGGCGGCCAGGGACGAAACGAACACAAGCCGTGCGGACGGAGCGACCGCGCGCACCGCCTGCACCAGATTTGCCGTCCCGATTCGGTTGCCCCGGTCGAACTCGGCCGCACTGCCGGCCCGCACGACACCCGCCAGATGAAGCACCGTCCCCGCACCGTCGACCAGCCGCCGCAGCGCATCCGGTTCGCCGAGGGCGCCTTCGACCCAGCCCACCGGCGCCGCCGCGATCCAACGCGGCGAAATCCGGTCACGCACCAGAACCCGAGGCCGGATCCCGGCCGCACACAGGGTCTCCACCAGGTGAGACCCGACGAATCCCGTGCCCCCCGTGACCACGATCGGCTGCACCAGCGCATCGAGCCGAGCAGCCACGGCTTCCGGTGGAACGAGGGGGCGGGTAAAGGAGTAGTCCATAGCAACGAGATGCCGACATCATCGAGCTGACTCCGTCAGCGTCGTCGGCCATTGTAGCGGTCAAACATAAATTCGGAATTCGGAATTCCGAATTCTCCCTCATTCCCTGCCGACGTACTCCCCCCACGAGCTCGAGGTCTCCCACACGCGAACGCGTTCGAGCTCGAGGCCCTTCGGGATTCTGTAGCTGGCGCCGCCGGGCGAGCGGACGGTGACGTCGGTGGCGAGACGTTCCGCGAGCTGAATGTAAATCCAACGCGCCAGGACCTCGGTGGTGGGGTCGCAATCGTCGAACAAGACCACCCGTTCGCCGATGGCCATCAGCCCTTCGAGTTGCGGATCATTCGAGTTGAGGGCCATGGCGTGATCGAGGCGTTCGACCACATCCGCCACCTGCATCTTCAGAGCCTTGTAATCGCAGACCATGTCGTTGTCATCGAGCTCGCTGCCGCGAACGACCACCTCGATGCGCAGGCTGTGGCCATGGGGGAAGCGGCACTTTTCCGGGTGCTTGCTGAGCCGGTGGCCGTACTCGACCTCGAAAACCTTGGCGATGCGGAAGAAACCCACTCTCACACTCCTCTGCCGCCCCCGAAGAGGTCCAGCTGCAGTCGGGGAGTGTAGCGAAAGCCATGCTCGGCGCACAAGGAGGCGACCAGAGGCGCCCGCTCGGCGACCTCCTCCGCGCTGCGGCCCTGGGCCATCAGGAGGACCCGAGCGGGGTCGATCTCGCCGAGAGCGTCAACCAGAGCAAGGATCTCCGGTAGATCGTCGGCGCCTTCGATCACGAATTTGAGCTGATGCTCGTGAAAGCGCTGCAAAAGGCGTTGCAGAGGTGCGAAATCTTCGCGGATGCGGCGGTGCCGAACCCGCGGCTCACCGGCAGGATCCGAGTTGGCGGTCTTGGGCGAAACCGACAGCAGATCGCAGTGAAACGACGGCATAAGGGTTCCGGCGGTCTCCACCGTCAAGTGGAGTCCGGCCTCCTTCAGGCCGTCGGTCAGCCGGCCGATCTCGCGCTGCAGCAGCGGTTCACCGCCGGTGACGACAACGTGCCGGGCACCGCTGTCCACCGCCTCTGTAACCAGATCGACCACCGATCTACGCTCGCCCTCCGGCAACCACGAGGTATAAGGCGTGTCGCACCAGCGGCAGCGCAGGTTGCAGCCCGAGGTCCGGATGAAGAACGAAGGCGTTCCGGCGAGCATTCCTTCGCCCTGAAGGCTGGTGAAAGTCTCTGCAACGTACATCGGTGGGAGCGTATCACTCTACTCGTTCCCCTCCTCGCGCCGATAATTCCGAATTCCTCATTCATGCGCCGGCCCACCGGACGGCGGATGTAAGTGCTGCCACAACTGCCGG
This sequence comes from Thermoanaerobaculales bacterium, assembly GCA_048061535.1. GTDB lineage: Bacteria > Acidobacteriota > Thermoanaerobaculia > Thermoanaerobaculales > Sulfomarinibacteraceae > Sulfomarinibacter. The sequence continues at coordinate 2,559 of JBGMRN010000131.1, read as the reverse complement.
CCGAGCAGCGGTCCCAGCGCCCGCTGAAGTTCCTCGACGGGCGCCTGCTGGACTCCGCCTACCGAACCGAAGCGGGCGAGGAGAGTTCTTGCCCGCCCCGCCCCGATCCCCGGCATCTCGAGAAGCTCGGTCGCCAGGGCTTGCTTGCGCCTGCGTGTGCGGTGGCGACTGATCGCGAACCGGTGGGCCTCGTCCCGCGCTTCACGAAGGACCAGATGGGCGACATCCGAGCGCTCGAGCTGCAGAGGCTCGGACGCTGCCGGCAGCCATATCTCTTCCTCGCGTTTGGCCAACGCCGCCAGCGGAAGATCGAGGCCGAGCGCATCCAGAGCCGCCATCGCCGCGTTGAGCTGGCCGAGGCCGCCGTCGATCAGCACCAGGTCGGGCATCCGCGAGTCCTCGTCCCGCAGACGACGATACCGCCGCGTCACCGCCTCGGCGATGGCAGCACAATCATTCACTCCCTCCACCTCCCGGATGTGGAAGCTGCGGTAGCGGCGCTTGTCCATCCTCCCCTCTCGCCACACCACGCACGACGCCGTGGTCTGCTTGCCTCCGGAGTGGGAAATGTCGAAGCACTCGAGGTGGTTGACCGGACCTGGGAGGCCGAGGGCCTCCCCGAGTCGCCGCGCCACGTGCTGCACCTTCGAACGGGGCGCCCTGAAACGAAGGTCGAAGGCCGCGCGGACATTGTCCCTGGCCAGTTGCACCTGGCGCGCTCGCACCCCTCGCTGCGGCGCCCCGATCTTGACAACCCGACCCCGGCGGTGGCGGAGGAAGGCCTCGAGCATCAATCGGTCCTCCTCATCGAGGGCCTGGGCGGTCTCCACCCGGCCGGGGATCGCCGGGTTGGCCTCGTAATACTGGGCCAGGAAGCTCAGCAAGAGCTCCGAATCGTCAACCTCCCCAACCCCCTCGAAGTGAAACTCGCGCTTGTCGACAAGGCGCCCCAATCTGTAGGGCAGGAGGCAGACCGAAGCATGCTCGCCGTCGGTCCATACGGCCACGGAATCCGCATCTCCCCGGCCGGGCAACTCGACGTCCTGGCGCTCGCCCAGGCGCCGAACCACGGCCATGAGGTCACGGTAGCGGGCCGCAAGCTCGAAGTCCTCGCGCTCCGACGCCGACAGCATGCTCCTCTCCAGCCTCGGCAGGAGCTGGCGGTGGCGGCCGGCAAGGAAGAGCTGCAGCTCTTCAACCGCATCGGCGTAGGCATCGTGAGTGGTGAGGCCGGCGACACACGGGGCGAGACAGGCGCGCATGTGGTAGTAGAGGCACGGTCTGGGCAAACGCCCGTCGATCTCGATTCCGCAGGTTCGCACCTGGAACATCGTGCGCGCAAGGTCCATCAGCTTGCGCGCCATGTGCTGCCCCATGAACGGCCCGTAGTAGCTGTGGCCGTCGCCGTCGATCACCCGCCGGGTGAGCTCGACCCGAGGCCACGCCTCGCCGGTGCTGATCTTGATATAGGGATAGGTCTTGTCGTCCCGCAGGAGGACGTTGAAACGGGGCCGTAAGCGCTTGATGAGGGTGTTCTCGAGAACGAATGCCTCGACCTCCGAAGCAGTGACTGTGAAATCGAGACGGCGGGCCTTTTCGAGCATGGCGCGGGTTCGCTCGGGCAGGTCCTGTCTTCCGAAGTACGAGAGGACTCTTCGCCGAAGGTTGCGCGCCTTTCCGACGTAGAGGTCCTTGCCCGAGCTGTCCTGGTAGCGGTAGACGCCGGGTTTTTCGGGCGCCTCGCGGGCACGTTCCAGGAGCGGGTGAGCCTTCGCCATCGGTTCATCCTAAACCACGACTAGAATTTCGGAATTCGGAATTCGGAATTGAGAATTGAGACCTAAGAACTGGGTTTGTCCTCAGGGACAAACCCAAGACGCACCAACGCCCGCCGCGCCGCCTGCTGTTGAGCATCACGCTTGGTCGCCCCTTCGCCCCGCGCCACCTCCTCACCATCCCAGATGAGGTTGAACGCCCACAAACGACGATGGTCGGGACCGGATGCCCCGTCCTGCCGGTACTCGGGCAGCGGCAGACCGCGGGCCTGGGCGGCCTCTTGAAGGGTGGACTTGGGGTCGGCCAGGGCCAGCGTTCGGTCGTCGAGGGTGCGGAGATCGTCCGCGAACTGGGTGCGAATGAACTCGAACGCCGCCTCCCAGCCGGCGTCGAGCGCGATGGCGCCGACGACCGCTTCGAAGAGGTCCTCGAGCATCGCCGTCCGTTCCCGGCCGCCGGCCAACTCCTCGCTCGGCCCCACCTCGACCCACCCGTCGAGCCCGAGCAAGGCCGCACGCTCGGCCAGGCGGACCGAGCGCACGAGGTGGACACGCTTGCGCGTCAGGCCTCCCTGGTCGTCTTCGGGGAAGCGCTCGAAGAGCAGCAGCGCCGCAGCGTGGCCGAGCACCGCGTCGCCAAGGAACTCGAGCCGTTGATACGACCCGTTCACGAGCGCGGCAGCCGCCGAACCATGGCGAAGGGCGCGGCGCAGGAGCTCGCGATCGCGAAAGTGATGGCCCAGGCTCTGCTCGAGCTCCTCGAGATGGTCGGCGGGTTCAACGG
>JBGMRN010000130.1:0-9027 GCA_048061535.1 Thermoanaerobaculales bacterium | reverse complement strand
CGTCTCTGCGCCTCTGCGTTGAGAATCTCTGGCGGTAAATCACCCCATCACCCCCATGGCCAAACGAGGGTCATCCCCGGCCCGCGGAACCACACCCCGGTCATCGTCAGCACCGCCAGGGCAACAAAGAAGAGAATGAAGAGCGCCTGCACGACCTCGGCCTTCGAGACATTAAACCTCCGCACCAGGAAATAGCGGAAACCAAGTGCGGCGGCCCCGAGGATCGCCAACGGCGCCAGCCCCCGGCCAAGCACCGACGGCAGCCCTGCGCCGGGGTGGAGCCAGAGCTCGTCGACGACGATCAGGGCGGGGGTAACGGCGAGGGCCGTCGCCGCCGCGATCGCCCCGGTCCGGCGCCCCACCTCCGACAGGAACCACGGGCCTGAGGGCTCGGAGTCATAACGGAGATAAGGGAGGAGCAGCAGGGCGAGAGCGGCGAGGCCGGGGATCACCACCACCGCGAAGAGCGGGTGGAAGCGGAGCTGCAGCTCCTGGAAGCCCACGAAGTACCAGGGCGCCTTGGAGGGGTTGGGACTCATCCCGGGGTTGGCCGCCGCACCCAGCGGGGCATCAATGAAGACGGCAAGCACCAGAACAAAGGCTACCAGTGCGAGCCCCGCCGCCAGCTCGCGCAACAGTAGATCGGGCAGCGTGGAAACAAACTCGGGCCCTTCCTCGGCCCCATCGTCGATTGGTTCCGGCGCCACCACCCCGCCCGCCTTGCGCACGCGCCAGAAGTGGAAGGCCATCAGCACGACCAGAACCACCGGGACCAGCGTCGTGTGAAAAGCGTAGAAGACGACCAGGGTTGCGGGCCCGATCTCGGCGCCGCCGCGCGCCACGCCCTGCAGCCACTCCCCGATCAACGGAACATAGCCCAACATCCCGGTGCAGATGGTCACCGCCCAGTAGGCGAGCTGATCCCAGGGCAGCAGATAACCGGTGAAATTGGCCGCCAGCACGCCGAGCAGAAGTCCGAGGCCGATCACCCAGTTGAAGCGGCGCGGGCCGTGGAAACCGCCGGTGAAAAAGACGCGAAACAGGTGGAGAACAACCACCGCGACCAGAAGGTTGGCGCTCCAGTAGTGGAGGTTGCGCACCAGCCCGCCGAAGAGGTATCCCTCTTGAAGGCCGACGACTGATTCGTAGGCTTTCCCCGGACTCGGCTCGTAGACGAGCATCAGCAGTACACCGGTGGCAATCATCAGGCCGAACAGCACCAGCGAGCTGCCGCCGAGGCCGAAGGTGTGGGTGTACTTCAGGGTGCTTGGCCGCACCCGGACCGGGCGCAGGTGCAGGACGAAGAACTCGAGCACGGTCTTGCGGCGCTCCCGTTCCGTGCGCGGCACGACGGGATGGGGGAAAATTGACCGCCAGATGCGGCCGCCAAGACCACCGCCCTCCGACTTCGCCTCCGGGCTCACCCCATTCGTGTCAACCATCGCGCCGACGCTACCCCGCCCGCTCTGCCGGCGCAAGCCCACCAGCGGCTATTCACGTCGGGGCAGCTCCTTGACGTACACATCTTGCTTGGCGAAGGGGATCTCGATTCCGGCCCCGGAAAACGCCTTGTACACATTGGTGTTCATGGCGTCGAGCACCCGGCCGCGGAAGACCGGTTCGTCGATCCAGGCCAGCAGCTCGAAGAGCAGGCCCGAGTTTCCGAACTCGCGGAACCGGACCCGTGGGACAGGATCACTGCACAGGTTGCTGACACCCTCGACGCAGCCGAGCAGAACTTCCCGCACTTGGTCCACGTCGCTTCCGTACGCCACGGACACCTTGACCCTCACCCTCATCTTGTCGTGCGGACCACCGGTCTGGTTCACGATCTGGGCGTTGCCGATCACCGCGTTGGGTACCGTGACCTGGACGTCGTCCCTGGTCAGAAGACGGGTCGACCGGATGCCGATCTCGAGCACCTCGCCCCTGATGTTGTTGTCGAGGACAACGAAATCCCCGATCTTGTAGGGGGCGTCGGCGATGATGAAGATCCCCGAGAATAGGTTGGCCAGCGTGTCCTTCGCGGCGAAACCGACCGCGATCCCGACGATCCCCGCCGATGTCAGCCATGAGGTCAGCGGGATGTCCCATGCGATGCACACGATGTAGAGGAACCCGCCGACCACGACCGCCTTCAGGATCATGTCGAAGAGGGGCAAGGTCTTCGGCTCGATCCACGGCACCTCATCGACCCGGCGGCTCAAGACATCGAGCAGAATATGGCCGACCCGCATCGCTGCTACCGTCCACAGGATCCCGACCACAGTCAGGATGAGGCCGTAGACCACGTAGTCCACCGGAGGCGGCGCCTCGATCTCGAGGTGGGCCCACGCGAGGCCGGCAAGAATGATCGACCAGACCACCGGTCCACGAACGGCAAGGACGATCTGGTTGTCGACTTCGGTCGCGGTCTTTCTGGTGAAAACCAGAACCACTCTTGTGAAGAGGACACGCACCAGAAGGGCCACGAGGACCGCCCCGACCACAATAGCCGCCTGACGCCAACCGGGTGTGTCAACCAGCATCGTCACCCACTCGACGAAAGTCATGACCTCTCCTCTCAAAACCTCACCTGAGGTTCAAGCATCGCCGCCAGTCCTGGTCGTCTCCGCCGGGGGGTCTCCCCGGCGTGCGGACCGCGGCCGTCGCGCCCGGCCCACCAGCTGACGGAGCTCGTCCATGGTCTCTTCGAGCCACCGGAGGCGCTCGGCCGGAGTGAGCTCGAGCCCCAGACGAGCCTGCCGCCGCTCGTGGGCCGCGCGGTCCCATCCGTACCAGCGCGGATCAGGGGTCGCGCGGGTCATCTTCTCCGCAGATGACCATGGAGCACGACCGCCACGTCGCCCACCACCAGATACCGTACGCCGGCATCATTGAGCAGTCCGAGCACGTGTTCGATTCGACCCACCATCGAGACCAGTCTAACCCGGGTGTTGTCGGATGGGATCTGAGGTCTGCGATAGAATTCCAGATCACGCAGTTCCTGCCCTTTGATGATGGAGTCGCAAATGAAAGACGACGATACGGAGCATGGCGGCGACGGGGTCCCCGGACCCAACACAGAGGACCGCCACGAAACCCAGCACCACGAGCCGGGTGACCGGGATCCCGGGGTTCCACGAGCCCCGGCGGCCGAGGCTCGAGAGAAGAAACCGGTGGCCCCCCGATACCGTATCGGCGAAACGTTGGGTGAGGGCGGGATGGCGGTCGTCCAGCTCGCCACCGACACCCATCTTAACCGTCAGGTGGCGGTGAAGCGGCTGCGGCCGGAGCTCGCTCGCCAAGCGGAGGTGCGGCAGCGATTTTTCAATGAGACCGCATTTGCGCTCGAACGCGAGGGTGAGATCCTGCTGTACTTCAGCGGCTACGCCGAGAGCCCTGACAGCGAGGCGTGGACCGTCCAGGAGGAGCCGACCATCATGGCGACCGTGGATGACCCGCTCGCATGGGGCCACACGCACGCTGAAGCCGCGTTCGTGATCAAGGTTTTTCGATCCAGGTGCTGACGTCGGAGGCGGTCTTCTTGGAGATCGCTGGGACCCGACAGTCCGGCGCCGGGTAACCGACCGGAAAGAGGATGAACGGCTTCTCGTTGTCGGGCCGGTCGAGGATGCGCCCGAGGAAGCGCATCGGCTGCGGTGTGTGGGTGAGGGTCGCGAGCCCCATTTCGTGAAGCGCCGTGATGAAGAGGCCGCATGCGATACCGACGCTCTCGTTGACGTAGTAGTTGGTACGCTTGGCGCCGTCGGGGCCACCGGTGTGGATCTGCTTGAAGACCACGACCAGCCACGGCGCAGTTTCGAGGAAGGGCTTCTTCCAACCGGTTCCGAGCGGCGCCAAAGCGGCCAGCCACTCCTGGGTTGCACGCCCGCCCTCGTAGAACTCGCGTTCTTCGGCCTCGGCGGCGCGACGGATCTCGGCCTTGACCACCGAGTCCGAGACCGCGACGAAGTGCCAGGGCTGGCGGTTGGCGCCGGACGGGGCGGTGTTGGCCGCGGCAATCGCGAGCTCGACCACCTGACGCGGCACCGGGTCTAAGGCGAAGTGACGAACCGACCGGCGGCGAGCCAACCGCTCATAGAAGGCGCGGCCGCGGGCCGTCATCTCGGCTTCGGGAAGGCGCTCGTACTCCAGCGGAACAAGACGGCAGGTAGTGTTTCCCATGACGTCCAGTCTATCCAATCAACTGTTGAGGCCGGCTGTGCACCGCGCCCACGCCCACATATCTCACGGCAACGCTTCGGTCGCCCCCCCCCAGATTCCCGAGGCCAGGTCTTCGGCGACCACTGCGAGCATCACCGAGCCCTTGGCGGGCCACAACAGCGGAACCTTGTAGGCCCAGGCATCCACCACGCCGTCCAAGGTCTCCAAACGATGGAGAACAAACGGTTCGTTGTCACCGGAGAGCACTCCCACCGAGATGCGAAAGCTTCTCCGGACGCCCTCGACGAGCAGAGCCGACATGCCGTCGAGGTGCATCGTCACCGTGGCCTCGGCCGTCATTTTCTTGCCCTCGACCGGACGCGGTTCGGTGAGAGCGATCTCCACGACGAGGTCACCCCTCTCCGCGGAGCCGCGGAGCAGACGCCGCAGGCGCGCCTCCGCTTGACCTTCAGGGGTCTCCGAGGCGATCACCGCATCCTCGGTGACGACGGCCTGAGCCAGCCGCCACACCATCTCGACATTCTCGGGCGCCTCACCCCGGCGGCCGGCAATATCGACGCCGGCCGGGAGAACCGACGCGATCTGGTTCGGGTGCATCTGACCCGGGAACCACGCGATGCACTGGGCGGTGAGATCGGCCGTCACATCCTCGAGAGCGTCCGCCATGGCCTCCATGTTGCGGACCGGCACGCCCTTCGGCCAGCCGTCGTCGCGGAGCTTCCCGTTGCGGAACACGTATAGCGGCACCCCGACCTCAGCGAGGTACGTCCGCGCCTGCTCGGCGGTGAAGCCGCTGCTGTCGCGATCGGCCTTGTTCCCGAGCACCAAGACCACCGCTCGCTTCCGTGGACCTGCCGCCGCCACCAGACCGGAGGCCGCCACCGCATCGGCAATCCGCGGTTTCGCGTGCAGATTGACCGAGCCGAAGTTGAAGAGCATGGGCAACCATTTCATTCTGCCCTGGCCGAATCCGTTGGCTCTCTGGAGTTTATCGTCGGGCAACACGAACCACATCTTGTCCGCATCGATCAGGGCGCTCTCCGCCCGTTTCCAACAGTTCTTCGCCCGTGCGTCCGATCCCTTCGACCCCTGCTGGACGAGCTTGTCGAACTGTTTTGTGGAGCTCGTGATGGTCGGCATCATTCCTTTCGACCACCCGCTGGCCATCAGGGTCCTGTAGCCGGCGTTCGGGTCGAGGACGAAGACCACCTCGAACTTGTTGTTCTCAGCCTGCTTGACCTGATCACCGAGCTCGGCCACCACCGCCGAGCATGGTTCTCGGCCCTCGCTGTCGCCGACCAGCGCCACTGCCGTCAACCCGGTCTCGGTGGCCCCTCCAAACCCTCCGGACACGGCCACCGCTTCGGACCGGCGACCGTCCGAGAAGATTGCCGAGGCCGTCAGCACGTGTGGCTCATCAGGGTCCGGGCACGGAAAGCGGAAGGTGTGCCCATCACTGCCGATGCGCAGACTGAGACCATCCTGCTTGACCTCGAGGAGCACGGGGTCTTTCTTCAGGGGATGCGACCACAGCGCCCTGCCGCCACAGATGCCGCCTTCAGAACGCGGCGCCAACCGGATCGCGAGCTCGGCCTCCTGGCCGGGGCGATTCACCCAACGGCTCGCCCTGGCAACTACTCTTCCCGACCGGTCAAAGCGGAGGAGCTCGAGGAGGTGGACGTGCGGCGCCACTCCCATGTCCACCGTGCACTGCGGTTCGGCGGCGGTCAGGGAACACACCGGCTCACCGTCGAGATAGAGCTCGGCCGGCTCACCCTTGGGCCCGAGATCGACCTCTACGGGCTGCTCGCCGACCACCAGACCGATGGGGTAGGTGAGGATGGCCAGGTCGCCCTCCGAGACGGCATCCACCGGACAGGTGATTCCGATCACGACCGCTAGAATCGCGGCAACGAGCGTCGTCCTCCGCATTCCGCACCTCCGGTCGGGAACCTGATTCCTGCCCTGCGGGAACCGTCATCCCAGCCTACGCCTCGGTCGGTTCCTTCGCAAGTCCAGTCTGTTCCTATCCAAACATCTGGAGGGCAAATTCGGAGGGGACAGTGTAGTTCTCGATTCGGATCCCATTTGACTGCTCGATGGCGGGGTTGAGGCCGGCTGGCAGACCGCCGGCGTCTCCCGCAGGTTGCGCGCCCCAAGGGATCTGTGGGAGACTCTCCAAATCAACCTCTCGTGGTGACCGAAAACCAGGGCCGTTTCGGCACGAGAGCGCACTTCGGCGGTCAGCCGCAAACAGGAGGATACGATGAAACGACCGACGACAACCGTGTTCCTGTTCCTCGGAGCCGCCGTGATGATCCAGGCGTGTGCCTCGTCACATCACAGCCTCAGCTTCGATCCCGGCTCCATCGACGGGGGCAGATACATCCGCAAGATCGACCAATTCGTGGTCGTTGCCGACGGGTCACTGTCGATGGCCGACCGCAGCCAGCGTCAGCGCAAGCTCGGCACCTCGGAGAGCTTTCTGGCCAGCCTCAACCAGACCATCCCCGAGCTGGGATACAAGGGCGGCCTGCGAACTTTCGGCCGCGGCTTGTGTGACAGCAAGGGAAAGACTCAGAGCATCCTCGAGCTCGGCGACTACACCACCTCTTCCTTTGGTGACGGGGTGAACGCCTATGAGTGTCCGAACGGGGCCAGCCCTCTGGACCTGGCCCTGGAAGCGGTCGGCAACGATCTCACGAACCACGCGCTGCCGACGGCCGTCATCATCGTCACCGACGGTCTCGACATGAACGCCAGGGAATTCAACGCCGCCAAAGCGCTCAAAGACGCCTTCGGTGACAACCTCGACATCTATGCCGTCCAGATCGGCGACAGCTCCAAGGGGCGCGCCCTTCTCGAGCAAGTGGTTGCGACCGCGGGCGACGGATACGTCATGTCGGCGACCGACCTCAGAACCGCGCAGGCGATCGCCGACTTCGTCATTGATGTTTTCCTCTTCCCCGACGAAGATGGTGACGGCGTTCCCGATCATCTCGACCGCTGTCCATATACCCCCCAAGGCGTCGCCGTCGATGAAGAGGGCTGTCCGCTCGACTCCGACGGCGACGGCGTGCCCGACTACCTCGACAAATGCCCCGGCACACCCAAGGGCATTGCGGTGGATGCTCGGGGCTGCCCAGTCGACTCCGACGGCGACGGCGTTCCCGACTACCTCGACCGCTGTCCCGAAACTCCCAAGGGGGCCAAGGTCGATGCAGAGGGCTGTCCGCTCGACTCCGACGGCGACGGTGTTCCCGACTACCTCGATCGCTGTCCCGGAACCCCCAAGGGCGTGCCGGTGGACGAGCACGGTTGCCCACCCAAGGGCATCGAAGTTGTGGGCGACGAGTGGATGGTCAGGGGCAAGGTGCTCTTCGCCCTCAACAGTGCCGATCTCAGGCCTGAGGCCAATGAGTTGCTCGCGAAGGTGGCGGATTTCCTCAAGAAGAACCCCCAGTACTTGGTGGAGATCCAAGGCAACACCGACAACACCGGGCCGAAGGCGTGGAATATGCTGCTGTCGGAGATGCGCGCGGAGTCGGTCAAGGACTTCCTCGTCAGCCAAGGTGTCGACGCGGGCCGGCTGACGACCAAGGGATTCGGTCCCAACGAGCCGATCGTCGCCAACGACACCCCGGAAAATCGGGCGAAGAACCGGCGCGTGGATTTCAAGCCGTCGGTGCGCTGAGTTCGATCGACTCATCTGACGCGATACGCACGACCCGGCGGCAACGCCGGGTCGTGTTTTTTGGTGCCACGCCGGGCCGAGCAAGTCGCTGTCAGCTCATCGCGCATCGCTCACAGCTATCGCCAATCGACCACCTCAACTGTGTATGCTGCCTTGGTGAAGTTCTCAACCCGGACCCGCCCGACGGCCAAACTCGCCGCGGCCCTCGTCCTCCCCGCACTCGTTCTGGCCGTCCTTCCGGTCGGCGGCCAGGGCGCCGATTCCGGCGTCCCGATCAATCACCCCTTCGTCTTCGGTCTTGGAACCGGCGACTCGAACGCGCCCGAGACCAAGGTCTACGACCTTCGGGTTCCCATCTACTACCCCCTCATACCGCTCGAAGACGAGCGGAGTTGGGGGCTGCGGCTGAAGCTGACCGTCTTTGCCGGCGTCTACGATTTCTTCGCCGATGTAGAGTCTGACTTCAAACTGCGCTTCCAGTCCCTGGCCGCGACCCCGGGGGTCGAGTTCCTGCTTCCCGCCGGCGGTGGCTGGGTACTCAAGCCGTTCGCCGAAATCGGGTACGCGCGAGACTTCGACAACGGTCTCGGTTTCGGCGTCTGGTCCGCCGGCCTGAGGACCCTCGTCACCTGGCCGGTCGGGAGAATCGACCTCAGTCTCGGCACAAAGGTGCAGTTCCTCTCGAGCTTCACCTCGGACCTCGATCTGGCGGATGATTTTGAGGAGATCAGAATCGGCCTGGATGCCCGCCACCCCCTCGGATTCACCGTCGGTGGGAATCCGGCGGACCTCAGCCTCTACGTCATCCGCCGCCGGTACGTTGACGCCGTCATCAAGCCCACCGAGGGAAAGCCCCTGCAGATCGAGGCCACAAACGAGATCGGTCTCACCTTCGGCACCACTCCCAGGATCAAATTGTGGTTCGTCAAGCTGCCGAGGATCGGGCTCGGCTACCGTTGGGCAAAGAACGCGCGCGGCATCCGCCTCAACTTCGGTTTCCCCTTCTAATTCTCGAAAAATCTAAGATTTTTCGAGAATTAGGGTTAGCCCGCATATCTCACCGGGTTTCGTAGCGAGGGCGGCGAAGTGCCGTTCCCGGTGGTGTTTTCGGCCAGGAGGCCCGGCCGGGGCCACCAATGCCGTCCGCCGATGGGGCTCGTGCGCCG
>JBGMRN010000129.1:0-9055 GCA_048061535.1 Thermoanaerobaculales bacterium | reverse complement strand
ACCAGCGCGTGTCCGATGGGCTCGCCTGGGGGCGAGCCTTCGGTCACTTTGCGCTGTTGTCGGCGGGGAGAGCACCCCGAGGCGAGCAACCGCCGCCGGCAGCGGAGTGAGCACAGGCCTCATCCGAAGGAGGAGGCCATGAGCCACCCGCTGGCGGTGGTGCTTCGCGACGCCCGAAGGGCGTCTGCAAAACGCTGCCGGGCACGGTGCATCATCGGCCGCAGTAGGAAGGTGGTGAGATATGCGGGCTAGCCGGAAGTTCTGAGCCGGAGGAGTCCCACGCCGATCGCCAGCAGAGTCAAAGCGAGGACAGCGAGGCCCGCCTGCGACAGGGTCGGGATCACCGCCTGCTGCAGCACGTCCACTTGAATGTTGTTCCAGACGGTGACGCTGTCGTCACTCGATCCCGTGTAGTAGCCGGTGATGTAGTACGCGGTTCCGTCGATCGGCCAGCCGGCGCAGCAGTCACCGGCACGAAGGTTGTAGCTTCCCGCGGTGGGGTAGACGTGGGAGAAGGTGCCCCGGTAGACGCCGGTGATGTTGGGGTATCCGGCGTAGGTATTGGCTGTTCTGGTAACCACTTGGTTGAGGTCGCTCGAGCCGTCCCCGAACTGGATCGCCTGCAGCTGGACGGTTGCCGCGTTGCCGCCCCCGTCGGTGAACTCGACCACGTCAAAGTTGACGACGTTGCCGTTCAGGCTGTTGAACTCGACTCGGATTCCCGCCACTTCCTGGGCTACCGCAACCCCGGAAAGGACCGAGATCGAAAGAATCACCACGCACAAGAAAACCTTCCGCGCTGCTCCTTCACTCATCAAGGTTCCTCCTCTTCTCGCTCTCGGAATCATTGATCTCATAAAACAGTACCAACCTCATTTGCTCATGTCAATTCTCGGCCGCTGCCGTGCCCGGCGGAAGCGCAGCCAGTCGCCGCCGAACCTCCGGAACTCTCGGGTCGTCGGTTGCAACATGGCGCAGAAACGCGTTGAGAAAACCTCTGGCGCGCACGGGATCATCGAGCGTGTTCTCGAAAATGCCGCCCAGCTCCAGGTACACGTCGGGCAGGTTGGGATCCCGTCCGAGAACCTCGAGGTAGAGGCCGGCTGCTTCCTCGGCCTTCCCGCCTCGGGCCAGGGCGGCGGCAAGGTTATACTTCGCCTGCCAGTAGGAGGGCTGGAGCCCGATCGCGGTCTGAAACGCCGTCTCGGCTTCCGGGAGCCGGCCCGACCGGCTCAGGGCGATCCCAAGATTGCTCCACGCTTCAACCATGTCCGGCTCGAGCTCGACAGCGCGGCGTGAGCGGCTCTCCATCGCCGCCCAGTCCTCGCGGTTCATCGCGACCGCCGCGAGATTGTTGAAGACATCGGCGTTCTCGGGCGCCAGTCGCGCCAGGGCCAGGAGGTCCCGCTCGGCCTCGTCGACCCTGCCCACCTGGAACAGGGCGATGGCTCGGTTGTTGCGCGCCCCGGGGTCATCCGGATGCTGATCGAGGACCAGCTCGTACTCGCGGAGAGCCTCGGTCGGTCGCCGGTGCTCCGTCAACCATGCCCCCAAGGTGACGTGGAGCTCCGGTCGAAAGGCGCGGCTCAACCGAATCGCCTCTCGCAGGTGTTGCTCGGCCTGGGTTCCGCCTCCCGAGCTTGCGAGCAGCGTGCCCAGGGCGGCGTGCAGCTCCATCGAATCGGGTGCGCGCTCCAATCCATGCCGGAAGCTCGCGGCCGCCGCTTCGAGCCGGCCCTGTTGTCGCTGGACCTGGCCAAGGCGCAGCCAAGCCGGCACCATGAAGGGATCCCGGGCGAGGGCTCGCTCCAGGCGCGTCTCGGCCGCCTCCCAGTGCCCGGCCGAGAGATCCACGAGCTGGGCATAAACGAGATTCACACGCGCGTTTTCCGGGTCACGCTCCAGCAGGCTGTCGAGGATCGCCCGCGCCTCGTCGGCGCCACCCATCGCTTGCAGAACCTGAGCGCGCTGGAGATGGGCCTCGAGGTACTCGGGATCGCGCTCCAGGGCGGCCTCGACAAGCTCCAACGCCGCCCCCCCCCGGCCGCGGCGGCTCTCGAGACGGGAAAGGGTCAGATAGAGGCTCGCAGCGTCAGGATCGACCGACAAGGCCCGCCGAAGCGCGCCGGTAGCTTCGTCGAACAACCCCTGCCCTTCGAGGGCTGCCGCCAGCTCCCGCAGGAAGGCAATGTTGTCCGGATCGGCGGCCAGCGCTGTCCGCAGCTCCTTCTCGGCCTCTTCGAAGAGGCGATCATCGAGAAACATCCTGGCCCGCTCCAAGCTCGTATGCAGCTCGATGAATCGCTTCGGATCGGGCCGCTGATCATCGTCCCTGGGCGGCAGGGCGCCCATGGCGACATAGCCCAGACTTCGGAGCATCTCCAACGAATCGAGGTCGAGCTCCATACTGGCCTCTCGCTCCGGTTCCCCTGAGGCGGCGAGGAGCTCCTCCAGATCTCTCTTCATGTCGTGCGCTTGCCCGGTACGTTGTTCGATCAGGTTGCTCAACTCCCGTGGGTCGCGCCGCAAGTCGTAAAGCTCCGGCTCCGGCGCCGCCACGTACTTCCAGCGGCCACGGCGAAACACCTGTTGCTTTGCCCAGCCGTAAGTGTAGAAGGGCAGGTAGGCCTCGGAGTAGAGCCCCCTCACCGGCCCGTTCTCACCGGCTTCCAGAAGGACCGCAATGGAACGGCCGGGCAGCTCCGGATCGGCGTCCGCCCCCAGCAGGTCCAGAACCGTCGGCACGATGTCGATCTGGCTGACCGGTTGAGAGATCCGGGTGCCGGGTGCAAAGCCGGCGACCCGAAAAATCATCGGCACGTGGAGCGTCGCGTCGTATGCGAGGATGCCGTGCGTCCTCTCCCCGTGTTCTCCCAGGCTCTCCCCGTGATCGCCGACGACGACGATCGCGAGATCGGAATCGCCGGCGAGCCGTGGGTGTTCCAACAGCCGCCCAATCTGCTCGTCCATGTAGGCGATTTCGCCGTCATAGAGCCGCTCCCTGTACTGGTCACGAAATGGGGGGGGTGGCGAGTAAACGGCATGCGGGTCGTAAAGGTGCACCCAGCAGAAGAACGCCTCGTCGGGCTCCAGACTCTCCAACCAAGACATCGCCGACCCCACCGTCGCTTCGGCCGGGCGATCGGGCACCACGCGAGGGTGGCGCTCCCGGCCGGCGGCAAGGTCGTCATCGTAGAGTTCGAAGCCCTGGTCAAGCCCGTACTTTCGCTCCAGCACCGACGCCGAGACGAATGCCGCGGTGCGAAAGCCGGCGGACCGCATGCGCTCCGCCAGCGTCGTCAGTCGGGCGGGGGCCCGGTGGGTTCCGTTGTTTCTGACGCCGGTGTCGTACGGGTAGAGGCCGGTCAGAATGCTGGTGTGAGCCGGCAGTGTGATCGGGGCAACCGCATACGCATTGTCGATCGTCGTGCCCTCTCGAGCAAGGCGGTCCAGATTCGGCGTTTCAACGTCCTCGGCGCCGTACGGCCCGAGGTGATCGGCCCGAGTCGTGTCGAGGGTTATCAGCAGGACCGATCGGTGACCACGTTGCATCGGCGCCCGCCGTTCCGGCCATATCACGAAAATGGCAAGCGCAAGACCGGCTGCCAACAACACGAAGCCCAGAAAGCGTTTCATCGCCCGGCAGTTGGCGCTGTCGCCGACCGGCCTTTAAGATCAGGCGTGCGGCGATTCCGAGCACGGTCAATCGTGTTCCCCCTCATCGAGGCGGATTATAGCAGTGGTTTTCAAACCGGCGGGATCTCTCAACCGAGCATCTATTTGAGATGGGTTCCCAACTTGTTGACAAAACATTTCTCATGCTACATATTCTCGTTGAACCGACCAAAGAGGAACAACCAAGCGGAGGGCACGACTTGGACGAGGCGGTCAAGAAACAGCGTGTCGAGGACTTCAAGCGCCTGTGCCGGAAGGGCGGCGAGCGCTTCACGGTACAGCGAAGGATCATTCTCGAAGCAGTTCTCGACCTCGACAACCACCCCTCGGCCGACCAGGTGTTCGATGTGGTGGCGGCGCGCGAACCCGGAATCGCCCGTACCACGGTCTACCGAACCCTCGAGCATCTGAGCCGCCTCGGAGTCATCACCAAGGCGTGCCATCCGGGCCGGGTCGCGCGCTTCGACGCTCGCACCGAGCTCCACCACCACCTGGTGTGCCTCCGCTGCAATGACTTCATCGATCTCGATCACGACGCGTTCGACGGGCTGACGATGCCCGACACCTCGGCATTCGGTTTCGAGGCGTTCGACTATCGGGTGCAGGTACGCGGCACCTGCCGCAGCTGTCTGAGAATGGAGGAATCGAAATGAGGAGAATGATACTCGCAGTGCTTTTCGGCGCGGGTCTGGTCACCGCGGCGGGAGTTCTCACCCACGCGGGACAGGAACCTGCGGCGCCCCTCGGTCTCCCACCGGTACCGATTCCGAAGGACAACCCGCAAACGCCGGAGAAGATCGCGCTTGGTGATCGGCTCTTCCACGACACGAGGTTCAGCGCCACCGGTGAGGTCAGCTGCGCCACCTGCCACGACGACGGAAAGGCCTTCACCGACAGCCCGCTGAAGACGTCCGAAGGCATCGAGAAGAAGACCGGCACCCGTAACGCGCCCACAGTCGTCAACGCCGCGTACTTCAGCTCTCAGTTCTGGGACGGCCGATCGCCGAGCCTCGAGGACCAGGCCCTGCACCCATTCGTCAACCCGGTGGAAATGGGATTGGCCGACCACCAGCCGATCCTCGACATCGTTCGCACGGATCCCGGCTATGCGAAAGCGTTCGCCGACATCTTCGGAGTATCCGGGGAAATGATCACGATGGACGAGGTCACCAAGGCGATCGCCGCCTTCGAGCGCACCCTGGTCGCCGGCGATTCGGCCTTCGACCGTTGGTATTTCGGCGGCGATCAGGGCGCTCTCACCAAGCAGCAGGCGCGCGGCTTCGACCTGTTCATCAACCAGGGGCGCTGCGTGTCCTGTCACATCGTTGAGCAGACCCAGGCACTCTTCACCGACAACCGCTTCCACAACATCGGAGTCGGTATCAACAACATCCAAGAAGATGTGCCGGAGCTTGCAGGTGAGTTCCTCGAGGCCGACCTGACCCTGTCGGAGGTGGATATCGAGGTCCTTTCCGACGCGCGCACCTCCGAGCTCGGCCGTTTCGCGATCTCGCACGATTTTGACGACCTCGGTTCGTTCAAGACGCCGACCCTGCGAAACATCGCGGCGACCGCCCCCTACATGCACGACGGCAGCGTCGCAACCCTGCGAGATGCGATCGTGCACTACAACAACGGCGGCGTCACCAACGAAGGCGACCCGGTGAACGACTTCCTCAGCGGTGGCATTCGCCCGCTCAATCTGGAGGACGAGCAGATCGACGACCTAGTTGCCTTCATGGAAGCGCTCACGAGCCCCCGGTACGCGGAGGCGGCCGCTGAATCCGCCGGTGGGGAGAAGAGGAGGCAACCATGACTGACAATCGATGGACCCGACGCGATTTCGTAAAAGGCGCCGGCGTAGTAGCGGCGGCGAGCACCCTGCCGATCAGCATGGTGGAGCTGGCCTTCGCCGACCAGAAGAAGAACTTCACCTTCGCCTACATCTCCGACGCCCACATCCAGCACATCGCAGGCAACCGGTTCGTCCGCAACTGGGACCGCGGTTTGATCCGCGCGGTCGCCGAGACCAATTTGTTGCAGCCCAAGCCCGACTTCGTGATGTTCGGCGGCGACCTGGCCCAGCTCGGCAGCAAGGCCGAGCTCGACCACGGCGCCGAAATGCTCGCCAAGCTCGACTATGAGACCCATATGGTGATGGGCGAGCACGACTACTACCTCGATCTCGGCGAGTACTGGTCGGATCTCTTCGGCCCCCACTGGTACAGCTGGGACCACAAGGGCGTGCATTTCGTGGTCCTCAACAGCATCCTCACCTTCGACGAGTGGACCTTCGAACGGTGGCCGACCTCCGAGCAGCGGATGCTCGAGATGGCCGGCCTCGACAACCCCAACGGTTCGCCCTTCATGGTCGGTGAGAAGCAGCGGGCCTGGTTGGCCAAGGACCTCACGGGCATCGCCAAGGACACCCCGGTCGTGGTCTTCTCCCACTCCCCCATCCAGAAGATCTACAAGGGTTGGAACTTCTGGACCGACGATGCGGAGGAGGTGCAGGCGCTCCTCCAGCCCTTCGACGACGTCACCGTCGTCTACGGCCACGTGCACCAGATCCAGTACAACCAGATCGGCAACATCAGCTTCCACGCGGTGATGGCCACCGCCTGGCCCTGGCCCTACCCGCGGAGCTACGCTCAGGCCGAAAGCTTGATGCCGAAGATCACGGTGCCCATGAACCGTGCCAATCCGTTCTTCGAGCGCGACGCCACCGGTTGGCAGTTCATCAACATGAAGACCGGTCGGATCGCCATGGAGTACAACCTGTACAACAACACCAACCGGACGGTGGCGTTCAATCCGGAGACCGGTCGACCCGAGGACTCCGCGCATCAGGCGCCGGGCGACCGGGTCACGCCGCAAATCCACTATTAGGAGGAGACAGATGGCCAAGAGAACTATTTGGGCCGCATGCGCCGCGGCAGGGGCTGCATTGATCCTGGTCGGTTTCGGGCTTCAGGCCGACGAGTTCACCGACGAAGACGTGGCTCGCTGGCAAGGGGAGTTCATGACGGTCGTCGCCGAGGGCCGCGCCCTGTGGGGCAGCCCCGACCTCGGCACGAACGGGGTCGCCTGCGGTCAGTGCCACCCGAACGCCGCCAACAGCCACCCCGAGACCTATCCCAAATTCCAGCAGCAGCTGGGGGGTGTCGTTGCCTTCCGCGACATGATCAACTGGTGCTTGATGAACCCGCTCGAGGGAGAGACTCTGGCGCTCGACGACAAGCGGATGATCGCCCTCGAGGCCTACGCCACCTATGAGCGGCGGGGCGTGCCGCTGGAACCCGGCAAGCACTGATCGCAAAACAACGGAGGGCGCCGCAGCGCCCGCCGTTTCAGTTTGAGGACAATCGGTTCTTGGTGATCCTCCGTGCCGGACTAACGCAGATATCCACGCAAGGAGAACACCGCCACCATCGCCAGCAGCCCGATAAAGAGCGTCATGCTCCAGCCACTGAGGGCCGGGATCGGGGCAGGTTGCGCGGGGGCCCCGAAAATATCGCCCCCATGTGGCCACGGGACGCCCATGCCCGTTCCGATTTGCACCGTGGCGCAGGTCGTGGGATTGAGCTGGTACAGGAACGACGGATCGTCGTAGAGGGTCGCGTACATGACGTTGGTCGCCGGATCGACCATAAGACCCATCTCGCTGTATGGCGCACCGGACAGCGAGCAAACAAGGGTTCCCGCCCCGGTCGCAGGGTTGACGGTGTAGAGATCGCTGAATTGCGCGCCGTCCGCCACCGCATAGAGCACGCATCAGGAGAATCCTGTGAGATCGGGTGAGCGAGTGTCTCATTTGCTGCTTCCGGCTCACTGTAGGGCAGCAACGACAGTCACCGGCCCACGCCGGCAACGTTCTACGAGAAACGGGAGGTACCGAAGATGACACATGTAACGAAAAAGATTGTGATGGCCCTGATGCTGGCGGCGGTTGCGACCACCGCCAGCGCTCAGATTCGGCACGTCGGAGCGCGCGGCGTCGAGGTGCGGCGCGTGGAGAACGAGCGGACGCGTGACCGGGCGACCGCCGCCCTGACCGGCGTCGGCTCGGTGACCGGCTGGGGCCAGGCTCGGGTCAGCGATGAGACGCGGACGTCGGGTCTGAAACGCGAGGTCGAGATCCATGTCTTCGGTCTCGAACCCGGAACCGCACACACGGTCGAAATCGACGGAACCTTGCTTGGCACGGTGGTCACGGACGCCTTCGGCGACGGTGCGCTCGAGCTCGAATCACCTGATGACGACGAGCTTCCAGTGCCGGCCGAGCTGGCGCCGGTCTTCGGCGTGCCGCTCGCGCCAGTCTTTCTGAGTAGAGCCCACCACGTGTTTCTCCGTTGCTGAGCAATTCCGGAACGGGCGGCGGTATTCCCTCGTCGGGAGCTTGCACCGGGCCCATGACTGCGAACGGTCATTCGGCGGGTGGCCTTTCGGGAAGCTTGCCGAAGGTATAGGTGGCGCCGAGCAGACCGAAGTAGCTACGGGTGTCGTCGATGATCGGGCTCGATGAGATCTCACTGTCCAGACGCTGGACGCGGAGAAGTCCTACGAGGTTCACCCGCATCGTCAGACGGTAGAAAACGAAGATCGAGGCCCGGAAGTTGAACGCCGAGGATCCTTGAAACGACGGCCGTCCCGGACGAATCTCATCGGGAGTGACACCAACGTAGTAGTCGACGAAGTCACTGCTCTGCCAGACGACTCCGACCGACGGCGTGAGACCCCAGCGATATCGAGCGAAGGTCCACGCGCGGGAAAGATCCAGCCCAGCCTGTTGACCACCGGAGCGGCCGAGCAGATCGGTGAAAACCGTCGCGCTCAATAGGTACTTCCCGGGACTCCAATCGAGGGCGAAGCCGCCCTCGATCGACGATTTCCGTTCACTCATCCCTTCGAGCTCCGGAGCGTCATCCGGGTCGAGACCGGCGAACACGATCCGGGCGCGAGCGTCGAAGACCACGTCCCCTCTCTCAAAGAGGTGGATTCCAGCTCGGATGCCCTGGACGTAGACCTTCTTGTAGTACAGCTCGATGAGAGGGATCGCCGTCACCGAGTTGTCGGTGCCGACGTACGGCCGCGGCGAGGAGATCACGCCGAGACCGAGGGACCATCGAACCGGGGACGCAGCCGGAGTCGTCGCGGCCGATTCCTCCTGCGCGAACAGCGGAAGGCTTGTGAAAAACAGGAGAATCGAGAGAAGAACGCGAGTTTTCATGAGCCGTCCTTTGGAATCGGTTGATGAGAGCCGCAACGGCGACAACACAAGGAAGAAGAGAGAAGGGTGCTCCCTTCCTCAGAATCGAGCGTACCATGTCAGCAGTTTGCGGAATGCGGCCAACCCTGGCACGGTTATTAATTGCATAAA
>JBGMRN010000128.1:4303-9165 GCA_048061535.1 Thermoanaerobaculales bacterium | reverse complement strand
GATTCTCCGTGCACCCTTGACAAAAGATTCTTGAAGGCATACTGTATATAGTGTATATGAACAGTAATGCTCTTTCGCTTCTCCTGCACCTGGTTCCCGGCGACCCGGAGCCGCTGCGCGAGCAAATTGCGCGCCAGCTCCGCGGTCGCATCGCCCGCGGCGAGCTGTCGGCGGGCGATCTCCTGCCCGGTCACCGCCAGCTGGCCCGCCAGCACCGGGTGGCGCCGTCCACGGTCCAGGCCGCCTACGAGCTCCTCGCTGCCGATGGGTTGCTCACCGGCGCGCAAGAGGATCGCGTCAGGGTCGCGACGCTCGACCCTGAACGACGGCGCGACATGGTGGAGCGCCTGCAGCTCGATGAGCTGGTGGCACAGGAGCTCGGGCGGCGTGAGCTGGAGATGGCCCGCGACGTGCAGCGCCGCCTGCTGCCCCCTTCGGAGGTGGCCGGTCCCGGCTGGGAGGTGGTCGCCCGCTGCCTGCCGGCGCGGGTGGTGGCGGGCGACTTCTACGACATCCTCAGGCACGCCGATGGCGGCGTCGACGTTGTGGTGGCCGACGTGGCCGGCAAGGGTTTCGCGGCCAGCCTCATCATGGCCTCGGTCAAGGCGATGCTGCCGTTCGTCAACGCCGATGGCGGGGTCGCAGACCTGCTGGTCCGCCTCAACGGCCGGCTCGCCCTCGAGCTGGGTCGCGGCGAGTTCGTCGCCCTGGTCGTGGCGCGCTTCAGCCCGACCGAACGCCTGGTGGAGCTGGCCAACGCCGGTGCGCCGGACCCCTACCTGATGCGTCCCGGTCAGCCCCCCCTGCCGCTGTCGGTGCCCGGTCCGCGCCTGCCGCTGGGCGTTCGCGAGCAGGTCGCCTACGCCTCCCGCACGGTGGAGGTGGCCGCCGATGACCGCCTTCTTCTGCTCTCAGACGGTCTGCCCGAGGCGCGCGACGCCGCCGGGGAGCCATTGGGGTACCAGGCCCTGGAGTCAATGCTCGGCCAGGAATCTCCGCCCGGATCGCCCGCTTCATGGCTGGCCGGGCTCTTCGACCGGGTTCAGCAGCGGACCGGTCGCGTTCCGGAAGACGACTGGACCGCTGCGATGCTCGTACCGCGCGACGCCGGGGAGGCGCCGTGATTCTCAACCTGTCGGATCTCGCCGACGAACCTTTGCACGCACAGATCTCTCGTCAGATCCGGGCGAAGATCCTGGCCAGTGACCTGGACGGCGGCGACGCGTTGCCCTCGATCCGGGGCCTCGCAAAAGAGCAGCGGGTGAGCGTCATCACCGTGCAGCGCGCCTACGAAGACCTCGAGCGCGAAGGACTGCTGCGGTCCCGGCGCGGCAAGGGGTTCTGGGTGGCGCCGTTACCCGAAGAAAGGAAGAACACGATGGCCGAGGAGAGGTTCGCCGACGCTTTGAAGAAGCTGGTGGAACACGCCGCCGCGGAGGGGTTGAGGAAAGCCGACATGCGGCGCATCCTGGACCGGCTCCTCAAGAAAGGGGCACAGAGATGAATGACCGCCGGCCGGAGGCCACCCCCGCCGCTCGCCTGAGTGGGCTGACCAAGCGATTCCCGGGGTTCCAGCTCGGTCCGCTGGACCTCATTCTGGAGCCCGGCACCGTGCTCGCCCTGGTGGGGCCCAACGGCGCCGGCAAGACGACAACCCTCAACTGCATGGCCGGTCTGATGGTTCCCGATGAGGGCGGCACCGAGGTGTACGGCGCCCCCGTCCACCCGGCTCGAACGGAGTACCGGCGCGATGTTGGCTATGTCGGCGAGGAGAGCGGATTCTTCCAGCGCTGGACCGCCGGCCGCAACCTGGACTACCTCGCCGAGCTGTTGCCCGGATGGTCGCACGACCGGGCACGTCATCTCTCAGAGCGTTTCGCGCTGCCCCTGGAAAAACCGGTGAGCAAGCTGTCCCGTGGCAACAAGACCAAGCTCGCCCTGGTGGCGGCCATGGCGCACCGGCCCCGTCTGCTCCTGCTGGACGAGCCCACCGCCGGCCTCGACCCGGTCGTGCGGGCGGAGGTGTTGGACGTGCTCTGGGAGATCATCGAGGACGGAGAGCACGCGGTCCTCTACTCCACCCACGTTTTGTCCGACATCAATCGGCTGGCTGACGAGCTGGTGTTCCTGCGTGACGGTCAGATCGTCCTGCGCACCGGGCGGGACGAGCTGAGCGAGCGATGGCGACGGGTCTCTTTCCGGTTGCAGAACGAAGAAGTCAAGCTCTCCGGCGTCGTCGAGCACCGTCGCGTGCGCGCCGAGCACCAGGTGATCACCCGGAATGCCGAGGCGACGCTGCAGCAGCTCAACGAGCTCGGGGCCGAGGCGGTCGAGGTCGCACGCATGAGCGTCGACGAGATCGCGGTACAGATCCTCAAGGAGGGGCACGATGTGGCACGCGCTGAAAGCTGAGCTCGCCTACTTCCGGCCGTGGTGGTTCGGTGGTCAGGGAATCGCTACCTTTGTCGTAGTTTTACTCAGTGTGCTGGTGCGTTTTCTGGAAGACGGAGACGGCCCGCCGAGCTTTGTCATCGCGATGTTCCCGATCCTCGCGGGCATGGTGGTGTCCTTCATCGCCCTCGGTCTTCGAGTCGAAGAAAGGCGTGCCCGCCTGCTGCTGTCCGGGCCCCTCACCCCCCGGCAGCTCGCCGGTGTGACCGTCCTCTTGCCGGCATGCCTCGTCGGGTTGGGCGTACTCGCAGCCGCTCCGATGATCGGGCTGGCGACGTTGATCACCGGAAAGTTCGAGCCTTCAGCCTTTCACATCGTCGCCGGTTTTGCCGGCCAGTTCTGGGCGTATGCGCAGTTGGGACCGCTGGCGCAAGAATCGAGCGCAGCCCGTCGCCAACAACGATCCGCGGCGGCCATCGCCGGCTGGGCGGTATTCGTCGGAGCGATCCTGGTGCTGGCGGCATCCCAGTTCTTCATGCGCTCGGTTGCCGGGTATCTCGGGCTCGCAATGGTCGCCGTCGCGGCCATGGGAGTCGCCGCGACGCTCTACCAGCGGCGGACCGACTTCACGAGGTGATCGGCGTTCAGAACGAACGTCTGTTGCCCTTCTTCCTCGTCTTCCTGCTCTGGTTTCTTCGCGCCTTCGGCGCTCGTGCCTCACCGCCACCAGCGCGTGTCCGATAGGCTCGCCCGGTGGCGAGCCTTCGCCCACTTTGCGCTGCCGTCGGCGGGGAGAGCACCCCGCATGAGACAACATAGCTGGACGCGGTGCATCGCCGCCCACAGTAGGAAGCTCAGCAGGAAGCTGATGAGATATGCGGGTTAACTTTGTTTCTCCTGATGCACCGATGCGGACACGATCGCCGATGCATGGCTTGCCCGGGCGTATTTCTCGGCACGGGTTGCGGTGTTGCAATTTGCAGAATAGAGAATAGATTCTATAATACAAAAGCATGATCCGCAGACAGATTCAACCGCTGGTCCAACATCGGCTCGACCAATATCCGGCCGTCGCACTCGTCGGTCCACGCCAGTGCGGGAAAACGACGCTTGCTCAAATGTTGGGTGGCCTCTACTTCGATCTCGAGCAGGAGCCGGAACGCCTCAGACTCGACCTGGACTGGGACGCCCTCGAGCAGAGCGATGACCTGGTGATTCTCGACGAGGCCCAGTCCTGGCCCGAGCTTTTTCCACGGCTTCGTGGCGCGATCGATCGAGACCGGAAGCGTATGGGCCGGTTCCTGCTGCTCGGATCGGTCTCGCCGGCACTGATGACCCAGGTTTCGGAATCTCTTGCGGGACGCCTTTCGCTGGTCGAACTCACGCCGTTTTTACAGACCGAGCTGAGGACGAGATCTCACCGAGAGAATCTCTGGTTGTGCGGAGGATTTCCCGACGGAGGCGTTCTGCAACGCGAACGGTTTCCACGGTGGCAGCGGGATTATCTCTCCCTTTTGACACAACGCGACCTCCCGAGCTGGGGCCTGCCCGCACGACCCCAGACGACGGATCGTTTGCTTCGAATGCTCACGGCTGTCCATGGTCAAACCTGGAACGCCTCGCGGATCGGACAGAGCCTCGGTCTGTCCTACCACACGGTGAACAGCTATATGGACTTCCTCGCGGGGGCATTCTTGATTCGGCGGCTTCCACCCTTCAGGCCGAACATTCGGAAGCGTCTCATCAAGAGCCCCAAGATCTACTGGCGAGATACAGGTTTACTGCATGCACAACTCAACGTGGCAGACGAGAGGGCCCTCCTGGCGCAGCCGTGGGTCGGTGCGAGCTGGGAAGGATTCGTCATCGAGCAGACCGTTGGGGCGCTGAATTCCGTTGGACGGCCGTTCGAGGCGTTCTACTTCCGGACCAGCGACCAGCACGAACTCGATCTGGTACTCGAACTGGAAAACGAGCTCTGGGCGATCGAGGTCAAGCTGACTGCCTCACCAGGACCAGGTGACATGGAAAGACTCGACAAGACCGCAGACATGATTGGGGCCAAACGAAGGTTCTTGGTGTCGAAGACTCAACGAACGACCGGCGGGCCGAAGCGAGCTTCGTGCAACCTCCCCTGGCTGCTCGAACAGCTTATGTGATGCTTGATGCCACCTGTTGTTTTGCGGGTTTCTGTCTGGGTGCCAGGACCAGGGTTTTGAATTCATGCCGAGGCGGATTGCGGCTTCGTCCTCCGGACTACGCCGTGGCAAGTCGCACTACGCCGGGACAGGCTTCGTTCAAAACTGCGTTGGGAGAAGAATGGCTTGCCAGGGCGTAGTTCTCGACCCGCTACTGACGTCGAAGGGGAGGCCCGGCTTCCGGCTACGCCCCAAGGGCTACGCCGTGACAAGGCGCCGCGGGAGGCTTCGGTCTCGGCCCACGGGCGGGGAGAGAGGCCGGGGGGGGGCGCCGGG
>JBGMRN010000128.1:0-4293 GCA_048061535.1 Thermoanaerobaculales bacterium | reverse complement strand
AAGCCTGGTGGGCCGCCCGGGACTCGAACCCGGGACCACCGGATTGAAAGTCCGCCAGTAAGCCTATTAACCACAATAAATTACAGCACAGAATCAACCACAACAACAAGAAACGTATGTACTTAAGAGTGACCCAGATCGCCTCGGAGCGTGGTGTCTTGTTGGCGAAAATTGCCGTTTGTTGAGTTCAAGTGCACCAGGAGTGCACCACGGATTGACCCCCACCGTTACCCCATGGGCACCCACGAATTCCCATCCATCTCCCTGCCCGGCATCGTCGCCAACGAACTCAGAGTCAGACCGTCGGTGAACGGCCCGGCGAAGTGTAAAGACTACCGTTGCAAGAACCCCCCGCCCCACGCAAGACGGGCTACGGCGAGGAGTTACGAAACAACCCCTCCTCCGGGGTCGGAAAGGAGAACTGTGCCTCTTGACAACGCGCCTTTATTGGCTGTTGGGCTCCCTAGCTCGAGCTGTAGGCAATGACGTCAAGGTATGGGGCGATCACTTCGCTCGGAATTGCATATGACATCGGGAGCGGCACATCGTGTTCGGTGTGTACGCAAGAGGTGACGATTCCAATTACCTCTCCGGATTGCTGATCAATAAGCGCACCTCCACTCATCCCACCGGCGGCAGGTATGCTCACCTGAAAGATCCTGGTTTCGGTTTCGTTTGTTGCCGGCAGGATTGCGCTGATTATCCCAGAGTAGAAGGTGGGTTGGAGGATGCCGGAGTTGGAGTCCGTGAAAAAGTACATTCTCTTTCCGTGGGGGTATCCCCCAATCACGACAGGGTGTCCGATGCCGACCTTCGATGAATCGCCCCAGTTCGCTGGAGGGACTTCGTAAGGGAATTCCGGCGTGCTCTTCGCAGCGACTATTAAACCCGCAAGATCGACGTTGCCATTGATTGAGCCTGAGCGTGGATCAACAAATGGAAACTCGGCCTGAACCTTGAATGGCATAAACAGCACGACAGGTTCGCGAAATAGAGGTGCAAATATCGCCGGATTGCCCCCGGCGTCGTGGATCGCTTGAATCACGTGGGCACATGTAACGAACTTCCCATCTTCTCCCTGAATGGCGGTGCCCATTATTTCCATGACGTAATCTGCGAAATCTGAATCCTGGGTCGTCTTTATCGTTGGTTTGGGTTCAGCCTGAATCGGAGGTGGTTCATGAGGGAAGAAGCCTATGGGCACGATACTCCTGCCGGTTCTGCTGATTCGCGTATCGGGTCCCATTGATGACCACGGGATGTCCAGGTCCATTTCGTTGTAGCTCTTTGCCATTCGATGGCTCCTTTTAACCGCAGGCTGATCTCGAGCGAAACTTTTCGAATTCGGCGGACTTGGGCGCACAGCAACCGGGGTCTGCTGGATTAGATGGCGTCCTCATTGCACCGCCCGGAGATGTGGTAGTCCGAATGGCGAGAAAGACTGGGGTTCTTCTTCTGGAGTTCCTCTCGCCGTTCAATGAAATCGTCGAATATGTATTCGATCTGGGAATAGCGGGCGCGCTCGCTCTTCTGAGCAACGGCGGCGAGGCCAACCAACTCGCCGCCAAGGACTTCCCGTGCACGAGATTTGGCGTCTTGAATGGTCTCATCCCATCGACTGATGTCCGACCGCAGAGTGTTTCTCAGAGTGTCATGGACGCGCCCGACGGAATCAACGTAGGACCGAACAAGCGGCGTGATCACGATTCGGTCATCTGAACCGAGTTCCTTGAGCAGTGCCTTCTTGAACTTGGGGTCGTCTCGGAGTTGCGATACATCGACACTGGGCAAGATGCCGCAAGTTACCTCTTGCTGGTCTGGTGTATCTCTGCGCATTGGGAAATTCACCGACCGGATTGGGAGGCTTCTGTGCTGCATGTGGTTGCGTAGAGCCTCAAGGAATCTGAATGCGAAGACCTCTTCGTACTGCTGCTTCAGGGCACTCTCAACGGCTTCTGCCTGAGGCGACGATGGTCCGTAGACGATGGAGAGGTCGTGCTTGAGCTGATCGATGAGCAGACGACCGGCGGAGAGGAGGTTCATGAGTCGCCGGTTAATGGTCTGAATGTTGGCATTCGCGTGGGACCAAGTGAAATCGCGGTAAACGGTGTTGTGGAGGGCAAGATTGAGGAGTTCGGCCTCGTACTCAACATAATTGGCGATCACGAGATCAAACTTTTCCTCGAGCCTAAGCGCGACGAGGAGGTTGCGTCGCGCGGTCGCGATATGGTCGAACTCCTCCGGTCGCAGGTCAATCTTCCTCGTATCGCCGAGGACGACTAAGGTGATGAAGTGCTTCATGGGGATCTTCGAAATACGCCTAACTCCAGCGATACTAAAGAACCGGATGGAAACGTGTTCCGAGAGCGCGCCAACAGGATCGTGAATTCGGAAGACCTCTCGCAGCATGTCTCCTGTTTCCATGGTAGTCCATTCCCTCCGCCATCTGTGGGGTCGCAAGCCGGCCGCTTCGCGCTAGCCTGCAGATATGTCCGACGCTGACCGACTAGCCGAACTCAGACGCCGCTACTACGATCTGGTCGAAGCCCGCTTCACTGGGTTCTGGGCCGTGAAAGAGATGCGAAATCTCGTCCGCGAAATGCAGGCGCTTCGGCACCGGATGAAGAAGGAAGAGTCGGAGGAGCAGACTTCGCCTGATCTGAGCGGCACCACTGACGCTCCCGCTGACATTGGTCCGAGAGACTGATGGCGCGCTTCCTCATCCTCGCGGCCCTCGGTCTTCTCGCTTTCGCCGTGGTCCTTGGCCTACAGGTACGGCTACCGTGAAGGCTACATGGCCGGCATGAAGGCGCAGCGGGAGGCTGGGAGGGAATTATCCCGATGAGGAGTCTCGATCAAATGGGACAGCCGCGGGCTGCGAGTCCGCGCCGTCGATTACCACCCAACGGAGCTTTGCTCAGGTGGGACTACGTCCTTCGCCACGCGGAGGTTTCCCAGAAGAACCCGGCCCGCAAGAACCGGGGCCTTGGCCACACCTAGCCCTTCGCTAGTTCCCATCCGGTCCGCCTTAAGTCCTTTGTTATCTGATAGAAAAAGCGCATTCAAAGCTGGAGTTTTCGTTCTCGTTGGCGTACAATGAATTGGTCCAAAACATTGATTCTACGCCGTTTACAGAGAGCGAGGCCAGCAAAGAATGCGCGAAACACACAAAATCCAACCGACACTCACCGAGCCGTGGCTCGATCTGCCGCATGCCAAAGAACTCAAGGCCATCTCTGACCTTCTTGATCAACATCCTATGCTCGGAGCCCTGGTGGCGCAAGACATCTCTCCTGGCAAGTCGAAGCGCAGCGCCGGCCTGACAGGCGAGCAGGCCCTGCGCGCCATGATCATCAAGCAGATGAACGGCTTCAGCTACGACGAGTTGGCGTTTCACGTTGCCGACTCCCAGACATACCGGGTCTTCTGCAAGATTGGGCTCACGGATCAAGCCCCCAGACGATCGACGTTGGCCGAGAACATCAAGCGCATCAATGCCTCGACGCTGGAGCAGATCAACCGCATCATCGTGGACGCGGCGAATGTGGCTGGGATTGAGCGGGGCCGGAAGGTCCGCGTTGACAGCACAGTGTCCGAGACGAACATCCACCCGCCAAGCGACTCATCGCTGCTTTTCGACTGCGTTCGTGTGCTGACCCGACTCATGACTGCACTCAGAGAGCTGGGCGTCCAGATCAAATTCTCAAACCGAACGCGTCGTGCCAAACGCCGCTGGATTGGAATTTCAAGAGCCCGAGGCAAACGCCAGCGCAGGCGGCTGTACCGCGATCTTGTCAAAGCCACCGAAGAGGTCTTCGCCGCTGCCACCGCAGCTGTCGAGATTGCGCGGACACACAAAGCAGGATCATTCGAAGATGTCATACAACTTGAAGCTCTTATCGGAGAGATCGAGCACTACTTGCCGCTGACCAGGCAAGTTCTCGACCAAACCCGGCGTCGCGTCTTCGACGGCCAGACGGTTCCTGCCGCGGAGAAGCTGGTCTCCATTTTCGAAGAGCACACCGACATCATCGTCAAAGCGCCCCGCGAAACCCAGTTCGGGCACAAGGTGACACTGACCGGAGGAGCCTCCTCCATGATCCTCGATTGTGTGATCTCTGAAGGCAACCCAGCCGATTCGTCTCTCGCCGGCACGATGTTCGAACGCCAGATCGACATCTTCGGGCGACCGCCACTCAAGGCGTCTTTCGACGGTGGATACGCCTCCAAAGCCAACCTCAAAAGCATCAAGGCCATGGGAGTGAGGGACGCTGCCTTCCACAAGAAACGGGG
>JBGMRN010000127.1:0-9174 GCA_048061535.1 Thermoanaerobaculales bacterium | reverse complement strand
TCATGATCAGTAGTCACAAAGCAACTCGCGTGATCACTTTCGTCGCGATGTTCCTGGCATCCCGATTCGCAGAGGCGCATCCCGGACGATCCACCGCGCTTCGACGAATCGGCGTGCCTGGCATCCTCTCGGCGAGCGCGACGATAGAAGGCCACGTTGAAATCGGAAGCGCCCTTCTGAACATCGGGCACGGACAAGGACTCGGATTCAGACGGCGCCCGAACGGGTAAGATACCCATATTTCATGAAAAATCGAGATCGGCCGCCTGTATACTCGGGGCGTGTCCAGCCTGCATATCTCACCGGGATTCACGGCGAGGGCGGCAAGGCGAGAAAACACCGCCGGGTGTGGTGGGTCGCCGGCCGCAGCAGGAAGCTGGTGAGAAATGCAGCCTAGCCCGCATTTCTCACCATCTTTCTACTGTGGGGCACAATGCACAGCGCGTGTCGGCGCTTTCTCGATTTGCTCGCTCGACGTACCGCAAGTACGACTTCGCTCCCAAACCTTGCGAGAGCGCAGACACGCACGGCGCCTTGTACCCCTCGCGACGAAATCTGGTGAGAAGTACGGGCTAGACAAGGCTCTACCCCCCACCACAGACCGAACGGCACTGCCGTGTTGAGGACCGGTCGGGCCTTCGTCTCCACCGAGTTCGCAGAGCCCAGGGCCCGCCTGATCGCGGTTCTCGGCGTGGCGGTGCTCGGGCTTGCGGTCGCCGCTATTCAATATGCGATCCACTGGAACGGCGGCCATGCAGAGTTCCTTCTTCTCGCCGGCGCCAACGCATTCCTCGCCGCCCTGGCCACGCTCTTCTTCAATATCCGCTGGCGGGCCCTCGGCGACCCGTTCGACCGTCAGGTGAGGAATGTCTTCCTCCCCATCAGCTGCCACTTTGCGCTGCTCCTGGCGATGGAGGCGGCGGGCTTCGCACCCGAAATCACCCAGCCCATTGTTCAAGCTTCATGGGTCGTCTCTCAGCTTCTGGCCGCCACCATTCTCCTCTCGACCTTCCGCGGAGGGGGCGGTCTGAGCCCGGGAACCCGAATCCTGCGAACCGCTGCCGCGCTCACTTTTTCGGCGGGCGTCTGGGGCTTGTTTCAATGGCTGCGCGCCCGGGCAATCGTGGTCAGCATCGATCCGCTCGAGGCCGGGCTGGCCACCGTCTTCATCCTGGCGGCCGGGATGCCGCTCCTCGGCGGCGGTGATCGGCGCCAACGACGCGAGGTATGGCTCGGCGCCGCATTCCTCCTGACCGGAATTGCCCACCTCGAAATCTCCTGGTCACACGAAATCTATGACGGGCCCTTCATGTGGGGATATGTGCTGTTGGCTCTCAGCCTCACGGCCCCCATCGTCGGTGCGGTGCTCGAAAACGTCACCCTGCTCGAATCGCAGACCGCGCTCGCTGACCGGCTCAAGAGGCTCCGCAAACGAACCGATATCCTTCTCGACACTCTTCCCGTGCCCGTGTTGTCGGTCGATCGGGCACGAAATCTCCGCTTCGCAAACCGGGCGGCCAGCGCACTCTTCGAGGTGCCGCGCGGTCTCGGCACCGGCATCGAAGGCCCCGGATGGCTGGAACGCATCCACCCCCACGATCGACCGCAGGTCCATGCAGCGGTGGCGCCGATCCTCGACGAGGACCAGAGCTCCTGGGAGGAGGTCGTGCGGACCGAGGATTCCGAGGGCGGAGTGCACTGGCTGAATATGCAGATGCACCAGGTAATCGATCCGGTTGTCAACGAAACGCTCGTCCAGGTCGTGGCCACCGAAGTCACCGATCTCCAGCTCGCCCGAAGAGCCGCCGAGGCGCGTCAGAGCCGCCTTGCGTTCCTTTCAAATCTCGCCCAGACGGTCACCGGCGAGGTCGAGGATCAGCGTATCCTCGACCACTTTCTCGAGATGAGCGCCGAGATCCTCCCCATTCGATCCTCACTGCTCTACCGGCCGCTCGCGGACGGCAGCGGACTGCGACTCGTCGCCGGCACCGGACCCGGCATCGACGCCTTCGAAGACGATCGACTCCACCCCATCCGGGCGGGCAAACACCCCTGCTGGCTCGCCTTCGACGACGGTTTCCCGTACGCCGCCACCATCGCGGCTGCGGTTCCGCCCCATTTGGCGGAAAGGGCCGCCACCACCCACGACATCCGACACCTCTCCTACCTTCCGTTGTTGGCCGCGGGACGCACGGTCGGCGTCCTGGTCATCACGTCGGGCTCGCCGTTCGACCTCGCCGCCGAGGACATCAATCTGCTCAACCAGGTCGGGTTCCTGCTCGGCGGGTCGGTCTACCTGTCCCAGCTCGTCCGCGAGTTGGACGAACAGCGCGCAGTGGCGTTCGAGGCTTCGCGGCTCAAGTCCGAGTTCCTCGCCAACACCTCGCACGAGCTGCGGACACCGCTCACAGCCATCCTGGGATTTCTGCGCCTGATCATTGACGGAGCGGTGAAGGACCCGGACAAGGAGAAGGAGTTCCTGGTCATCGCCCATGAGTCGGCGGAAAAGCTGCTGAACCTCATCAACGATGTCCTCGACCTCGCCAAGATCGAGGCTGGGCGCCTCGAGGTCCATCACGAGCCGGTGCCCGTTCGGTCCGTTCTCGAGGACATCGAGTCCCTGTTCCAGCATCAGATGAAAAGCAAGGAACTCGACTTCAGAATCAATTTCCCGGAGGCCAACACTATCCTCTGGGCTGACCAGGATCGCAGCCTTCAGATCCTCACCAATCTGCTTTCGAACGCGATGAAGTTCACGCCGCGGGGAGGTTCTATCACCATCGCCTGCGCGGCCGAGAACGGCGAAATGCACCTCACGGTCGCGGACACCGGCAGCGGCATGGCTCCGGGTGAGCTGGAGAAGGTCTTCTCCTCCTTCTACCAGGTCGATGGCTCCACGACCCGGGAACACGGCGGAACAGGGTTGGGGCTGACGATTTCCCGTCGCCTCGCCGAGCTCATGGGCGGAACCCTCGGGCTCGAGAGCCCCGGCATCGACCAGGGGACAACCGCCCACCTCCGATTGCAGGAGTACACGGGATCGTGAATACTTTCTGAGGATGTTCTGCAGGGCTTGGCGCAGAAAAGAATTTCTGTATATTCCTAAATGGTTATATGGTGTACGAGGAGATTGCCCATGCGTTCCCAACATCTTGCGCTCCTGATCTCGCTGACCGCGGTCACCGCCGGCGCCGCCCAGGAACCGACCCGCATCTCTCACCAGGTTTCGTCGCCGGAGCGGCGAGATGCCGTGCAGCATCGGCCGCAGCAGGGACCTGGTGAAGTCTACGGATTAACTCTGGACGCCGCGGTCGCAGCCGCGCTCGCCAACAACTCCGAGATCGTCGCGGCGTATGAACGAAGAGGCGCCGCCTCGCAACGTCTCGAACAGGCCAAGGGGCATCGATGGTTCGCTCTCGACCTGAGTGAGGCCTACAGCTACACCAACAATCCGGCCGAGGTGTTCGCGCTGCAGCTCAACCAGCGACGTTTCGACAAGGACGAGTTCTTCGCCTCCGACCCCAACCGACCCGACCCTCTCTCGACCTGGATCACCAGCATCGAGCTTGTTCAACCGGTCTACACCGGGGGCAAGCTCGCCGCCCGGATCGGCCAGGCGGAATCGATGGCCAGCGCCAAGGAGAGAACCTACTTCCACACCCGTCAACGGGTGGCCTTCGAAACCATTTCCGCTTTCGTCAATCTGGCAGAGGCTCGGGAGAATGTGGGGCTGATCGAGAAGGCTCGATCGACCACCGCCGAACACGTCAAGCTCGCGGAGCAGTACGCGGCCCAGGGCGTGATCCTCGAAGCGGATGTCCTTCAAGCCCGCGTCTATCTCTCCGAGATGGATGACCTTCTTGCCCAGGCGCAAAGCGGCGCCAGTCTCGCCCAGGCGTCCCTCAACTTCCAAATGGGCGCCGACCAGACCCTCCCGCGGACACTCGCCCCTCTCCTACCTGCCGCACCGGTCACGGAGGATCTCGATTTCTGGATCGCAACCGCCTTGTCGGGGCGTCACGACCTCGGTGCCGCACGCTTGCAGATGGAGGCCGGCAAGCTCGAGGAAAAGGTCTCACGATCCGGCTATCTGCCGGAGATCGCAGTCCTCGGCCGATATGACCTTTACGACGACCGTATCTTCGGGAGCTACGGCCACTCAGGTTCGGTAATGGCGGTGGCCAAGATCAACCTCTTCCGCGGCGGTTCCGACGCAGCGGCCCTGGAGGCTGCACGCCATGACACGGCTTCCTTCGCAGCCGACATCCGCCACTTTGAGGAGGGAATCCGATTGGAGGTGCAACAGGCGTGGCAGGACCTCGCCACCGCCCGCACCCGCCACGCCACCGCGACCAGCGCCCTGGCCGCGGCCAATGAGGCTCTCAGGGTTCGCGAGCGCCGCTTCAAGCAAGGCCTGGACAAGATGATCGACCTGCTCGACGCAGAAACCGCGCTCCGCGAGGCCAAGCTGCGCCAATTGGTCGCCCGTTTCGACGTCGTTCTCGGCACTCACCGGCTTCTCTTCGTCGCCGGCGCAACGCCTATTTCCCACATGGAGGAGTCCTCATGACTGCCCGCATACGTCGTATTGCCACCCTGGTACCCATTTCAGCTCTCGTGATCACGGCTGCATGCAGCCACGACGAACCCCAACGAATCGACTCCGATTTCCAGACGCTTCTGGTGTCGGTGGCCGCAGTCGAGGCCACCACCGAGAACCGGCCGATCGCGGTGCGTGGAACTGTGCATCCCGCCCGCCAAGCCACCGTGTCGAGCCGCGTCATGGGACCCGTCGTGGCCCTGAAAGTGCGCGCCGGCGCCACCGTCGCCAAGGGTCAGATCCTGCTCGAGATCCAGCCGGAGGCTTCGGAGGGTCAGCTCGCCCAGGCCCAGGGCGCTCTGGCACAGGCCTCGGCCGGACTCGCCCTGGCCGAACGAAATTACCAACGTTTCAGCGCGCTCCATGCCGAGAATGCCGCTTCCGAGCTCGAGCTGGATATGGCGAGAATGCAGTTCGAACAGGCGCGAGGCGCAGTTGAACAGGCCGAAGGAGCGGTCCGGTCGGCATCTTCGGTGGCCAACGAGTCGGCGGTTCGGGCCCCGTTCGCGGCCCGCGTCGTCGAGACCCTGGTGGAGGTAGGTGATCTGGCGGCGCCCGGTCGCCCGCTGGTGCGCGTGGAATCCACCGAAGGGCAGCAGATCTGGCTCACCGTGCGAGAAGCCGACATCCGGCGAGTGGCTGTCGACGACCGGATCGATATCTCGCTCGACGCGCGCCCCGACCTCGGCAGGCTCACGGGTCGCGTTCAGGAGATCGTCCCATCTGCCGATCCCGCCACTCACACCTTTGCCGTCAAGGTCGGTCTCGGGGACCTCCAGGTGCCCTCCGGATTCAGCGGCCGCGCAAGCATCCAGGGAGAGACCTCGGATCGCCTGGTGGCGCCGGCTACAGCCATCCACCGTCGCGGCGGGCTCGAGCTGGTGGTGGTGCGAGCCGCCGACGGCACCGCCAGGACGCGCGCCGTCACCACCGGGAGGGTATTCCCTGACGGCCGCATCGAGATCCTCTCCGGTCTCGACGCAGGCGAGATGGTCGCCACCGACGCTCCCGGGCCGGTTGCCGACGGCACCCCGTTGGAGGTGAGGCGATGAAGGACGACACCACCGACGGCGGTGTGGTGAATGGCAGCGGGACTCAGACTCAAGTCCCCTCGCCGGCGGAGATCAATCGCGCCCACCGCGAGGCGCAACGCCTGAAGATGACCCGGCGTCGGCTCGGCATGGCCGGCCGCATCGGCCAGGCCTTCCTCGACTCCAAGCTCACTCCTCTGATCGTCGTCGCATCCCTGCTGCTCGGTCTGTTCGCGGTCGCAGTGACACCTTCGGAGGAAGAGCCTCAGATCAAGGTGCCGATGATCGACGTCATGGTGGGGTTTCCCGGCGCCACCGCTGAAGAGGTCGAGCTCCGCGTCATCACACCGCTTGAAAAACTCCTCTACGAAATCGAGAACGTCGAGTACATCTACTCCATCTCTCAGCCGTCCGGTGGGTTCATCGTAGTTCGTTTTCTGGTCGGGACGGATCCCGACCAGGCCGCAGTTCGGGTCCACACCAAGATCGCATCGGCAATCGACGGTTTGCCGGATGGCGTCATGCCGCCGGTCGTCAAACCCCGTACCATCGACGACGTCCCGGTGGTTGCCTACACTCTGTGGGGCAAGGATGCTGCCGGGCCCGAGCTGCGTCGCGTGGCCGACGAAATCAAGGTGGAGCTGACCCGCCACCCGAGGGTCGCCCAGGTCTGGGTCATAGGTGGACAACGGCGGGTCATCCGAATCGACTTCGACCGGGAACGCCTGGCCTCGTTCAACGTCTCCATCCTCCAAATCCACCGGACTCTGAAAAGTCTCAACTGGCGGCTCCCGGCCGGCAGCACGACCGTCGCCAACTCGGAGATCCTGGTCGACGCGGGACAGTTCCTGACCAGCGCTTCGGAAGTACAGGACCTCGTGGTGTCGATCTACGGCGGCCGCCCGGTCTATCTCAAGGACGTGGCAAAGGTTTTCGACGGTCCCGAGGAACCCTCCACCTACGTGTGGCTCGGATCCGGGCCGGCGGCCCCGGAGAAGGGCCTCGAGCGCGCCGGCATAGACCGTCCGGCAGTGACCATCGCGGTGGCCAAGAAGGCCGGCACGAACGCGGTCGAGATGGTGAACGATCTCGACCGGATGCTCGATCGACTTGCCGGCCGGGTGATTCCATCCAACGTCGAGATTCTCAAGACCCGCGACTACGGCGCCACCGCCGATGAAAAGGCCAACGAGCTGCTCAAGCACCTTTACTCCGCGACGATCGCAGTCATCCTCCTGATGTGGATCACGCTGTCGTGGCGCGAGGCGACCGTGGTCGCGGTGGTGATCCCGGTGACCCTCGCCCTGACATTGGCCGCGTCGTACTTTTTCGGCTACACCCTCAACCGCGTGAGTCTCTTCGCCCTGGTGTTTTCGATCGGAATCCTCGTCGACGACGCCATCGTGGTGGTGGAGAACATCCATCGCCATATCAAGCTCGGGTGGGCGGGAACGAGGTTGACCACAATCTACGCGGTGGACGAGGTCGGCAACCCGACCATTCTCGCCACCTTCGCCATCATTTCAGCCCTTATGCCACTCGCCTTTGTGCGCGGCCTGATGGGTCCCTACATGCGGCCGATCCCGATCAACGCCTCCGCCGCCATGCTGTTCTCGCTGATCGTCGCCTTCACGATCTCTCCATGGCTCGCCTACCGCCTCTTCCGCCGGGGGGCGGAGAAGGCCGGCGTCGACAAAGGCGGCGGCCCCCCGGAGGATACCGAGCTGCCGGAGGAGGGGAAGATCTCCAGGATCTACTCCTTCATCATGAACCCTCTGATCGACCGGCCGGTTCTGCGCTACTCGTTCCTCGCCGGGGTCGCAACTCTGTTGATCGCGGCGATGGGAACCGTCGCCGTGGGCTTCACTACCGTCAAGATGCTCCCACACGACAACAAGTCGGAGCTGCAGGTAGTGATTGACGCCCCCGAAGGGTTCACCCTCGAGCGAACCAACGCGGTGGCGAGAGAAATCGCGGGCGCCTTCCGCACGATGCCCGAGGTCACGGACTTCCAGGTCTACGTCGGCACCGCCGCCCCCTTCAATTTCAACGGGCTCGTTCGCCACTATTTCCTTCGCTCGAACACCAACCAGGCCGACATTCAGGTCAACTTCGTCCACAAGAACAAACGCGGGGACAAATCGCACGCCCTCGCCAACCGGGTGCGCGAAATGTTGCTGCCGATCGCACAGGCCGCCGGCGTGGACATCAAGGTTGCGGAAATCCCGCCCGGCCCCCCCGTGCTCTCCACCCTGGTCGCGGAGATCTACGGCCCCACCCTCGAGGGCCGTCTCGAGGTCGCGAGCAAGGTGAAGGAAATCTTCGCAACGACTGACGGAGTCGTCGATGTGGACTGGGAGGTCGAGGCGACCGGCCCGCGGGTAGAGGTCCGCGTCGACCGTGAGAAGGCGATGCGCGCCGGCATCACCCCGGAGCAGATCGTGCGCACCCTGCGGGTCGCCCTCAACGGCGCCGATGCCGGACTCGCGCATATCACCACCAGTCGCGAACCGGTACCGATCGTGCTCCGCCTCGAACGCGCCCAGAGAGCTCATATCGAGGACCTCCTGCAACTGACGGTTCACGGAAGCAACGGCGGCATGGTTCCTATCTCCGAGGTGGTGACCGTGGTGGACAGCGAGCGCGAACGCAACCGCCACCACAAGAACCTGCAGCCGGTAACTTACGTGTACGGCGAGGTTGCCGGGCGTTTCGATGCTCCGGTCTACGCCATCCTCGAGATGAAAAAGCAGCTCGACGAAATCACGACACCCCTCGGTGAGCCGCTGGAGATCATCACCACCAGCCTGCCTGAAGACAGCACCCGGTACATCATGAAGTGGGACGGCGAGTGGCACATCACCTACGAAGTCTTCCGCGACATGGGAATCGCATTCGCAGTCGTGATGGTGTTGATCTACGTTCTCATGGTGGGCTGGTTCAAGTCGTTCATGACCCCCCTGATCATCATGGTACCGATCCCGCTGACCCTGGTGGGCATTCTACCCGCCCACGGGATCTTCGGCATCTTCTTCACCGCCACCTCGATGATCGGCTTTATCGCGCTGGCCGGAATCATCGTCCGCAACTCGATCCTGCTCGTGGATTTCATCAACCTCGAGCTCAAGGCGGGCGAGCCGCTCAAGCTGGCGGTTGTGAAGGCGGGCGCGGTACGCCTGGTGCCCATCTTCCTGACCCAGCTGTCGACCATCGTCGGCGCCTCGTTCATGCTTTCGGACCCGATCTTCCAGGGCCTCGCCCTGGCCATGATCTCCGGCATCGTCGTTTCGACCGCCCTGACCCTCGGCGTGATCCCGGTTGTCTACTACATGTACTTGAAAATGGTGGGACCCGAGAACGTGGTAGAGATCGACTAGGCCTCGTCACATGAACTATTCAAGAGCTCAAATTCCTGCCGCCGCACGGCCACCCCGAGCGAAGCGGTTTCGAACAACGCGATCGCCGAACAGGGGTGGCCGCGCGGCGGCAGGAATTTGAACAGGAGAAAGCTGAAATGACCATCAACGAAGCACTGCGTGCGAT
>JBGMRN010000126.1:5926-9242 GCA_048061535.1 Thermoanaerobaculales bacterium | reverse complement strand
CGATCTCCCGACACGCATCACAGGGATCCACAAGATCGTGATCCGGGCGGCCGGACTGAGCGCAGCTACAATCCCATCATGGCCGTTTTGACCGCAGCTCAGCGAAAGGCCCTCGCTTCCGGCGCCTGCGAGGTCCGCACCGACGACATCACCCGGTGTCTGTACGCGGTCGATGCCTCGATTCACCGGCTCGAGCCGGTGGCGGTGGCGTTTCCTCGGTCGGCTGAGGAGGCCGGGTCGGTGCTGCGCGCCGCCGCCGACAGCGGCCTCGAGATCACCCCCCGCGGCGCGGGGACCGGTCTGACCGGCGGCGCTCTTGGTCGCGGGCTGGTGGTGGACCTCGCCCGCCACAACCGGCGAATATCGGAGCTTGATCTCGAGCGCGGGACGGTTCGGGTCGGGGCAGGGGTTGTCCTCGACCACCTGAACGCTCATCTCGCTCCCCGGGGACTGTGGTTCGGGCCCGATGTGGCGACCTCGTCGCGGGCCACTCTCGGGGGCATGATCGGCAACAACTCCTCGGGCGCCCATGCGCCGGTATACGGGACCACGGCCGAGCACGTCGCGGCCCTCGAGGTCGTGCTCGCGGACGGGACCGTGGCGTGGGTGGGCGGCGGATCAGACGGCCTGCCGGATCAGCGCGACGGGGCGGATCGGGTTGTCGCGGCCAACGCCGCCGCCATCGCCGAGCGGATGCCCGAGGGCCTGGTCAAGCGTTGGGCGGGCTACGGGCTCGACCGCGCGCTGCGCTCGCCCGGCGACCTGACGAAGATGGTGGCCGGCAGTGAGGGAACCCTGGCGGCGGTCGCCTCCGCGGTCCTGAAGGTGGTGCCGCGGCCGCAGCGGCGGAGCCTCGGCGTGCTCTTCTTCGCCTCGGTGGAGGATGCGCTGCAGGCGACGGTGGAGCTGGGGGATCTCGAGCCCGCCGCCGTCGAGCACATCGACCGTATTGTTCTCGAGCAGACCCGAGGCCGGCGGGCGTTTGCGGCGGCGCGTGACTACCTGGGCCTCGACGAGGATCCCTGCGAGGCGCTGCTGCTGGTGGAGTTCTTCGACGACGACGGCGGACGGCTGGCCGAGCTCGGCCGCCTTCGCTTGGGTGCGCGCAGTCTGACCAGCGTCGGCGAGGCCGA
Organism: Thermoanaerobaculales bacterium; assembly: GCA_048061535.1. Taxonomy (GTDB): domain Bacteria; phylum Acidobacteriota; class Thermoanaerobaculia; order Thermoanaerobaculales; family Sulfomarinibacteraceae; genus Sulfomarinibacter. Next base: position 8,109 of record JBGMRN010000126.1, on the reverse strand, counting down.
GCAGGAGCTGGTGTGGGGCCTGCGCCGGGCGGGCCTGTCGCTGCTCACCAGCCGCAAGGGCCCGGCCAAACCCGTGGCAGGCATCGAGGACGTTTGCGTTCGACCAGAGCGGTTGCCGGAGTACGTCGCAGGGCTGCGCGAGATCCTCGACCCCCTCGGTCTCGAGGCCTCGTTCTACGGCCACGCCGCCTCGGGCGAGCTGCACGTGCGTCCGGTCCTCGACCTCCATGTCGGGGAGGACCTTGCCAAGCTGCGGCAGGTGGCGGATGAGGTCTCCGATCTGTGCCGCCGTTTCGACGGTTCGCTCGCGGCCGAGCACGGCGTCGGCATGGCTCGCACGGAGTTCCTGGAGCACCACCTGGGGACCGAGCTCATGGCGGCGACGCGCCGCATCAAGGAGCTCTTCGATCCCCGCGGCGTGATGAACCCCGGCAAGATCGTCGGCGACGGCCGTTACCGCATCGATGCGGACCTCCGGCTGGGCGAGGGCGCCGAGCTGCACCTGCCCTTCTCCGGCGCCTTCGCCTGGGTCGAACGCGACGATTCTTTCGTCGACAACCTCGAGCAGTGCAACGGCTGCGGCGGTTGCCGCAAAGAATCCCCGACGATGTGCCCGACCTTCGCCGCCGCCGGCGAGGAGTCGTTGTCGACCCGGGGTCGTGCCACCGCGATTCGGGCGGCTCTGGAGGGGCGGTTCGCGGGTGGCTCGCCGGTCCTCGCCAGCGAATTGTCTGCGGTCCTCGAGACCTGTCTGTCGTGCAAGGCGTGCAAGACCGAGTGTCCCTCCAACGTCGATCTGGCGATGCTCAAGGCCGAGCTGCTCCATGCCCGTCATCGGGAGCGGGGAATCCCGCTCCTCGACCGGGCGATCGCGGCGGCCGACCTTTTCGGCCGGTTGGGCGCTCTGGCCCCCGCTGTCGCCAATCCTCTTCTCCGCTGGCGTCCGCTGCGTGGGTTTGCCGAACGGGTGCTCGGCCTCGACGCCGGAGCGCCGATTCCGCCCTTTGCCCGGCAGCGCTTCGATCGTTGGTTTCGAGGTCGTCGGGGCGGTGGCGCCGCATCCCGCGGGCGCGTGATCCTGTGGGACGACACCTGGGTGCGCTACCACGAGCCCGGGGTGGGACGGGCGGCGGTGGCCGTGCTCGAGGCGGCCGGGTTCGAGGTGGCTCTGGCCGACGGCCGGGTCTGCTGCGGCCGGCCCGCGGCCAGTCGCGGGCTCCTCGACCGGGTCCGCCGCCAGGGTGCGCACAATGTGCGACTGTTGGTGGGGGGGACGGCGCCCATCGTCTTCCTCGAGCCCTCTTGTTGGTCGATCTTCATCGACGAGTACCGGCAGCTCGAGATCCCGGGAGCCGAGGAGGTGGCGGCGCGTTGCGTGCTTTTCGAGGACCTGGTGCTCGAGCTCCTCGAAGCCGATGTGGGAGCGCTGCCGTTCGCCGGCCCGGTGGGCGAGGTGGCGGTGCACGGCCACTGCCACACCAAGGCGCTGGCGGATGCTCGCGGCGTCATCCGTCTGTTGGAGGCGCTGCCCGGCGCTTCCCCGCGTTGGCTGGATACTGGATGCTGCGGCATGGCCGGCGCCTTCGGCATGCTCGCGGCCCACCGCCAGCTTTCGTGCGACGTCGCGGCGCCGCTGGTGGCGGCGATCGAAGCACTGCCGAAGGGCACCGCTGTGGTGGCCTCCGGAACAAGCTGCCGGCACCAGATCGCCCAACTCACCGGCGCCCAACCAGTGCATCTCGCGGAGTTCCTCCACCGGTTTCTGAAACCGGGCGTGAACCGAAAGCGGGAGATCCCCGTTTGACTGGGTGGATGACGCCTCCGCAGGTGGTCAGTCACGACACGAGGGGGAACCCCCGACCGAGGCCGCTCCGGGCTACAATCGGTGGGACCCCGACGGGAGGACCGATGAATATTGCCTACATGGAGCCACTGACCCGGGCCTGGGAACGGATGAAGCTCATCCTCTGGCGGCCGTTCGATCTCGCGAAGTGGTTCGTGCTCGGCTTCTCGGTATGGCTTGCCGGCCTCGCCGACGGCGCGGGCGGAGGGGGGTGGAAGTGGGTCGCCGACAGCGACGACTTCCCCGGTCGTCACAATCTGCACGGGACCGGTGACGCGTTCAGAGAGGCCGGTCAGGCTCTGGTCTGGCTGCCGTTGATCTTCGTCATCATCATGGCAGT
>JBGMRN010000126.1:2585-5826 GCA_048061535.1 Thermoanaerobaculales bacterium | reverse complement strand
TTCGTCATCCCCATCATGTACAAGTTCGACCTCAAGGCCACCGAGGCATGGGGCTACCTCCTGCCCTGGCTCAAGTCGCGGCCGTGGCCCTTCGTGCTCTACGGACTCTTCGTGATCGCGCTCGGGTTGGTGTTCGCCATGTTGTTCAGCATCGTGTGTATGCTGACGTGTTGCATCGTAGCCTTGCCCTACGTCGGCACCGTGATTCTACTGCCCTTCTGGGTCACCTACCGGATCTTCAGCGTCGAGTTTCTGGCCCAATTCGATCGTGGGTTCGACGTCTTCACGCCTGCCGAGCTCCTGGTCGAGGCCGAGTAGCAGTTCCTCTTCCGAGGGCGAGGTCGCAGGCCAGCAGGGCGGCGAGCAGGGTGAGCATCAGGGCTCGCAGGTGATTTTCGGAGACCGCGGTGATCAGGTGTGAGCCCACCTTGCTGACGAAACCGACCTTGGGATCCTGCTCGTCCTCGATTCGGGCGCGTTGTCGCTCCGGCCAGCGGTAGGAGGAGTGCTCGAGGGTTGTGCCGAAGACCGACTCGAGGATCAGGTTTTCGCGAAAGGCGATGGTCATGCGTTCGCGTCGGGCCGGGGTTCCTTCGGTGAGCTTGCGCCCCTCGCCGAGGTTGCGGTCGCGGGCGAAGAGGTGGACCCGGGCCTCGTAGGCGAATGGGTCGTCCACGGGCGAGACCGTCGCGAGGAAATCTCCGTAGGCGTGGCGTGAGGCGTCGAGCACGGCCGCCACTTCCGGCGCCCGTGCCGCATCGGCGTGCTCAAGCTCCGCCAAGGTGAGTCGGGAGCGAAATACGGTGAGGTTGTCGAGGGCGTGGCGGTGGCCGTACTCGCAGATGGCGTCGGTGCCGCTGGCGGGGTTGGCGAGACCCGGCAGGCGCTCGGCCAGGCGGGCGGTCCGAGCCGGTGTGGCGGAGAAACAGAGGGTGAGGATCAGGATCTGGACGGCGGCAAGGCGACAGAGAAGGCGCAGGGATGGTCTGCGGACCCGCTCCGTCGCCCTGGAGGCCAGGCGCCAGAGGGCAACCTGGATAAGAACCGAGGCGCCGCCGTTGAGCGCGACGTCGCGGAAGTCCCAGAACCGGTCGGGTACCACCCACTGGATGACCTCGTCGACCGTGCCCACCAAGATGCCCACCAGTGCGCCTGCGGCGAAGATCGTGGCGTCGGGTATGCGAGGGCGCAGGGCGCGATAGAGCAGCACACCGAGAACCCCGTACTCGAGGAAGTGGACCGCCTCCTCGGGCTGGCCCATGAGGTGGCGCGTCCAGACGACCAGGATGGTTGCGATGCCGACGAGCCAGAGCGCGTCCGCCACGCGAATGCCCCTCCGGCGCCGCCACAAAAAACCGAGCCCGGCAACGGCCGCTGCGACCACCACCGCCATCACGCCGTAGGCGATGAGCTCGCCGGGCCAGCGGGCGACGAAGAACTCGCGCAAACGACGCACGAAAGGGATGGTCGTGTAAATCACCGCCACCCAGAGAAGGACGGGGAGCCAACGGCCGTGGGAGCGCCTGATCACCAGTCAGATGGTAGCCGAAGATGAATTAGGAATTAGGAACTCAAAACTCAAAACTGTCATGTCGGCTCCGGATTCCGGCATGACAAACAGAGAACGGCGATAATGGAGGCGTGACCACCCGCGACCATCTCCTCGCCATCGACCACGGGACGCAGAGCGTGCGCGCTTTGCTCTTCGATGCTCGCGGCGAGCTGGTGTCGAAGAGCAGGGTCGAGATCGAGCCCTACTACTCCGACCATCCGGGATGGGCCGAGCAGGACCCGCTCTACCTCTGGCGATCGGTGTGCGACGCCTGCCAGGGACTGTGGCGGTCGAGCCGGGTTTCCAGGGAGGCGGTGGCGGCGGTCGCTCTCACCACCCAGCGTGCGACCATGATCAACGTCGACGCCGACGGGGAACCCCTGCGTCCCGCCATCGTCTGGCTCGACCAGCGGCGCACCGAGGGGCTCGATCCGGTCGGTGGCATGTGGGGGCTCCTGTTCCGCACGGTGGGGATGCGTGAGACCGTTGCCCATTTTCAGGCCGAGGCCGAGGCCAACTGGCTGCGCCGCCACCAGCCCGAGATCTGGGAGCGGACCCACAAGTATCTTTTCCTCTCGGGCTTCTTGACCCACCGGTTGGTGGGCCGGTTCGTGGACTCGGTCGGGTCCCAGGTGGGCTACGTACCGTTCGACTACAAACGTCTGGGCTGGGCCGGTCCGCGGGACTGGAAGTGGCAGGTGCTGCCGATCGCTCGTGAGCTCCTGCCCGAGCTGGTGCCGCCCGGTGAGATTCTGGGAGAGATCACCACGACCGCCGCCGACGCCACCGGAATCCCGGCCGGCCTGCCGCTGGTGGCCGCCGCCGCCGACAAGGCCTGTGAGGTCATTGGCGCCGGCTGTCTCGATCCACGGCTGGGGTGCCTGAGCTACGGCACGGCCGCGACCATCAACACTACCCACCGGCGCTATGTGGAGCCGGTTCCGATGCTGCCTCCATACCCGGCGGCGGTGCCCGGCGCCTTCTCGCTCGAGGTGCAGATTTTTCGCGGCTACTGGATGGTTTCGTGGTTCAAACGCGAGTTCGGGCAACGCGAGCAGCGGATCGCCTCTGAACGGGGGATCAAACCCGAGGAGCTCTTCGACGAGCTGATCAACGAGGTGCCGCCCGGGTCGATGGGGCTCGTGTTGCAGCCGTACTGGTCTCCGGGAGTCAAGGTACCGGGACCCGAGGCCAAGGGAGCGATCATCGGATTCGGCGACGTCCACACCCGCGCCCACCTCTACCGGGCCATCATCGAGGGTCTGGCCTACGCCCTGCGGGAGGGGGCGGAGCGCTGCCAGCGGCGTAGCGGGGTCGAGATGACCGAGGTCAGGGTTGCCGGCGGCGGTTCGCAGTCCGATGCCGCGATGCAGATCACCGCCGACATCTTCGGACTGCCGGCCTCGCGGCCCCACGTCTACGAGGCCTCGGGTCTGGGCGCCGCTATCGACGCCGCGGTCGGGGTCGGTCTCCACCCGGACTTTGCCGCCGCAGTCGGCGAAATGACCCGGATCGGCGCCACTTTTGAACCGGACCCCGCCAACCGCGCGATCTACGACGGTCTCTACCGCGAGGTCTATCGCAAGATGTACCGCCGTCTCAGGCCCATGTACGAGCGCATCCGGGCAATAACCGGCTACCCACCGTAAGAAGGAAATGTATGATCCGGTGGTGGAGCGTATCCTGAAG
>JBGMRN010000126.1:0-2485 GCA_048061535.1 Thermoanaerobaculales bacterium | reverse complement strand
GGCTACCCACCGTAAGAAGGAAATGTATGATCCGGTGGTGGAGCGTATCCTGAAGTGAACAAGAAAGTCATGGCAGCGACGGCGATCGCCCACCCCAACATCGCGTTGGTCAAGTATTGGGGCAAGCGGGACGCGGGGCTGAATATCCCCGCCGTGGGGTCGCTCTCGATCACCCTCGACGGGCTGACCACAACGACAACGGTGAGCTTCGACCCCGGCCTCCGAGAGGATCGCTTCCTCCTCGACGGCCGGGACGCGCCGGCAATGCGGGAGCGCGTGGTGCGCTGCCTGGACTTGCTCCGCGCCCGCACGGGGTCCACGGACTTCGCCGTGGTGGAGAGCGGCAACGACTTCCCGACCGCCGCCGGCCTCGCATCCTCGGCCTCCGGCTTCGCGGCCCTGGTGGTGGCGGCCGACCGGGCGCTGAGCACAGGCATTGACCGCGCCGAGCTCGCGGAGATCGCCCGCCGCTGCTCGGGCTCCGCCGGGCGCTCGGTTTTCGGTGGTTTCGTCGAGCTCGGTTTTGTGCCCGGCAGCGACCGCCTGCAGGTAACGACGCGCCAGGTTCTCGAGCCGTCGGCGTGGCCGCTCCGGGTTGCGGTCGCGGTCACCGAGGCGGAACCCAAGAAAGTGGGCTCGACCGAGGGAATGGAGCGCAGCCGGCAGACGTCCCCTTACTACGCGGCGTGGGTGGAGGCCTCGGAGAATGACCTTTTCGAGGCGAGGATGGCGGTGGAACGCCGGGACTTCGAGGCCCTGGCCGACATCAGCGAGTCGAGCTGCCTCAAGATGCACGCCCTCATGCTCTCCTCGCGTCCCGGCCTGGTCTACTGGAACGGGGCCACCGTCGACTGCATCCACCGGTTGCGCGGTTTGCGCGAGGAGGGCGTGCCGGCCTTTTTCACCGTCGACGCGGGACCGCAGGTGAAGGCGGTGTGCCTTCCCGAGGCCTTCGAGCGCGTGGAGGCCGAGCTGGGGGCGATACCCGGAGTCACCCGCGTCGTGGCGAGCGGGCTCGGAGAAGGGGCCAGATTGGTGGCGCCGTGATCCGGGCGTCCGCGCCGGGCAAGCTGGTTCTGATCGGAGAGTACGCCGTTCTTGGCGGCGCCCCGGCGGCGGTGATGGCGGTCGACCGGCGGGCGCGGGTGGAAATCGTGCCCTCGGCAGGGGACCGCTGGTCGTTGGCGGCGCCCGGCCTGGCGCCGGAGCCCGCCGAGTTCTCGATCGACCCCGGGGGAAGGCTGATCTGGGAGGAAGACGGGAGGAACGCGGGTGAACGGTTCGGCCTGGTCGAGGCGGTGGTGCGGGGGCTGACCGGGGCCGGAGTTCTCGATCCCGCCGGGTTGAGTCCGGCAGCGGCCACTCTCGATACCCGGGCCTTTTTTCACGATGCCGGGAGTGGAAGGGACAAGCTGGGACTCGGCTCCAGCGCCGCGCTCACGGTGGCCCTGGCCTCTGCCCTCGTTGCGTGGGCCGGTGAGGAGACGCCGCCGAACCCCCAATGGCTGCAGGCTTTGGTTAATCTGCACCGCGGGGTGCAGGGGGGCCGCGGATCGGGAATCGATATTGCGGCCAGCCTGCTCGGGGGCGTCCTCCGCTACCAGCTCGACCACCACGGGCAGGTGTCCTCGGCAGTACCGCTGAGGATGCCGGATGAGCTCCACGTACTCGGCATCTGGACCGGTCGCTCGGCGAGCACCGGCGAGTTTCTGAAACGACTTGAAGTTTGCCGTCGCGAGGATCCTCGAGCTGTCGAAGAGACACTTGGCAGGCTCGGGGCGATCTCGGAAGACGGAATCGTCGCCTTGGAGGATAGTTGTTCCGCAGCGTTTCTCGGCGCAATCGGCGCCTTCTGGCAGGGCCTCGAGGACCTCGGCCGCGTGGTCGGACTGCCGATTCTCTCCGCGGAGCATCGCCGGCTCCACCGGATGGCGATCGAGTGCGGCGGCTCGTATAAACCCAGCGGCGCGGGCGGTGGCGACCTCGGACTGGTCTTCAGCAGCGAACCCGAGGTGGTCGAGTTGGTCCGCGGGAGGGCGCAGGCCGCTGGCTTCCAACCCCTTGATTTGGCGGTGGCGCCGGAGGGTGTTCGAGGGCGTTCGAACGCGCCCTCTATTTCACTATCTGGCAATAATTTGCTATAAATCCGCTGCGATGGACGAGAGGGGCCGTTTCCCGCCGATCCAAGGCAGTCATGGACACACTTTGGCCGCAGTAGGAAGCCGGTGCGATATGCGGGTGAACATTCGCAACACCATGCCGTGGTCGCGAAGCACGATCAGGGGGGCGCCTCGATGCCCAAGGAACGTCACAATAGTTGCGGCGGAGTACACTAGTGCACCCCGCCACAATCGGCAGGGTATTCGATCGCCGATGCATCATTCCTGCCCGCACTTCGCTTCCTCTATATACGGGGCAGGTATTTATCGGTCGCGAAGCACGGGCAGGAAGGCGCCTCGACGCTCTCGATACTACCCGCCAATTG
>JBGMRN010000125.1:0-9272 GCA_048061535.1 Thermoanaerobaculales bacterium | reverse complement strand
ACCCACCAACGTCATACAACATGTTGTATGGTGGTGAGTCAACCGGATAGGCATCTGCGGGCTAATCGGATTCCGCGTTCATGAGGCCGGAAACCCAACCCGCCAAGTCCCGTTTTACCGATTCCCACTCGATGTCAACCAGCATTCTCAAAGGTGGCTCCTCGTCGGCGTCATCGAAGTAGGTCAGGCTGCGCACAACGTGTCCAATATCGCGGGCGGCGAACTTCTGCCGAAACAGCTCCAGACAGTCGGAGAGCGCCCAAAAGCGCGTGATGAGCAACCACAGATCGATGAAGTCTTTTCGGCTGCCTCGTGAGGTGATGGCCGCCAGCTTCATGGCGGCAATGTCCTCTCGACTGGCGAATGCGATCAAGGAGTCGTCCAGCCGGAGAAGGGGTGCGACCAACGGATACGAGTACCCGAACAAGCTCACGCCCGTACCTTCGACTAGCAGGTTGAGCGTCCGTGGCGACATCGATGTAATCACGGCGTCAGGATGAAATACTCCAAGCGTTCGTTGCATCGCCTCGGGATCATCGAACGATTGCGAGAAAAGATCGAGATCGATCGAAATCCGATGTCCTTCCAAAAGTGCAAGCGCGGTGCCGCCGGCGAGGTAGAAGTCGGTTCCGACGAGCGCCGCCGATACCGACTTCAGAACACTCTTCATCTCTCCCGGGGCGGCTTCCCAGTGGATGCTCATCCGCGCCAAGCCCGCTCTCGGGCACGCGCTTCCCGCACCCAGGCGTCCTGCACATCACCAGGAACGCCGCACATGGTCGCCCAGAATCTCAGCTCTCTCGGCGCGATGGCTCTCTTCCCGCGTTGCTCCAGAAAACTGCGGAGCCGGCTGCGGCTGAAAGTGTGCAGCAACCAGAGCATGTCCTTCCAGCAACCCCGCTGCATCACTCTCTCGATGATCGTCTTCTCCCACCCCTCGCCGGATGGCGCCTGATCCACCGAGTACTCCCAAAAAAGGGCTTGCACACTCGCCGGAATCCTCATAAATCTATTATAAATGAATATTTTCCGTTTCTCAAGCTCGGCGAGCCTTCCTTTGCATTTTCGCGTCAGCCGATCATCCCCAAAGCTCCACGAACGGCCGCGGCGAGGCCGCGCAGACCGAGGGCGACGCAGACCAACACCACCGCCCCCATGACCACATTTTGGAGGCGCGAGTTGATTCCGTCCTCTCCGAGTAGATCGCGGTCGTTCATTGCGATCCACAAGAACACGGCGATCAACGGCAGCAGCAGGCCGTTGAAGGCCTGGGCGAGGATGATGACCGGGATTGGTCGCACATCGGCGATGCCGAAGGCCATGCCGGTGGCCAGCACTCCGAGCCAGACCGCGCGGTAGCGCATGGACCTCTCCGTCCACCGCGGGTCATCGTCCTCACCGAACAACGAACGCGCGGTGATCGCAGCCGCCAGTGGGGCAGTGATGGCCGAGGTGAATCCTGCCGCGAACAGGCCCAACGCAAGGGAGACCTCGGCGCCCGGTCCCAGCCTCTCGGCGAGGACCGCTCCCAGACTCTCGTATTCGAGCCCCCCGCCCAACGCGCTGCCGACGATCAACACCCCGAGAGAGATGAGCCCGCCTCCGCCGATTGCCAGGGCGAGGCCCCAGCGCATCTCACCGAGGCGGCTGTCCCGCGCCAGCGCCGATCCGAGAAAGAGGTTGTAGGGCACGACCGTGGTGCCGACGAGCCCGAGAACCAGGATGGTCGAGCCGACCGGGATGCGCGGCACCAGAAGTCCCCTCAGCAGCTCGCCGAGATCGGGTCCCAGGCGAACGGCGGTAACCAGGAAGGCCACCCCCATGAGCGCGACCAGCGCGCCGAGGACGCGGGCGATCCAGCGCGTGTTGCCGGTGGCCAGCAGCGCGGCCGCTGCCACGCCGGTAATCAAGGTCAGCTGGGCGGGCGAGGCGCCGACGATGAGTCGCATCCCGGCAACTCCACCGAGGAGGTTTCCCGCCTCGTAGGCCGCGCAACCGAGGACGATGCCGACCGCCGCCAGGATCGGCACCGAGGCGCCCCACCTCCTTTTCGCGAAACGCCCTCGGATCGCCTCGCCGAGCTCCTTGCCGGTCAGCACGGTGATGCGGGCGGACGCCTCCTGGAGGACCAGACAGGCGATGACCGAAAACAAGAGCGTCCAGGCGAGGGCGAATCGAAAGTCGCTGCCCGCCCGTGCGGCGGTGGTCACAGTGCCGGGGCCGATGAAGGCGGCTGCAATGACCGACCAGACGAGGATGTTCAGCAGTCGTTTCATTCCGATCCCCGCGTTTCGTCGATCCCGAACCCACCGCCGCCGGGGGTCTCCAGCACGATACGGTCGCCGGCCACGACGTCACAGCCGTCGATCGGTGCCAGCTCCCGGCGTTCGCCGTCGGCGCGCACCAGGGTCTGGCGGCCCGGTGCGCCGGTCTCACCCCCGGCCATGCCGTACGGTCCGGCCTGTCGGTGTTGGCTGAGAATTGCGACTGACAACGGCGCCAGGAACTCGATCTCGCGGACGAGGCCGTCCCCACCCGGCCAGCGCCCTGCGCCTCCGGAACCCCTGCGCAACGCGAACCGGTGCAGCCGCACGGGATAGCGGTGCTCGAGGACCTCGGGGTCGGTGATGCGGGTGTTGGTCATGTGAGTGTGGACGCCGCCGGCGCCGGCGAAGCCTTCGACCGCGCCGCTGCCGCCGCCAACGGTCTCGTAGTAGCCGAAGCGGGCGTTGCCGAAGCTGAGGTTGTTCATCGTGCCCTGGCTGCACGCCGCCAGGCCCAGCGCCTGGAGCAGGGTGTCGGTCAGGCGTTGGCTGGTCTCCACGTTGCCGCCGACGATCGCCGGACAATCGTTCGGGTCGGCGGTGAAGGGAGGGTTGAGGATGCCGGCCGGGATGCGCAGCTCGAGGGGGTCGAGCAGACCGTCGTTGAGGGGAAGGTCGACGTCGATCAACAACCTCATCACGTACATCGTGACGCTCTGCACGATCGCCGGCGTGGCGTTGAGGTTGCCTGAGTGAACCGGGGCGCTGCCGGCGAAGTCGAGCACGGCCCGGGCGCCCTTGACCGTGAAGCGGGCAGCCAAAGGAGACCCGTCGTCGAGGAGCTGGAATCCATCGTAGTCACCGTCCGGAGTTCCGGACAGGGCCGCCTCGACCTGCCGTGCCGCGAGCTGCCGCAGGGCCTCCATGTGTTCGATCACGTGGTCCAAGCCGACCGATTCGGCGAGACGGAGGAGCGCCTCGCCGCCGCGGGCAACCGCGGCCAGCATCGCCCGCAGATCGGCCAGGTTGTCCGCGAGGGCGCGCGTCGGGTGGGGCCCCCGGCAGAGGAGGCGCTCGATCCGGTCCCAGTGTGGCGCCCCGCCCTCGACCAGGGCTGTCGGAGGTAGGACGACGGCTTCCTCGGCAAGCGACCGGGCGCGAGGCGGCATCGATCCCGGTTGGATCCCGCCGAGCTCGGCGTGGTGGGCGCGGCAGGCCACGTATCCCAGGTGCCGCCCCTCCAAGTGGACCGGCGCGACCAGCGTCACGTCAGGAAGATGGGAGCCGCCGAAGGCCGGATGGTTGGTGACCACCACGTCGCCAGCGTGCACGGGGTGGTGCTCGACCAGCGTGCGGACGCACAGACCCATGGCGCCGAGGTGGACCGGGATGTGGGGCGCGTTGACCACCAGCCGCCCCTGCGGATCCAGCAGGGTGCAGGAAAAATCCATTCGTTCCTTGATATTGGTGGAAACCGCCGTGCGGCGGAGCATCTCGCCCATCTCGCGAGCGATGCTGGCGAAGCGATGGCTCATGAGCTCCAGCTCGACGGCCCGGGGCCGGGGGCGGTCGAATCGCTCATGGGTGTCGCCGTCCTCGCTATCCCCGCGGCTGAGGCGGAGGTCCCTCCCTTCGAGCACCCGTGCGAACCAGCCCGAAGGCATGACCAACGCGCTGTGGGCCTGCTGGATGAGGGCCGGACCCGAAATCTCGACTCCCGCAACCAGGGACTCGGCCTCGAAACAGGCAATCTCCTGCCACTTCCCATCCAGGAAGCACCGTTGGTAGCGTTCCGCTGATTGTGGGGTCGAGGCTTCGGAGTCGATTTCGCCGCTCGAATCCGTGGCCCGGCGCTTGCTTCGGGTGACGACCCGGAGTGAGACCAGCTCGATGTCCCTGTCCCGGGGCTGATAAGAAAAGAGCTCGAAGTAGCGTCGGTCGAACTCCGATCCGAGATCAGTATCGGGTCCGGGCTCGATTTCGAGGCTCGCATCCTGGCCGAGATAGCGCAGCTGGGCGATGCGACGCGGGCGATCGATCTGATCGGACTGAACGCCCTCTTCGACCAGGGCGCTCGCAGCCTCGCCTTCGAGCTCCGTCAGCCATGGTTCCAGCCGATCCTCGACCTCGGCCAGCGGGCGGAGGATCTCGCGTTGGGCAAAGCGTTCGATGACCGCGTGCCCGAGCCCGAAGGCGCTCAACAGCCCGGAGTCGGCCGGCATCAGAACCTGCTCCATTCCCAGCAGATCCGCGACCCGGCAGGCATGCTGGCCGCCGGCGCCTCCGAAGGCGACGAGGGCGTAGCCGGTGGGGTCGATGCCTTCGCGCACCGAGATCCGGCGGATCGCCTCGGCCATGCGCTCGTCCGCGATCTCCAACAATCCCTCGAGGGTTTCCTCCTTGCCGGGAGCCACTGGGTCGGTCTCTTCGATCGTATGCACGAGATCTTGCAGGCGCACGTGAGATGCTTCGGCGTCGATCGGGATGGGAAGGCGTTCCGGGCGCAGACGGCCGAGCAGTACGTTGACATCGGTGAGCGTCAACGGGCCGCCGGCGCCGTAGCAGGCCGGCCCGGGTTGAGCGCCGGCGCTCTCAGGCCCCACCGCGAGATGGCCCTGCTCGACGCGGCACACGGAGCCCCCACCGGCCGCCACCGTCTCGATGGCCAGGGCCGGCGCCGCGAGCTCGACCGGACCCACGGTGTGCTCGAAGACGTACGCGAAATCGCCGTCGAAGCGGGCCACGTCGGTGCTGGTGCCACCCATGTCGAAGGCGATGATGCGCTCCAGCCCACACCGGCGACCCGCCAACGCGGCGCCGACGACCCCGCCTGCCGGACCGCTCAGGAGGCTGTCCTTGGGCCGGAAGCTCCGCGCCTCGACCAGGCCTCCGGCGCTGGTCATGACGTGGAGGCCTTTCCTTCCGCTGCCCAAGCCCTTGCTGACCGCCTCCAAATAACCGCCGATGACCGGTCCGAGGTAGCTGTCGACCGCGCAGGTCTGTGAGCGGCGCAGCAATCCCTGGGACGGACACAGGACGCTGGAGCGCGCGATGTAGTCGAACCCCGCCTCGCGCAGCAGCTCCTCGATGAGCTCCTCATGAATCGGGTTGCGGTGGCCGTGGAGCAGGGCGATGCCGGCACAGCGGATGCCCTCATGGTGGAGGCGAGCAATCGCCTCGCGCAGTGAATCGGTGTCGAGCGAGACCAGGACCTCCCCGTCGACGGCGAGACGCTCGGCCACACCCACGATCTTCTCAGGAAGGGGTGCGGGACGATCGATATGGAGGGCGAAGAGGTCGGGGCGCTGCTGGGTGCCGATCTCGAGGAGGTCCTCGAAGCCCGCCGTTACGAAGAGGACCGAACGCGCGCCGCGGCGCTCGAGCAGGGCGTTGGTCCCGCGGGTAGTGGCAAGGCGCATCGCGATCGGTGGCAGGGGCTCGCCCCGGGGCGTCGCGGTCACCAGGCGCGCAGCGAGCAAGGGGGCTTCCTCGCCCGAGTGCAGCTCGACCGGGGTTCCTGCCTGAAGGTTCGGAGGGACGTTTGTTGCCAGGCGGAGCATACCCCGCCCGGCATCGTGCTCGACGATCTCGAGCCCCGCGTGGCTGCCGAGACGGGCCAGGTGGAATCCGGTCAGAAACCTCCGGGGGAGGTTCGAAGCGCCCCGGAGCACAAGTTCATCCCTACTTTCGATGCGCTCGACGCGGTCACGCAGGGCGCCGCTAGAAAGCACCTTGCAGCGGTGGAGTCGGCGTTCGGGATCGCGGGCGATGCAGTCGGTGAAGGTGCCCCCGGTGTCGATCCATACCTGCCAGGACCCGCCCTCGTGTTCGTGAGGTGGAGCCTTGTTCACCGGCCCTTCCCGGTCACCAGATAGGTTGCGAAGCTCGCCAACCAGTGGCCTCCCTCGTAGTGCTCGCCGGTCACCGACTCCAGACCCGCCTTGCGGTGAACATCGGCAGCGGCTCGGAGTGCCGGGCGGCGCGGATCATTCTCGGGGAGCCCGGCGAGGATGCCCTCGAGCATCCACGCCCGACTCAGGTTGAGGCCGTCGAGGTGGGCCAGCTTGCCGTCGGAGCGATCGGTGACCACGCCCACCGGCAGCCAACCGGCATCCGCCCTCGCGGGGATCTGCGGCAGAAATTCCCGGAGCCAGGGGGCGAACTCGTCCGGCGCGAGGACCCGCCGCATGAGATCGGCCTCGGCCAGACAGGGGGACAGAAAGTCCTGGCCCGATGGCTCATAGCTCAGGGGGCAGTTGCGGTCCTTGATGTGAAAGTCCCGGGCCTTGGACGTGATGAGCTCGATCATCTCCCGGTCGCCTACGGTGCCGGCCCAGTCGAGGACCAGTCCGAAGGCAAAGGCGGTCTGACTGTGCTCTCCGGTGCGGATGGGGTAGTGGAGCTTCGGCAGCCACCGGCGAAATCTTTCGGCCGCCTCGGCCTCAAGTGGGGCAAGGTTCTTGGCCCACCGTTGGGCGTCCTCGTCGGACCAGGAGTGGAGCTCGTCAGCCAGGCAGAGGAGCCAAGCCAGCCCGTAAGGTCGTTCCCAGGACGCGCGCCCCTTCCCCGCGAGATAGGCGGTCTCGACGGCGATCTTCTCGGGCGTGAGGCTGAGGTCGAGGGCCGCGCGGGCCTTCTCGGCGAAGTCGGCCTCGGGGTGCAGCCGGCTGAGTCGCGCCAGCAACCAGTGGCCGTGGACCGAGCTGTGCCAGTCGAAGCAGCCCGAAAAAGCCGGCGTCAAAGAGCGCGGCGGCCCGACGTCCTCGTCCGAGGAGAGGACATGGGAGATCTTGTTGGGGTACTCCCGATGGACGCATTCCAGCGCCAGCGCAGCAAACCGCGCCGCGGTCTTCGGGGAAACCTCGGAGACCTCGGAGGCCGGTGAAGCCACCGGGAGAAGCACTGTCGCCGAAACCACGATCGCAAGCGGAAGTCTGTGCATGATCAGTTCACCTTTGATGAGTGGTCTGGCCGCCCAGGTGATGGTACCAGTCTTCAACCCGATCCACCGCTCCTGCACTGTGAGATATGCGGGACAGAAAGAAGGAGAGAGTCATGAATCGGAGCCGCGCTCGGACGGTCGTCGTCATGCTGTTGGTTGCAGTTTCTCCGCTGTTGGTCGGCAATCCGGCCGTGGCCGAGGGAACAACGCGAGTGGTGTTGTTGGGGACCGGAAACCCGAACCCCGATCCCGAGCGCTCGGGCTGCTCGGTTGCGATCGTGATCTCCGGCGACGCCCGGCCCAGCGCAAACGTCGTCAAGTATGCCGCCGGCGCCGACGTTTTGATCCACGAGGTCTACTCCAAGGCCAAGCATGACCTCAAGCCTCCGGGCTGGAAGCGGTACCACGCCGCCCACCACACCTCTGCCCTCGAGTTCGGTGAGATTGCTGCCAAGACCAAGCCGAAGCTCGTGGTGCTCTACCACATCCTCGCCTGGGGCGCCTCCGAGCAGGACCTCTTCGACGAGATCGCGGAGGTCTATGACGGCAAGGTGATCGTCGGCAGGGACCTGCAGGTGATCGATTAAAATTCAGACCGGCCGCAGGGAAAACCCTGCGGCCGGTCTGAATTTTGGCGTGCTTCGCACGAAACTGCGTCAATAGACGGCCTGGCACGGCGCATCGCCAGCCGCTGTTGCGGGTCGACTTCGCCATTGTGTTCTCTCCTTTCTTCAACCCGCGCGGTGCAATGAGATTGCGCATTCGCCCGTATGCGGGTGGTTGTTTTACCGAGGGCCAGTGACCACTGGCCCTCGTTCTTTCAATATTCGACGATGGGAAACTTGACAATGTTAATGCTTGGGGTTAATGTTATTTTGTAAACGGGGTTACATCGAAATCACGTTCATATCCTCCAAGCTCCGGAAAAACTGCACCAAAGCCAAAGCGATCATGAAAACCCATGGCCCCGAACGGGGCAAGATCCTGAAGCGTCGTCTTTTTCAGCTTCAAGCAGCCCCGAATTTGGCGACCATGAAAACGTTGCCCGGGAATTGCCATGAGTTGTCCAGTGACCGGAAGGGGACACTCGCGATCGCTCTCGATGGTCCCTTCAGACTGATCTTCGAGCCGGCGGAGGATCCTCCCCCGGCGCTAGAAGATGGTGGCCTTGATTGGGATGCTGTGACCGTCATTCGCATCCTGGAAGTGGAGAGCTACCATGAGTAGGAAAGCCACAAGTGAATTCGAACCGGACTTCGTTTCGCTGCCTGGCGATACCCTTCAGGAGGTGCTGGACGAGAGGGGAATCTCGCAGGCAAACCTCGCTGAACGAACTGGCAGACCGAAGAAAACCATCAACGAAATCGTGCAGGGCAAGGCGGCAATCACCCCCGAAACAGCGTTGCAGCTGGAACGAGTGCTCGGGATCCCCGCAGCGTTCTGGAATAACCTCGAGCGAAACTACCGGGAAAACCTCGCGCGAATAGAAGAACGAGAGCGGTTACTCTCGCACGTTGGGTGGCTCGGCCGCGTGCCGTACAGGGCAATGATCAACAAGGGTTGGATCACGAAATGTCCTGACAAGGTCGAACAGCTCAGAGAGGTTCTTAACTTTTTCGGGGTCGCCTCGCCAAATCGATGGGATGAGGTGATCGGCGAACCCGCAGCTGCATTCCGCGTTTCTGCTGCTTTCGAGATCGACAAGGGGGCTCTCACAGCTTGGCTGCGCAAAGGGGAGATTGAAGCTCAGCGTGTTCAATGTCGACCATTCGACAAGGATGCATTCCGCCAAGTTCTCAACGAGGCGAGGTCGATAACGAAGCGCCCTCTCAACGAGGTGTTCCCGGTTCTGCAAGCAAGTTGTGCCAGCGCTGGTGTAGCTGTTGTCGTTGTTCAGGAGCTGCCGAAGACGAGAGCGAACGGTGCCACCCAGTGGCTTTCGAAAGACAAGGCCCTCATTCAGCTCAGTATCCGGTACAAACGAGAGGATGTTCTCTGGTTCACGTTCTTCCACGAGGCGGGGCACATCCTGTTGCACGGGAAGCGCCAAGTGTTTGTTGACTCAG
>JBGMRN010000124.1:6907-9328 GCA_048061535.1 Thermoanaerobaculales bacterium | reverse complement strand
AGAGCAAGCTCCTGAGCGGAGGGTCGGGTTTCATCTCCCAGTCCGACCCGCGCCTTCTCTTCGGCCTCGGGACTGACCAGGGCGTCGAGTGGATCGAGGTGCGCTGGCCGGGGGGATCGGTGCAGCGGTTCGCCGGCCAGAGCGTCGGATCGAGGGTTCTGATCGTCGAAGGCGAACCCGAGGTCTGGGCGCAAAGCGAAAAGGTTTTCAATCTTCCGGACAGGCTTTCGCAGGAGGAGCTGACGTGGCGTCGCCTCGGTCTCGAACGCAACCGCGCCGTCGCCGACATCGAGCTCGAGGGGCTCGACGGCGTCAAGCGTCGGCTCTCGACTTTCACCAAAGACGGTCGTGGGCTGGTCCTCAACCTGTGGGCCACCTGGTGTCGCAACTGCGCCCGCGAGATGCCGGAGCTCGAAAAACTCCATCGCAAGGGCGTGGCGGTTGTGGGCTTGAGCGTGGATGAGGAAGCGGATCGGGGCAAGATCCCGGTGTTCGTGGAAAAACTCGGGATCAGCTATCCCGTGGTGGTGGCGGACCCGAGAGAGCTGCAAACCCTGTTTGCCACAACCAACCTCGGAATCCCCCTGTTGATCGTTCTCGACGCTGACCTGCAACCGGTACGCGTCGTGCGGGGCTTCGACAAACAGACCGCAGAGATCCTGTCGTCGTCGGTGTCGGGCCCGTGAGGCCGATTTCAGGTTTCTTCGCGAAATCGGCGAGGAATCGTAACTAGTTTTGTTCAAATATAGAGGCCGCCCGAAACGTTGAGGGCCACACCGGTGATGTATGAGGCGCTGGGCCCGGCGAGAAAAGCAACCGCGTCGGCGACGTCTTCGGGCATTCCAAGGCGTCGAATGGAGACGTTGGCGATCAACGCATCCCGCTGCTCATCGGTGAGCTTGTCGGTCATCGGCGTTTGGATAAACCCGGGCGCCACCGCGTTGACAGTGATGTTGCGCGGTCCCAGTTCACGAGCCAGACTCTTCGTGAAACCGATCAGCCCGGCTTTGGAGGCGGCGTAGTTGCACTGCCCCGCATTCCCCATCAAGCCCACCACCGAGGCGACATTGACGATGCGCCCGCTTCTCTGACGCATCATCAGCTTCGCCGCCGGCTGGGTAACCTTGAAAACGCCGTCAAGGTTGATATCGAGCACGAGGTCCCAGTCCTCGGGCTTCATCCGAATCAGAAGTTGGTCACGGGTGATGCCGGCATTGTTGACCAGGATGTCGAGCCGCCCGAGATCGCTGTGGATTGCATCGATGACCGCGGCCGCCGCTTCCCCGTCGGTGACGTCGAGTTTTCGTCCCTCCGCTGCCCCCCCCGCGCCGACAATCTCCTGGACGATTCCGGAAGTATCCAGGACATCAGCGCAGACCACCCTGGCGCCGCCCCGCGCGAGGCGCCGCGCGATTTCCGCTCCGATGCCGCGGGCGCCGCCGGTCACAACCGCAACCTGATCTCCGAACTCGGTCATTTCTTCCTCCTCAATACCTGTCATTGAAGCTCATTGAGCACGTTTTCCACCGTCTCCACCGTCCCCGCCGGGAAGCAGACCGCCGTCCGGTCGATTCGGCGCACCAGACCGCAGAGCACGTTTCCGGCGCCCACCTCGACAAATGTATCGAAGCCGTCCGCCAGCATGCGACGGATGATCTCCGACCACAGAACCGGCGCATCCACCTGCCGAACCAGTCCGGCGCAGACCTCCTCTGGCGAGCGCACCGCCACCGCGTCGACGTTCCTGTACAGGGGAACGGCGAGGGGCTGGAAATCCAAACCGCGCAGAGTCGGCTCGAGCCCCTCGCGGGCCTGGGCCATCAATGGAGAGTGAAACGGCGCCGACACCGGCAACGGCACGGCCCGCCGCGCGCCGCGCGCCTTGCACCGTTCGCCGGCGCCGGCTACCGCCTCCGCGGTGCCTGCGATCACAACCTGGCCCGGCGAATTGAAGTTCACCGCCACCACGGTGCCTCCCGCTGCCTTCTCCTCTTCGCGGCAGGAATCCACGACCTCGTCATCTGTAAGCCCGATCACCGCGGCCATCGCACCTTCCCCGACGGGCACCGCCTCCTGCATCAGACGACCTCGGCGGCGCACGGTACGCGCGGCATCAGCGACCCCGAGGCCGCCGGCCGCCACCACCGCCGAGTACTCGCCCAGACTATGGCCCGCCACGGCCTCCACCTCGAGTCCGCCCGCGGAGAGGACGGACCACGCGGCCATCGAGTGGGCCAGGAGGGCGGGTTGAGTGTTCTCGGTCAGACGCAGATCCTCCTCGGGACCCTGCCAGCAAAGCTCGGAGAGCGCGCTGCCCAGCCCGCGATCGACGCGATCGAACACCTCTGCCGCGAGAGGCCACCGCTCTGCGAGGTCCTGTCCCATCCCCACCGCCTGGCTGCCCTGGCCCGGAAACAATGC
>JBGMRN010000124.1:0-6807 GCA_048061535.1 Thermoanaerobaculales bacterium | reverse complement strand
TTTTCGCCGATGCGTTCGATGACACCGCTGGAGGCATACGAGTCGGCAAACCGGACTCCGTTGCGGATGGCCTTGGCGCTCGATCGCCCGTGCCCGATCAAGCAGGCGCCGTTGACGCCGAGCAGGGGCGCGCCGCCGTACTCGGAGTAGTCGACCTTGCGCCGCAGGTTGCGGAATGCCCCTTTGGCCATCAGCAACCCGGCGCCGTACATCGGGGATTGGCGCGCCTCGTCCATGAGCATGCCGACCACCATCTCGCCGAACCCCTCGGCGACCTTGAGAATCACGTTGCCGGTGAACCCATCGCAGACGATGACGTCGACTGACGAGCTGAAGACGTCGCCGCCCTCGACGTTGCCGATGAACTGGATCCCGGCCGCCTTGAGCACGCGGTTGCGCTCTCGCATTCGCGGGCCGCCCTTGCTCTCCTCCTCGCCCACCGACATCAAGCCCACCCTGGGCGTCTTCACGCCCAACACCGCCTCCGCGTAAAAGGAGCCCATGACCGCAAACTGAACCAACTGTTCGGGCTTGCACTCGACGTTCGCGCCAACGTCGAGAACCAGGGTGTGGCCCTCATCCTTGGGGACCACGGCTGCCAACGCAGGTCGGTCCACACCCTCGATCATGCCCAACGCCGACTTGGCCGCCACCCATGCGGCGCCGGTGTTTCCGGCCGTGAACATGGCCTTCGCGCGACCCTCTCGCACCAGCTCGGCACAGACCGAAAGCGACGATCTCCGCTTGCTGCGCAGCACGCTGAGCGGAGGATCCTGCATCGCTACCACATCGGGGGCGTCCACCAACTCGATTCCTGAGGGGAGCATCCGGAATCGTCCGAGCTCGCGGCGCAACCGCCGCACCCTCCCGACGAGATAGACCTCCATCCCCAGCTCGGTGACGGCGTCCAGGGCACCTCGGACAACGACCTGAGGCGCCCCGTCACCGCCCATCGCGTCGAGAGCGATGGGTTTCCCCATAGGCCTAGTCGAGCTCTTCGACCCGAACGACCTCGCGACCCTTGTAGCTGCCGCAATGCGGGCAGACTTGGTGGGGAGGTTTGGGTTCGAAGCAGCTACTGCACAGGCTGCGACCCGGGGGCGTCAAGGCGTGATGAGAACGACGCTTGTCGCGGCGCGTCCTCGAGATACGTCGTTTCGGATTGGCCATCGTTCAGACTCCGTTTCCTGGGTTTGATTTTCAGCTCTTCAAATCGCCATCGGCAAGCCCGTCAAGGGCCTGCCACCTGGGATCGACCTCGGGCTCGCAGCGGCAGGCGCCGTCGTGGTTGCGGTTGGCGCCGCAGCGCGGGCAAAGGCCGGCACAATTATCGTCACACAAAACCCTCATCGGCAGGGCCAGAAGAACCTGTTCCACCGCTAACTCGGCGAGATCAAGCCTGGTTTCCTCGAGGAACACGACATCGAGATCTTCCTCCTCCAAACCGAGCTCGTCCTCTGTCGGCGCAACCGTCGCCGGGCGATAGGCAACCGTGAACGGCTCTTCCAGGCTCCACGGCACCGGCTCGAGGCACCGCGAACAAACCAAAGGTCCCGACGCAACACACCGACCCGATACCTGGAAAACCTGTCCCTGCGTACGCACCTTTCCCTCAAGGTGGACCGTCATGGTCGCGGCCACCTGCTCGCAGTCCAACCGCTCGGGATCCAGCTCGATGGCTTCACGAAATCCGAGGGGCTCCTGCTCGACACGGGATAGGTCGATCTTCACGCACACACCTCTCCCCGCAGGGAACGGGAAGTATAGCATTTTGTGAATTGTGAGTTCGGAATTCGGAGTTCGGAATGACGGCGCGAGGAGACGATCGGGGGCTTCGCGGCGTATTGCCCGCGGTTGGGCGCGCTCGTTCGGAGGTGCCTGGCTTCGATTCGCAGCAACCTACCGCGGGAAGGCAGCGTGATCCCGCGAGTCGGTGGGTGGCATCCTCACGGGTAGCGTGAAGGCAGAAGATCGCGTCGAGCATCGGAGGGGTGTTACCGGAGCAAGAAGACTCAAAACTCAAAACTCAAAACTCAGAACTGAGCCGCGCCCTCCTCTCCTCTTCTCCTCTTCCCCTCGGCTCTCTTCACCTTTCGGTAGCGCTGTTATGGGTGTGAGGCGCCGATCTGGGGCACGTGAGTCTCCAGGGTGAGAACGGCGACGCAGGTGCCGAGCGCGGTCAGGGACACCCCGATCCACAGCGTGCCGCCTACAACCGGGAGAAAACGCAGCGCGAGCAGAACGAGCATCCCGACAAAGACCTCGACGGTGATCGGCAACGGATGGGGAACCCATCGCCGCAGAACAGCGGATCCGGTCCAGCCGCCCAGAACAGTCAGCCCGACCACTTTGCCGGCGAAAAAAACGACCATCACGGCCATTGCCATGGAGACGCCGAGGGCGGGGTTGAGACCGAGCACTGCAACCAGCGCGGCCACCAGGGTGAGTCCGACCATCACGCCGAGAAAAACGACCCTGGCACCGAGCGCCGGTACCGCCCACACGCCGTACCGGATGCGGGTGGGCATGAGGAAGGCAAGCGCAGTCGTCACCAGCAACCACCCGCCCGAGGTGAGAAGGCGCATCGCGAGATCGAGCCGGGGTGGCCGCGGCTCGCCGCCGGACCCGGGCGAGAGGGAGGCCAAAGAAACAAAGGAAAGCACCCGGCCGCCGACCTCGGCGCCGGGCCCGGTTGCAGCCTCTCCGAAGACGGCGACCACGTGGCGGCCCACCTCGGCGCCCGACGCAACCCGCACGTCGCCGCCGACCGCGATCGCATCACCGTCGATAATCGCTTCGGGGCCCAACTCGAGGTCGGCGCCGAAGACGACGACGTCGCCGTCTACGGGTTGGTCCACTCGCAGATCGGAGAGCACCGAGGTTCGGCCGGGGATGGCCATGGAGACCAAAGGGATGCTCAGCAGCGCGAGCACAATCACCGCCGGCAGGATCTTAGCCCGCATATCTCACCGCATTCGGGAGCGAGGACCGCGGGGTGGCGTGCCCGGTGAGGTCTTCGACCAGAGCGGCGCCGAGTGCGCCCTCGACGATACGTCGAGCACCCCGAGGCGAGAAAACACCACTGGGAGCAATGCTTCGCCGACAGCAGCAGGCCGGTGGCTTCAGCCGTCGCCACGCCACGGCGAGATCCTCTGCCAGCGCAGGGCGGCAACCACTACCACCACGAGGCCGAGGAGGCTCACCAGTGCCGCACCGGCGAGAACCGAGGGGTTGAGAGCGGCGCCGGCGGCCCGGGCGCCGGTCGCTGCGACCGCGCTCCAATCCGAAGCGCCGGCGGCGAGCGCCATCCAGCCCTGAGCCGACCAAAGCGGAAAGAGCGCAAACAAGCCTCCACCCGGAACGCCGCCGACCATCACTGCTCCGAGCATGGCGACCAACACCGACGCCGCCACCGGAAGCAGCGCGACGATTCGTCGGCGGATGCGCATCGGCCGCAAGGCTGCGCGCACACCCTGCTCCACCGACCGGTCGGCGGGCGGAACGGCCGCGACGAAGATACGTCCGAGCGCGAGCTCGGCGGCAGCCACCTCGCGGCAGCCAGGGCAGACCTCGAGGTGACCTCTCCCCGCCTCGTCGAGGCGGTTGACCTCACCCGAGATCTCGGTGAGCAACTCCTGGATCGCCTGGCAGTCCTTCGCCACCCTGTGCCTCCTTCGACCCGGTTTTCTTACCGGGTCAGCTCTATCCTAACCCGAACCGTTCACGAGCCGGAGTCATCCATGAACTCGGCCAGTGCCTTTCGTAATACGGAGTGGGCTCGAAAAAGTTTGTTCTTGACGGTTCCCAGCGGCATACCCTTGAACTCCGCGATCGCCTGATAGCTGAGTCCGCCAAAGTGGCGCAATAGGATCAGCTCACGGTACTCCGGCCGCAACTCGTCGATCACATGGCGAAGCTCCGCCGCCAAGGAGGTGTTCTCGAGGTGGCCCAGGGGGTCCTTGTCGGCGTCCGGAACCACCAACTCGACCTCCTCACCATTCTGATCGGTGCGGGAGAGAGAGACCGTCTGCAACCGCCGACGACGGAGCTGATCGATCCCGAGGTTGTGGGCGATCCGGAAGAGCCAGGTAGAAAACCGGTATCGGGGGTCGAATCGCGCAAGCGCCGACCAGGCACGGATGAATGCCTCCTGGGAGAGCTCACGGGCGAGCTCAACATCACCCACGAGTTGGCTGAGAAAGGCGGTGAGTCGCCGCTGGTATTTCCGCACCAGGACACAGAAGGCCTCCTCGTCGCCGTCGAGGGCGAGCTCGACCAGGCGTTCATCGGTCGGCAATGCGGTCTTCTCCGTCACGGTCACCGATGATACCGCGACAGGTCGCAGGTCGCAGGCGCTTGGTCTGATAAACTCGCCCCGGAGGTGTCTCTTGCTTCGTCCTCGCGTACCCGCTTGGTTGTTGATTCTTGTCCTCTTGCTCCCGGTCTTCCCCGGCGTGGCCGATGAGGCCGACGAGGTCGCGCAAGGGCCGCGTCCCATCGGCGGCCTGACGTTCGTCGACGAGTTTCAGTTGACCATCGCCAACATCGTGGTCTACGTTACCGACAAGAAGGGGCGCGCGATCACCGATCTCAAGAAGGAGGATTTCGAGGTCTTCCAGGACGGCAAGGAACGCGAGATCACCAACTTCAAGCTCTACACGGAGGAGATCATCCGCTCCCAGTACCAGAAAGGCCAAGAATCCGAGCCCCTCCACCCGGCCGCGGCCCTCGAGCCGGAGCCTGCGGCGGAGGCGATGCCGATTCACCTGGTACTCTACATCGACAATGAGAACCTCGACCCGTTAGACCGCAACCGGGTACTTTCGCAGACCCGCGACTTCATCCGCACGAGCCTGCACCCACCGGCGCAGATGATGGTCGTGGCCTACCAGCGATCCTTCAAGGTCCTGCAGCCCTTCACCTCGGACCCGAAGCTGGTCCTGGACGCCATGCGCAGTGTCCGTATGCACACCGGCGGTCGCACCGAGCGCGACAGCGAACGTAGAGACATCATCGACAGGATCAAGAAGATCGAGCAAGAGGATCGCTCGGGTTCCAGGTACAGCCAGAACCAGGGTTCCGGCGCCCAGTGGAACGAGGTCATCCGGCTGATCGACAACTACGCCAAGGAAGAGGCCAACCGCCTCCTCTTCACTCTTGATCACCTGCGCCAGACCATCAACGGCCTGTCCGGTCTGCCCGGAAAGAAGGGCATCATCTACGTTTCCAACGGCCTGCCCATGACTCCCGGCATGGGACTTTTCTACGAGCTCAGCAGAGTCAGCCAGAACTCCAGCGTCCTCAACAAGATGTTCGACTTCGACCGCTCGCGGCTCTATCAGAACCTGGCCGCCACGGCCAACGCCCAGGACGTCACCTTCTACGCGGTCGACGCCAGCGGGCTGAGCATGGGCAGTATGGGCGCCGCCGAGTACTCGAGCTCCCAGGATCCCCTCGCGGTTTCGGTAGGTCAGCACAACCTCACCGACTCCCTGAGCTATCTCGCCGACGAGACCGGGGGGGTCGCCATCATCAACACCAACGACGTCGGCCCCCGGCTCGGGCTGGTCGCCCAGGACATGTACACATACTACTCGATCGGATATCCGCTGCAGGCCAGCGGCCGGGACAAGGTACACAAGGTCAAGGTCAAGCTCCGCGACGATCCCGCATTTTCGGGCTACAACCTCCGTTACCGCTCGCGTTTCGTCGAGAAATCACTCGAGACGAGGGTGCAGGACACGGTCGTTTCGAGCCTCGTCTTCGAGGTCGACAACAACCCAATGGGAATCGACCTGGTCACCGGAACGCCGTCGGCCGCCAGCGGCAAACGGTGGCTCCTTCCGACCCACGTTTCCTTTCCCTTGGGCAAGATCGCCTTGCTGCCGGAGGGAGACGACTTCGTGGGCCGGATCGTGATGTTCGTCGCCCTTCGTGACACCGACGGCAAGCAGTCGGACCTGATCCGCCAGGAGCACGAGATACGGGTGCCGGCCGCCGATTACGAGCAGGCCAAGCGCCAACGCTGGGGCATCGACACCCAGCTTCTCGTCGAGTCGGGCCGCTACAAGATCTCGGTCGCCATCCTCGATCCCGTGACCCGGCAGGATTCCTATTTCACCGAAGCTGTGGCGGTACACCCGAAGAAATAGGGTTAGCGTTCGAGGAACTCGTCCAAAGGTCCGAAGGCCGTATCCGGATCGGGCTCGCCGTCCCAGGACTCCCAGAATCGGGAAAGCGGCGTTTCCTCGGTGTGCATCCGCTTGGCCACGTCGCCCTCGGCGACGGCGCCCTCCGGTTTCCAGTCCTCCCCGCGGGCCTTCCGGGCGCTCATCAAAAACTCCCGTCCCGCCGCGTCTTCGCCATCTTTCCAGGCGATATAGCCGCGCAGGAAGAAGCCTCCCACCGCCCTCGGATTGGTCCGACACGCCTTTTCAAAACTCTCGTCGGCGGCCCTGGATCTTCCAAGCAGAAGCTCGATCTCTCCCAGCATCAGCAGCGCGCCGGTAGCCTCTGGATTGAGCTCGAGAGCGCGCCTTATGTCGTGCTCGGCAGACGCCATCTCGCCCGGCTTGGTGGCGGTGAAAGCTCGCAACGTTCCCGCCCGTTTGAAGGCGCGATGGCTCTGCGGTTGCAGGCGTTGCAGGATTTCGAGCTCGTCGATCGCCTCCTCGACCCGGGACTGCGCGGCGAGACAGTTCGCCAGATAATACCGGGCGTCCTCATGTCGAGGGTTGAGGGCAAGGGCCTCTCGGAAAAGAGGGATCGCTCTTTGTGGATCGTTGTCCCTTTTCACCGCATCCATCG
>JBGMRN010000123.1:2162-9328 GCA_048061535.1 Thermoanaerobaculales bacterium | reverse complement strand
ACGAGAAGTGGCGAGGCCTGCGCTTGCGGACGCGGACTTGTTCTTTCTTGGCGGCAAGAAGGTGCGTGGCCGCTGTAGGATATAGGGGCGACGAAATCGGTGGTCCGCTTTGCGGTCGTCGCGGGGACAGGAGGGGAATCGATGTGTCTCGCCATACCGATGGTTTTGAAGGAGCGGAGCGAGTTCGAAGGAGTGGCGGAGATCGACGGGGTGAGGCGGACGATTTCGCTGATGTTCGTACCCGAAGCCGAAGCCGGAGAGTACGTGCTCGTCCACGCGGGCTACGCGATCGGTCAGGTCGATGCAGAGGAGGCTGAAAAGACGCTCGAGCTCCTGCGCGAGTACTCCGACGCGATGGTCGATCTGTGAGAGGGGCGGGGCTGCACACCGACCCGGAGGTGATGGCCGGACTCCTCGGCGACCTGCGGGAGGTCGCAGGGAGGCTGGATCGGCGCCTGACCTTCATGGAGGTCTGCGGGACCCACACCCACAGCGTCGCCGCTGCCGGCCTGCGCAAGTTGATGCCGCCGACCATCAGGTTGATTTCCGGGCCGGGGTGTCCGGTCTGTGTCACCCCGGTCGACTACCTCGACCGGGCGCTCGCATTGGCGGCGTTGCCCGGGACGGTCGTGTGTACGTTCGGCGATCTGATGCGGGTGCCGTCGAGCACCGTCAGTCTCGAACAGGCACGGGCCCGGGGGGCGAGGGTCGAGATCGTGTACTCGCCGCGCGACGCCCTCGATCTCGCGCGCAGCGATCCGGAGCTTCGCGTCGTCTTTCTCGCGGTCGGTTTCGAAACCACCGTTCCCACCATAACCGGCGCCCTTGCCGAAGCCGAGAACGACGGTGTGGCCAACTTTCAGATCCTGCCCGGCAACAAGACAATGCCCGAGGTGATGAAGGTGCTGGTGGACGATCCTGATCTCGACGTGGATGGTTTCCTGCTTCCCGGCCATGTTTCGGTGATCACCGGCTGGAAGCTCTTCGAGTTCCTGGCCGCCGATTTCGAGGTCTCCGGCGTGGTGGCTGGTTTCTTGCCGTCCGATGTGGCCCAGGGAGTGCTGGCGCTCGCCCGCCTGGCGGCCGAGGGCAGGGTGGAGATAGGAAACGTCTACAGCCGGGTTGTGACTGCGGACGGAAACCTCCATGCCCGCCGGGTGGTCGACCGGTTCTTCGAACCCTCCGATGAGATCTGGCGAGGTTTCGGCAAGGTGCCGGGCTCCGGACTCGCGCTCAAGCCGGAGTGGGATCACCGAGACGCATCGCGAATTCCCGTCGAGGTGGCGGAGCCGTTCGAGCCGGTTGGCTGTCGTTGTGGCGAGGTCCTGCGCGGCGTCATCGATCCACCGGAGTGTCCGCTTTTCGACGCGGGCTGCGACCCCGAAATGCCGGTTGGCGCCTGCATGGTCTCCTCGGAAGGGACCTGTGCTGCGTGGTACCGCCACGAAAGGTGGTCGATCGGGAGCGGGAGATGAAGATCCCGGAACAGATCTTGCTGGCTCACGGCGGGGGCGGACGCTTGACCCGCCAGTTGGTGGAGGAGCTCTTCGTGCCCGCCCTCACCAACCCCTACCTCGCGACCCTGACCGATGCGGCCCTCTTGCCCGAAATGCCGCCC
The DNA here is from genome assembly GCA_048061535.1 of Thermoanaerobaculales bacterium. Taxonomy (GTDB): domain Bacteria; phylum Acidobacteriota; class Thermoanaerobaculia; order Thermoanaerobaculales; family Sulfomarinibacteraceae; genus Sulfomarinibacter. Next base: position 7,710 of record JBGMRN010000123.1, on the reverse strand, counting down.
GGCCGCCCGGCGCTGACCACCGACGCCTTCGTCGTCGATCCTCCGGTCTTCTCCGGCGGAGATCTCGGTTTTCTCAGCATTTGCGGCACGGTCAACGATCTCGCGATGGCCGGGGCTCGGCCCCTGTGGTTGACCTGGGCCCTGATTCTCGAGGAGGGCGTTGACGGCGGCCTCCTCGAGACCTGCGTCAAGGGTGCGTCGAGGGCCGCGGAGGCCGCCGGCGTGGCGGTGGTGGCCGGTGACACCAAGGTCGTGCCCCGGGGCAAAGGGGACGGGTTGTTCGCGGTGACCACAGGTCTCGGAGTGGTTCCACCCACCCGCGAGCTCACGGATGCACTGATCCGGCCGGGAGATGTAATTCTGGTCTCCGGGCCGATTGGCGACCATGGCGCGACCATCCTGGCCCATCGCCACCGCCTGGAAGCGCCGGGGCTGCAGTCGGATTGCGCTCCGCTTGCCGGTCTGGTCGAGATGTTGATGGCGAGCGGCGCCGCAGTACGCTCCCTCCACGATCCAACCAGGGGGGGAGTTGTAACGGTTTGCCACGAGGTCGCCCAGCGCAGCGGATTGAGAGTCGTGTTGACCGAAAGCGGGGTGCCGGTGCGCCCTGAGGTCGGAGCGGTCTGCGAATTGCTGGGGTTGGATCCACTCGCTCTGGCCTGTGAGGGCCGGGCTCTGATTTGGGTTGCCGCCGACGATACAAGTCAAGCTCTGGAGGCGTTGCGCGCTCACCCGCTGGGCGCCGGCGCCGCTGTAATCGGTCGCATGGAAGGCGGGACCGCCGGAATCCCGCCCGTCGTGATGGAGACGAGAGTGGGCGGTGAGCGACCGCTCGATCTATTGTCGGGAATTGACATACCGAGGATTTGCTGATGGATGCAACGAGTTTTTCCTGGAGTCTGATGGCGGCGGCATTCGGCGTGGGTGTGATCCATACCCTGCTCGGGCCGGACCACTATTTGCCCTTTATCATGCTCGCTCGGGCGCGGGGTTGGAGTCGGCTGAAGACCGCCGCCATCACGACTGCGTGCGGCGTCGGGCACGTCCTGTCCTCGGTAGTTCTCGGCGGCTTGGGCATCGTCTTCGGGGTGGCGGTGGGCAGTCTCGAGACGGTCGAGTCGGGCCGCGGCAGTCTCGCGGCGTGGGCCATCGTCGTCTTTGGAATCGCCTATGCCCTCTGGGGGGTGCGGCACGCGTTGCGTCGCCGGACCGGTCTGGAGGCGCACGTCCACGGCGACGAGGTGCACATCCACACCCACGGGTTGCACAGTCACCACCACGAGACCCGCAAACTCGGCGCCAACACGACCTTCTGGACGCTTTTCATCATCTTCGTCCTCGGGCCGTGCGAGCCGTTGATTCCGCTCTTTGTGCTGCCGGCGAGTCAGGGGCGGTGGGATGTCGCCCTCGTCACTGCCGCTGTTTTCGCGGTCGCGACGCTGGTGTCGATGGTCGGCGCTACCATGGCCGGACTGGAAGGCATGAAGCTGATGCGGCTCGGGCCCCTGGAACGTTGGATGCACGTGGCCGCCGGATGCGTCATCGCGGTGGCCGGCCTGTCGGTTATTTTTCTCGGCCTGTAAAAGGCTCGTAACAAGTAATGACTCGATCCGTTCGATTCGTCCACGCCTCCGACCTCCACCTCGATGCGTCCTTCGGCGGTGTGGACGCCTCGGAGGATCGCATTGCCGCGGCCCTTGTTCGATCGACTTTCGACGCGCTTGACCGCGTGGTTGACCTGTGTATCGAGCGCAAGGTTGATTTCCTGGTCATCGCGGGAGATCTCTACAACAGCGCGGAGCGCAGCCTGCGGGCTGAACTGGAGTTCCAGAAATCCATGCGCCTCCTCGAGGATGCCGGGATCGAGGCGTTCGTCGTGCACGGAAACCACGACCCGGCTGACGGCTGGTCGGCCGGGCTGGAGATGCCCGATTCGGTGATCGTGTTCGGCTCGGCGAGCGTGGAGCGCCATGAGGTCGTGAGGGACGGCGAGGTGCGATGTGTGGTTTACGGCCGGAGCTTTCCCACCGGTCGAGTGACCGAGAATCTCGCTCGCGGTTTTTCTCGGAGCCCGGAGGATCCCCTGGCGGTGGCGGTTCTCCACGCCAACGTGGGTCAGCGCGAGGGCAGGGACAACTATGCACCGTGCACCGTCGATGATCTGCGAGCCGCCGGCATGGACTATTGGGCCCTCGGCCACATCCACCGTTCCGAACAGGTTTCCGACCAACCGCGGGCTGTCTACTCGGGTTGCACCCAGGGCCTCGATCCGAGCGAAGAAGGGCCCCGGGGCTGCTTCGTGGTCGAGCTCGGTGCGGACGGGGTCCGCGAGGAGTTCGTCGAAACGGCTGCAATTCGATGGCGGAACATCGATGTCGACGTGACGGCATTGGCCGGGATCGAGGAGGTTCGTGAGGCCGTGGCGGCGGCATGTGGCCAGGTGCGTGGGGAAAGCGGGGATCGACCTGTGATCGTTCGTTGCGACCTCACGGGGAGGTCCGCCGCACACTCGGATCTCGCCCGTGGCGTGGTCCTGGCGGATTTCCTCGAGGTTGTTCGCGGCGAGCAGTTGGAGTTGACTCCGTGGATTTGGGTGGACCGTATCCGCGACCGGACCAGACCGGCCTTGGAGCTGGAAGAGGTCCTCGAGGAAGAGGGGCTGCGGGGCGATCTCGTGCGCCTCACGGCCGCTCTGGTAGCGGACGACGGTGCAGCGGCCGCCGAGCTGGTCGAGAAGGCCATGGCGCCGCTCCTCGATCAATTGGCGGCGTCGCCCGAGCTGGACGCGACCCCCCAAGAGATCGTCGAGCGCGCGCGCGACCTCTGCCTCGATCTGCTCTCCGGAGAGGCGAAATGATGCGCCTGCGCCGGATCGAGGCGGTACGTTACGGCGGTCTGTGCAATACCTCGATCGGCGAGCTTGGAGATGGCCTCAACCTGGTTCTTGGACGCAACGAGGCCGGAAAGAGCACTCTGACCTCGCTTGTACGGCATATCCTCTACGGTTTTCCGAGGAGGGCTGGGAATGAGAGGAGGTATCTCACACCGTCGGGAGATCTGAGAAGCGGCCGTCTGGTCTTCGCCGACAAAGATCTGACGTGGGTCCTGGAACGCACCGAAGGGGCGCATGGCGGACAGTCCGTGATCCACGGTCCTGAAGGTGAATTGCCGGGGGACAGCTTTCTCGAACCGCTTACCCGGGCGGTGAGCTCGACGGTTTTTCGGACGGTCTTCGGTTTCGGGCTCGACGAGCTCTCGAGTCTCGGGTCCTTGGAGGACATCCAGGGGCGTCTCTATGCCTCGACGGTAGGTCTCGAGGTCAATCCGCATGACGTTCTTGACGAACTGCGCGATCGAGAGGAGGCGCTGTGGGCGCCGCGCGCACGGACCAAGGAGATCCACCGCCTGGCCAAGGATCTGCGGAAGGCCCGCAACGATCGACGCAGCCTGGAGGAGGTCGCAGAGCAGTACCGGGCCGACCGGGAACGTCGTGCCCGGGCTGCTGAACAGCTCGTCGCCGCTGAAATCGCCGAAACCGAGGCGCGGCTGCAAGCGGAGCGTTCGGCCGCGGTTCTCGAGGAGGCGAGGAGGCTCAACGCTCGCATCTCCGAGGAGGGTGGGGAAGCCGAAGAACAGCGGCGCGCGGCCGAGCTCTCTGAACGCGAGGCCGCCGGAGTCGAGCTCGACGAGGCTCTCCTCGAGCGTGCCGAGGCGATCGACCGTCTCGCCGCACGGTGCGAGGTCTTCGTTGCAGAGGTTGGGCGGCTCCGCGAGGCGGAGGGCCGCCGGCGTGAGATCGCCGGGGATATTCGAAGACGGATGGCCGAGCTCGGGGGCAACTGGTCGCAGGAGGCAATCGAGGACTTTTCCCTCGATTTGGAGCTGGAGAGCCGCCTCGAAGAGATGACCGAGCGTATTCGCGAGGCTCGCCGCGAACGCGACGAAACCGCCCGCAGAGCCACTGAAGCGCGGGCGAAGCACGCCGAAGCTCTGGAAGCGGCCGGGCTTTCAGGGCCGATCGACAACGCCGGAGATTTGGGTGTTCGGCTGGAGGCCGTGGATCGCCTCCTGGCCCTCGGGCCTGCCGCCCCCGGCCGAGTCGGGTCGCTGGCGCCGGGATTGGTGTCGGCGGCCATCGCGGTTGTGATCATCGTGGTGGGCGTCGCCCTCGGGGACCTTCCGCTCCTCATAGCGGGAGCTCTCCCAGGAGCCTTGGCTGTCGCTCTCCTCATCCAGAGCTGGAACGCCGGGCGTACGAAGAGCTCTCCCGAGGCTGCCTCTCTGCTCCCGTTGCTGGATCTGGGGAAATTGCCCAGTCCGGCGGAGTTGATCGGTATCAAGAACTCCCTGGAGTCTTGCCGCGACTTGTGGCAGACCGAGAGTTCTCTCGCACGCGAGGCGGCCGCCTGCGAAAGGGTGGCGAAGGAGGCCGCTGCGGCACTCGAGGTGGTGTGGCAGGGTTGGATCGAGTGGATGGATGAAACCGGTCTTCGAACCGGCTCCGGGCAGCCCTCCAGCGTGCGCCAAACGTTGACCCAGCTTCGAGAGGTTCGCGCCAAGCTGGATGCCCTTCGGGAGGTCGAGGAGACGATCGATCGCCATCGCAATGCCTGCGACGAGTTCATTCGCGAGGCGGTAGCTCTCGGGGCCGTCGCCGACGGTGTCGGAGCTGACGGGGAGTTCGAGGAGGTGGTCCACGGGGTGCGTTCGATCGGTGGACGTTTGGCGGAAGCACGGATGGCGGCGGATCGTCGACGCCGGATGGAGGCCGAAACGATCAGGGCGGAGGAACGGAGGGCCGAGGCGGAATCTCGGGTCGAAGCCCTTCGCAAGGAGCTGTGGGCGGTGATCGAGAAAGCGGGGGTGGAGGCGGGTGGAGGGCTTGCCGAGCTCGAGGCATTGGCGGCTCGCGCCCGCCGCCGAGCCGAAGAGGCGGAGAAGGCCTTCGACCGGCTCCTTGAAGAACGGGCCACCATCGATGGTCTGCTCGAGCGCGGCGCCCGGGAGAGCGCCTCGTCACGGCTGCGTCTGGTGGAGAGCGGCCTCTTGGAACGCCTCAAGGAAGCCCTCGACACCTATGCGGTGACGGCAGTGGCGGTAGGGATTCTCGGGGAGGCTCTCGGCGTTTATGAGCGAGATCGCCAGCCGGCGGTGATCCGGAGAGCACAGGAGATATTCTCGGCCATGACCGACGGCAAGTACACCCGGCTCGCGACGCCTTTTGGCGTTTTTGCTCCTTCGGTCACCGACGTGGACTCGGTCAGCAAGAACCCGGGTGACCTGTCGAGGGCGACCGCCGAACAGCTCTTTCTGGCGCTGCGGCTCAGCTACATCGAAAACCTGGCCGGCGCCCACCCCTCCCTCCCGGTCCTGATGGACGACGTGCTCGTCAACTTCGACGACGAACGGCGACGCGCGGCGGTGCGGGTGATTGCCGAGTTTGCGGCGACCCGGCAGGTGCTCTTCTTCACCTGCCACCCGGCGACCGTCGAGGTGTTCGCCGAAGCGGCAGGGGAGCACACGCTGCTGGAGTTGGGTTGAGGGGGTT
>JBGMRN010000123.1:0-2062 GCA_048061535.1 Thermoanaerobaculales bacterium | reverse complement strand
GCTGAGCCGTTTCCAGGCGCGGTAGAGGTCGATGGCGCCCTGGTAGTAGCGGGGGGTCCGTCGTTGGCGGGGATCTCCGCCGGGGGTGAGCAGGGTCTCCCACTTGATGAGGTTCGCCTGGTAGTAAAGCGCGATGAATGAACGGAAAAGGCGGTGGCCGAGGCGTCCCGGGGCGATCCAGAATGCCCCCGCCAGATCGATGAAAACGACTCGCCCATCCGAGCGGACGAGGACGTTTTTTCGGGACCGGGCGTCGAGGTGGAGAAAGCCGAGGTCGGTGAGTCGTCGCATCGCTTCGCTGAGCTGCTCGAGATATCCCTCCCGCGCTTCAGCGGCGTCCGGGGCGAAGGCCAGGTCGACCCCTTCGATTCTCTCCACCGCCAAAGCGTCGGCATCGATTCGCCCGTAGAACCTCGGGAAGCAGGGCATCAGTCCGAGATAGCTGTAGGCCCGGTACTCGCGCGCGATCTCCCTCCGTCCGATGAGGCGCCGCCACCAGGAACGGCCGCTGAAATCCTTCACGACCATCGCGCCTTCGCCGAGATCGATGATGTAGACGTCGGCCTTGTGGGGGGCGCCGTGGGTCAGGTACTCCTTGGCGGCGTCGTCGATCTCTGCTCGTGTGGGCAACCTGGGCAATCGAGCAGCCGGGCCTGTGCCGCCGGCTGAGGGGGGAGGCGGGGCAGTGTGCGCGGAATTCATCGGTTAGACTCTCACCGTGTCCGACATTATTCCACACGCCGATAATTGCGACAGCTCTGGTGTCGCCTTCGATGCCGGCTGTTTTGCCGAGATCTCGCCGGTTCGATCTTTCAAGGGGCGCAATGGAACCAAGGCGGACGTGTTCTTCTACGAGACCGACGAGCACAGGTCGGCGGTGAAAACCTATGCCGGTCGGGGCCTCCTTGTCCGGCACACTCTCGGCCGCTGGCTGATCCGGCGTGAGGCAAAGGCTTATCGGGCCTCAGCCGGGGTTGAGGGGCTGCCGCGCTTCCTCGGGCGCTTGGGACCGTTCGCCCTCGCGACTGAGTGGGTGGATGCGGAGCCCCTCAGCATGAGAACCGGGGAGATGATCGATGAGGAGGTTTTCGACCGGCTTGCGGCCATCCTCGACGATCTCCACGGGCGGGGCGTGGCACTGGCCGACCTCCACCATCGGGATGTCCTCCTGAGCGAGGACGGCCGCCTGTACGTGATCGATCTTGCCACCGCGTGGGTGCTTGGGAACCGGCCATGGCCCCTTCGGCGACTGTTCTTCAAACGATTCTGCGAGTCAGATCGGGTCAACCTGGCCCGGATGCGGGCGCGTTTCACCGGTGGGGACGTCGAGGCGGCGGTGGCTTCGGTGAGTCCGGAGGCTGCGGTTTGGCATCGGCGGGGGCGCAAGGTCAAGGGATGGCTCGATCGGGCGCGGGGCAAGCGGCGCTGAGGTTATAATCCAGCCGGTTGAGATTTCCTTCGTCTTTCCAAAGGGGGGAACGACATGAGCGAACGCGAGTACAACAGAGTTCTCGGATCGCTGCGCCTGGTGGGGCTTTTCGCGATCATTCTCGTCCTCGTATATTTTGCGCGGCCCACTGTCCTCAGCGTGGTTGTCGGATTCGTGTTCGTCGCCGTCGGTGAGGGCGTTCGATTCTGGTCGGCGGGGCTGCTCCTCAAGACCAAGGAGCTCATGACCGCCGGCCCATATCGCTACACTCGAAACCCTCTGTATCTCGGACGCTTCCTCATCCTCACGGGGTTGGTCATCATGGTTAATCTCAAGTACCAGCAGTACTACCTCAGTTGGGTGGTGCTGGTGCTGGGCTGGTCGTTCTTCCTGTTCGGCTACATGCGGCGCAAAGAGCGGGTTGAGCCGGCCCGCCTCCTCGAGGAGCACGGTGAGGCGTATCAGCGGTACTTCGACGCGGTTCCGGCCCTTTTCCCCACCCTTCGTCCCTATCAGCACTTCACTCCGGCGAAGTGGTCACTGGAGCGCATGTTGCGCAACCGGGAGTACTGGATGGTGATCGGCTTGCTGCTGGTCGCGGCCTACCTGCTCAGACAGGCGTTGACGGGCTAG